>NZ_JAHZBP010000004.1:0-353962 GCF_019423355.1 Butyricimonas sp.
ATCAACTATTTTCCCTAATCACAAAAGTTGTGTCCGAAAAAAGGGTGTGCCTTTTTGGATAGCCTCCTTATAAACCTTATGACTTTGTAAACGATGTGGACTTTTTTAGCGATGTGGATTTGCTTTTTAATTCCTTTTCATTATTTTTGGGATTCGAAACACACAAACACTAATTTATCGCCAGATTATGAGAAAAGTCACTTTGTTATTGATGACCTTGGTTGCTATAACCAGTATGGCAACAGGTCAGGTTGACGTGAGTGCGGTCAATAAACCGATCGAGTTGTTGAACGAGGCAAATACGGATATAGAAAATGGAGATTATAAAGATGCTGTTCAAAAATTGATCGCGGCTAATCGGTTGAATCCGAAATTACGAGAGGTTTACTCGTCTTTGAATACAGCTTGTACTCACACGAACCAGATTTCTTTGCTGAAGGAGTTTCTAGTGAAAGGAAAGGGGATATTTGAGGAAGATGACGAACTTTGTTATTATTTGGGGAATATTTATCAGAATCAACAGAATTATGCGGCAGCCATTAAGGAGTATTCTCTGGCAATCCAATACGCTAAGAAAAATGGGGAAGAATACGAGTTGGTGTACGCTTATTATTTGAACCGGGGGAATTGTTATTTGAAGCAGCGTGAATTTGCGAAGGCGATACCGGACTATACTTATTCTCTCAAGCTGAACAAGGATAACGGTGCTATTTATGCGAACCGGGGAATTGCTTATTTCAGTACCGGAAAACGCAAGGAGGCGTGTGCCGATTGGCGGAAAGCTAAATCACTGGGAGTGACGAGTGTGAATGCTTACATTAATCGCTATTGCCGATAGCGATTGTTACAAGTTGCAGGTTTATGGGTTACAGGTTACTTGATTTAACTTGTAACTTGCAGGGCATAGTTCAACTTGTAACTTGTAACAAATAAAGAGGCTTTGGGCCTCTTTATTTGAAAATATCAATCAGTGATGTGAGGTTGCTGGTAAAGAGTTTAACCGAAATGGCGAGGAGAATGATACCTAAGAATTTACGTAATATATAAACCCCGCCTTTCCCGAATACCTTTTCGACCAGCGATACATTTTTTAGTACGAAATAGACGACAATAATGTTTAGGGTTAAGGCGATAATAATATTGATGGTATGATATTCCGCCCGCAAAGCCAATAAAGTCGTTAATGTTCCGGCTCCCACGATCAAGGGAAATACTAGCGGTACAATGGATGCCGTTCCTGATGGACCGTCATTTTTGAAAATAGGGATTCCGAAGATCATTTCTACTGCCAGTACGAAGATCACGAGAGAACCGGCCACGGCAAACGAGGAAATGTCCACGCTGAACAAGTTGAGTAGACCATCCCCAACGAAAAGGAATGCCACGAGAAGAATATAGGATGCCAAAGCGGCTTTTATGGCACTAATTTTGTGTCCTTTATTTTGAATATCATTAATGATAGGCACGGCTCCCGTGATGTCAATTACGGCAAACAGGACCATGAAAGCACTTGCAAGTTCTTGTATACTAATGTCTGAAAAACTCATATCAAAAAGATTGGTTTATTCTTGATTAAAGGTTATTTTTGCCTACAAAGATACAGAAACAAGAGGTGTTATCAAAATGAATCAAAATAGAAAAGTTATGGCGTATACGAAACTAATTGTCGAGAAACAGGATAATATTTGCACGGTTAAAATTAATAACCCGGAGGCGTTGAATGCTTTGAATTCGACGATTTTGAAAGAATTGGATGCAGCCTTTACGGCTATCGGAGAGGATGATAGTGTTGATGTTGTCATTCTGACGGGTGAAGGACGCTCGTTCGTGGCGGGAGCGGATATATCCCAGATGAGTACGTTGAATGCGGTGGAGGGGAAAGCATTTGGAGAGCTGGGTGCGGCAGTTTTCCGCAAAATCGAATTGTTGAACAAGGTGGTTATTGCCGGTGTAAATGGTTTCGCGCTAGGGGGGGGATGTGAGTTAGCCATGGCTTGTGACATCCGTATCGCTTCGGTGAAAGCTAAATTCGGACAACCGGAAGTAGGGTTGGGGATCACCCCGGGATTCTCCGGTACACAACGGTTACCGCGTATCGTGGGATTGGGTAAGGCAAAAGAGCTGATCTACACGGCAGACGTGATTGTCGCCGAGGAGGCCTATCGTATCGGGTTGGTGAACAAGGTGGTGGAACCGGAAGCGCTGATGGATGAATGTATGGCCATGGCGAAGAAGATCGCAGCAAAAGCTCCACTGGCAGTACGTTATGCTAAAGAGGCGATTAACCGGGGAGTGGAGACAGATATTGACACGGGCATTTCCATCGAAAGTGATTTGTTCGGACTTTGTTTTTCAACTGAGGATCAGAAAGAAGGAATGCAGGCATTTCTAGGCAAAAGAGGAGCGGAATTCAAGAAAAGATAAAAGCTGAAAAGCTAGCGTTTGTACGATAATAGAGAATTTGATATTATATATTTGAAGGTTTTAAATTAAGAGGAAATGAAAATTTGCGTTGTAGGTACAGGTACGATGGGTAATGGTATTGCCCAAACCTTTGCTCAAGCCGGGCATGACGTGTTGTTAAAAGGTCGTTCAGAGGCATCTTTAGGTAAAGCTCACAAGGCTATCGAGAAGAGCCTTTCCAAGTTGGTAGAAAAAGGCAAGATGGAAGCTGCCGAGAAGGATGCTATCAATGCCCGCATCAAGGACACGATGGCATACGAGGATTGTAAAGATGCTGATTTGGTGATCGAGGTGGTTGCCGAGGATATGGCAACCAAGAACGAGATATTCAAAACGTTGGATGCGATCTGCAAGCCGGAAGCTATCTTGGCCACGAATACTTCTTCTCTTTCTATCACGGAAATTGCTGCTGCAACGAGTCGTCCGGAGAAAGTGATCGGTATGCATTTCTTTAACCCGGTGCCGATGATGAAATTGGTTGAGGTGATTAAAGGGCAGTTGACTTCTCAGGAGGTTCACGACAAGGTGATGGCAATCGCTGCAGAAGTGGGTAAGACCCCGGTAAGCGTGAACGAGGCTCCCGGTTTCGTGGTAAATAGAATCCTGATCCCGATGGTAAACGAGGGTATTGGAATTTACGCTGACGGTGTTGCTACCAAGGAAGAGATTGACGAGGCCATGAAATTAGGGGCTAACCACCCGATGGGACCTTTGGCATTGGGAGACTTGATCGGTTTGGACGTGTGTCTGGCTATCATGGAAGTGCTGTATAATGAATTCGGTGATTCCAAGTATCGCCCTCACCCGTTATTACGGAAAATGGTTCGTGCCAACTTGTTGGGACGTAAGACCGGAATCGGTTTCTATGATTACCGGAAATAAAAAGTTTATAAAGTTCATAAGAGAGGTGTGTTTTGACATGCCTCTCATTGAAAATCCCTCCTTTTAATGAATTAAATTCCCGTTTATTGATAGACAGACACCTTAGAACACCGCTAGTGATTTTTAGAAGTTATTGTCTGTCTTGTATTATCCCACAGAGAAGAAGTACGTAAATACGCAATAATTTTCAATAGGTATTGGAAAGCCGGAATTATTTGTTTTTCTTTGTTGAGAGAAAATGCGTAAATACGCAATAATTTTATATTAGTTATGGAGATAAAACGAGATATTTACCTTAAGCAGCTTATTGATAGTAAGCATAACGATATGATTAAAATCATAACAGGTATGCGTCGTTGTGGTAAATCATACCTGTTGTTTACTCTTTTCTACAACTATCTGATAGAGGAAGGAGTGGATGAGAATCACATAATACAAGTAGATTTGGAGGATCGACGTAATAAAGCCTTGCGTAATCCGGATGCTCTTTTGGAATATATCGATGGTAAAATGACTGATAGCCAAATGTACTATATTCTTCTTGATGAAGTGCAGCACGTAAACGAGTTTGAGGATGTCCTTAATAGCTATCTAAAAGTAAAAAATGCGGATGTGTATGTAACGGGAAGTAACTCCAAATTTCTGTCTAAAGACGTTATAACCGAGTTTCGTGGAAGAGGAGAAGAAATAAAAGTGTTTCCACTTTGTTTTCGGGAATTTATGTCGGTTTATAATGGTAGCCGGGAGCAGGCTTTAGAGGAATACATGACTTATGGAGGATTACCTCAAATAGTAACCCTATTCGATGAAACAAAAAAAATGGAATATCTGAATAGCCTGTTTGAGAAAGTATATCTCACGGATATTAAGGAACGCTACAAAATTAGGAATGACAGTGATTTGGAAGAGTTGATCGATGTCGTGGCTTCATCGGTAGGAGGATTGATTAATCCAATAAAAATTGAGAATACATTTGCGACGGTCAAGCATAGTAAGATATCATATAACACGATCAAAAATTATCTTGATATTTTACAAGATGTATTTCTTCTGGAAAAGTCGGTTCGTTATGATATTAAGGGGCGTAAGTATATTGATACTCCGGCAAAATACTATTTCTCTGATATTGGTTTACGAAATGCCCGCATTAATTTTCGTCAGCAAGAAGTGACACATTTAATGGAAAATATGGTTTATAACGAGCTTCGTGTTCGTGGTTTGGCTGTAGATGTGGGTGTCGTAGTTCTTAATACTAAAAATGAGCAAGGGATTAGCCAACGCAAACAATTAGAGGTTGATTTCGTATGCAATCAAGGAAGTAAACGGTTCTACATCCAGTCTGCTTTACGGCTGCCTACAAAGGAAAAACGTGAACAGGAACTTCGTTCTTTGAAGAATATAGATGATAGTTTCTTGAAGTTCGTTATAACGGAAGAGCCTATAAAGAAATACCATGATGATAGTGGCATTATCTTTATGAATATCTACGAGTTCTTGATGGATAAGGAGAGTTTGAAAGGATAAAAGTTCTCAAGAAAGAAGGAGAACTTTTGTGTCGACCTGTTTGTATGGTTTGCTTGTTGTAACCAGATCATATTGAAATGAGAGTTATTTACAAAATATTTTGATTCTTATTGTCCTAGTTGTATTATTTGGCGTTTTTGCGGGTGAGAATCGTCTGCTGATGAACGGGATTTGAAGTTGTTAAAATTGAATGTTAGCCCGATCCAGTAAGCATGGGTGGCTTCTTTGCTGTAATTTGCCAGACGATAGGTGTCCGTGTTTGAACGGGCTTGCCATTCGGACGTGTCGAAGACGTCGGAAACGGAGAAACTGACTTGAAGGCGATTATCAAAGAAACCTTGTTTGATTGCCAGATCGAGATGGTAATTCTCTTCAATTTTGAATTGTGGAACCTTTGTTGGTGATTGATAAGAGAAGAGGGCTTGAAATTCGGTATGTTTTTTAGAATTTAAGTTTAATTCCAAGTTGCCCGACCAGGAGAAATCGTCAACATGAAGGTTTATTCCTTGATATTTCCCGTTGGCATGAGCGTGGACGAGGGATATGGAAGGTGTGATTGTCATCCATGAGGTGGGAGATCCGGATAGATTGATGTCCAAGCCGACCTTGTTTTCCATGTTACCATTCGTGTAAGACAGGGTTAACGTGTTGTCTTCCGAAAATAACGTGACAGGGGTGATAAACCTTTTGGTGGAATTGAAATAAAGATTCCCGTTCAGTTGGATCTTTTCCCCGTGTAGAAGATAATTGATTTCAGCCCGGTTCGTGATTTCGGGGCGTAATAGCGGGTTACCTTGCTCGAATGTTTGGTGATCGATCGGGTTTGTAAATGGATTTAGCTGGGTGTAATCCGGGTGTGCGGCCTTTCTCGTAAAATGAAAGGCCAGTTCTTGCTGGTCGGAAGGCGTGTATTGGAGTGTTAGGTGCGGGTAAAAGTAGAATCGATCAAAATTATGTTTGTCTGTGTTTTCCATGAGCTTGGTGCGGGTGATATCGTAATCGGCGAGTATCCCTATTTTATAGAGCCAAAATTCTCCTTGTTGTCGGGAGTAGGAGAGATGTGCCGTGTAGATATATTCACGGTGGTTGAGACCATCATTGGGGGGCAAATTTGATAACCAATTGTCGAGGGTTTCTTCCGTGTCATGAAGATTGTATCGGGTTTTATTCCATCTGGAAAAAAATTGAATTCCGGTTTCGAGTTGCCCTTGGTTTTCGAATGTATAGAGATAATCTATTTGCAGGCGGACGAATTCCGGTTTCTCGTTTCCGGTGGTGGTATAGGTGAGGAGATCATCGATTTGATACGTGCTTGGGCGGGCATCTTTCGTGTGGGAGAAGATCCCGTTTAGCGATAGTTCGTGTTTGTTTGTTTCGTAGATGTGTTTGTAGAATAAGGAACCTTCAATTGTTTTCCGGCTGAATGCTATTCGATGGTGTAGGTCATATTCTTTTGTTTGCGTGCGATTATTTATATCCCGGTTTGTCGTGATCTTGGGGAATTGTAGTTTGAGATTCCATAGGAAAAGGTTACGAGAAGAAGGGCGCATATCTAATTGGATAGCTACGGAATGGCTTAAATGGTGTTGTTCTGTCTCTAATAGTTGAGATGTTTCTGCCGAAAAAGAGCGAAATAACTCACTGCTGATTTCGATGCGATCCGAATGTCCGGAATAATCTAGGAATAGATCCCAATTCTTTTGTGTATATCCTAGGTTTACGTTTCCCGTGAAATTGTTCGTGAAATCATAGTTGAGGGAAACTGAACCGCTCCATGGGTTCTTGGTCTTTTTCTCGTTTTCTTGGGCGTAAATGTCGGCATTCGTGCAAAAGGTAAGAAGGCTGAAGAGTATTTGTGTGATGCGCTTTTTCATATATCTACATGGTTGTTTTATATGTTTGACAAGGGATATATGTGAAAACTTGCGCTTGCTGGGGCGTTTTAAGATTTTTTGTAATTTGTGGTTTCTGGAGAGAAACTCACGAGAAGTAATGGAGATGCTAGGGTGATAATCCCACTTTTTCGATGATGTCTCGAAGCTTAGTCGAAGCTTATTCATTTGGCAATGTATGAGCTACGTGTAAGTTTCGAATGAACTCTGAATGAGGGAGATTATTTGGGTTAGATTACTTCTTTATTTGGGTTGGTTTAGGGTAGGAATAGGGGTGATATGTTGGTAAATATAATTTGAATTTGTTTTTATAGGAATGGTGGTAGTGGAGCTTGATTTAAGGGTGATTTATATATCTTAAAATGATCGTTTAATGCGTTGCAAATATACTAAATTTTCATATAGCGCAAATGGAAGTGAAATATTTTTTTCGATTTAACAATCAGTTGGTTAATGTGTCTGTTGAAAATTGTAAAAATCAATTAGGTGTTAATATCATTAAACGATCGTTTTTTTATAGGAAATGATGTTTATGCGGACAGCTTCTATGCGTTATTGCTGTTTAAGTATAGCGTACAGAACACATGGCAATAAATCAGGACTCGTGGTAGGGTTAGTGCGCGAAGCGCATCCAGTCGGGTCGTAATCTTCGAAATTGCCGGTATAAACACGAGCTTTTGTTAAAAAAACAATCAATGATAACGACTGATAAATTAAACTGGTATGCCGCCTATACCCGTGTAAATCAAGAATTGGTCATTAAAAAGAAATTAGACGAATTAGGAGTAGAAAATTACCTGCCGCAGGAAGAGCGGGTACGCGAAACTCCACTTGGTCGAAAAAAGATCCGGGTTATCCTGATTCACGGGATGATATTTATCCGGACAGATAAAGCGACTAGTTTTTCATTACTAAACGATCATCTGTTGAATATTGTTTACTTGAAAGATCGTGAAGAACGTCGTTCATTGATTATCCCGGATAAACAAATGGAAGATTTCATGTTCTTGTTGGACTTTTCTACTGATGGCGTGGAAGTGCTTAATAAGGACTTGAAAAGAGGTGATCGTGTACGAGTGATCAAAGGGCCTTTGTCGGGTTTGGAAGGAGAATTGGTGCGCTTGAAAGGGCACAAGCGGGTTGTCATTCGATTGGATGGTGTGGCGTCTATTGCCACGTCTTATATACCGAGTTCGTTTTTACAGAAAATAGAGTAATAGGGAATAATGGAAAAGAATTTATTTCGAGGAGTGTACAAGCAGGTGTGTGGATTGGCGTTGAAAGATTGTCCTCCCTCGTCTCTGTCGGGACTCTTGCACGGTTACTTGTCGGTTTATTCGATGGTACGGGTGTACCCATGGTTGGAAGACGAGTATGGTAGTCTTTGGGATATTCACGATCGAATACGAGAGATAGCTCGGGTTATTCAAGAATTGTTGAAGGATAAAGATCTTCCGGTAGATACTCGTGCGGGGTATGTGGTGGATTTGATGGATGCTTACTTATTGTATTCGGATATAAAATTCTTGGATGTGGCGTTGGATGCTGCTTATGAAATTCTTATTCCCAAGGGGAGTGATAAGATTGTATTGCCTTGTCGTACACCGAATATTTGTAGGTTGCTTTGTAGTTGTTATTATTTTACGGGGGAGGAAGAATGTGGATTGTTAGCGGGAAGTCTTGTGACGGAGACTTTGGGATTAAGTCGTATAACAAGTCTAGAGGAATTGGTTGCTTGGTGGAATGCAATTGGTTTTTATGAGAGTGTTGTAGGGAAAATGGAAGCTCCTGTTGAAGAGCAAAGACGTATGACGGAAGAGTGTGTACGTTGGGCAGTTCGTGTACAACAGTGGGAAAATGAAATAACAAAATGTAATTTGGGTGCATTAGAATCATTGATAAACCTATTTTATGTTTTAGCAAAACAAAGGTTTACAGAATACAATTCGTTGTACGGAAAAATGAATATAGAGATTTAATATTCAAGTTTAGCTTGAGAAATAATTATTTTACGTCTTAGTTTGAGTTTCAAGGTTGTTTATAGTATATGCGAATAGTCAAAGGGTACCTTTATGGTATCCTAAATTGATATGAAGCTTTGGGAGGAAATACTACTATTTGAAGAGTAATTCGCTTGTATATAAAATATTACTTGCCTCAATAAATAATTGTAACATGTTTAAAAATAAAGTATTGATGATTACCGGAGGAACTGGTTCTTTTGGTAATGCTGTTTTGAAACATTTTTTAAATTCTGATTTGAGAGAGATTCGTATTTTTTCTCGGGATGAGAAAAAACAAGAGGATATGCGGATTGAATTGAAGAATGATAAATTGAACTTTATAATAGGTAATGTCCGGGATTTTGATAGTATAAATAATGCAATGAGAGGGGTGGATTATGTGTTTCACGCAGCAGCATTAAAGCAAGTACCGTCTTGTGAATTTTATCCGATGCAGGCTATTTGTACAAATTTGTATGGTGCGGAAAACGTTTTGGAGGCAGCGGCGAGAAATAACGTGAAAAAGGTTGTCGTGTTAAGTACGGATAAAGCTGCCTATCCAATTAACGCCATGGGGATGACAAAGGCGTTAATGGAAAAGTTGGCTATTTCTAAAGCACGTGATCAGCGAGTTCAAGATAACGGAGGTGTTATTTGTGCCACGCGTTATGGTAATGTGATGTGTTCCCGAGGTTCGATAATTCCATTGTTTATCAAACAAATTAAAGAAAGAGTTCCAATGACGGTGACTGTACCGGAAATGACTCGTTTTATGATGTCTTTAGATGATGCGGTGAATTTAGTTTTGTATGCTTTTGCACATGCAGAACCGGGAGATCTTTTTGTTCAAAAAGCTCCGGCTGCTACAATTGGTGATCTAGCAATTGCGGTTAGGGAATTATTTCAAGCGGATAACGAGATAAAAATTATAGGGGCACGTCATAGTGAGAAAATGTACGAGACATTATGTACGAAAGAGGAAATGTCCAAAGCTATAGACTTGGATGGTTTTTACCGTGTCCCGGCAGATTTTCGGGATTTAAATTACACAAAATACGTCCAAAAGGATGGTCCGAAACTAATTCATGATGAGTATAATTCGGAAAATACTCATCGGTTGTCTATCGAGGAGTTAAAACGACTATTATTAACTCTTGATTATGTGCAGGAAGAATTAAAAACTTATAGAAAATAAGCATGATACCATTAGTTAAACCGTTTATCCCGGCTAGAGAAGTGTTGATGCCAGAATTGGAAAAGATCCTTTATAGTGGTTATATAGCCGAAGGGGAAGCCGTGTATCAATTTGAAGATAAATTCCGAGGATATTTAAAAAATCCGTTGAGCTTAGCTTTACATTCAGGAACAGATGCTCTTCATTTAGCTTTAATCTTGGCGGGAGTGAAATCCGGAGATGAGGTGATCAGTACTCCAATGACAGCCGAACCGACAAATACTTCGATTGCGATGGTTGGGGGAAAGGTCGTTTGGGGAGATGTTGATCCTCGCAATGGGTTGTTAGATCCGTATGACGTGGAAAAGATGATATCTGAAAGAACAAAAGCGATCGTGCTAGTTCATTACGCCGGAATGGTGTGTGATATGAACGAGTTTTATCGTATTTCTCAAAAGTATGATCTTCCTATTATTGAAGATGCGGCCCATGCATTAGGTAGTAAATATAGAGGACGAATGACTGGATGTAATTCTCCTTATACCATTTTTTCATTGCAAGCAATCAAGCATATGACAACGGTTGATGGTGGTTTTTTATGCTTGCAGAATGTAGAAGAATTTGATAGGGCAAGAAGATTGCGATGGTTTGGGTTAGATAAAAAACGTTCTCGTTTGGAGAATGATATCACGGAAGTGGGGTTCAAATACGCCATGAATAACGTGAATGCGACAATCGGTAATGTACAAATGCGTTATTTGGAAGATGTTATTAATCGTTATATTGTAAACGGGAAATATTATGATCGGGTACTAGCGGGAGTGGATGGAGTGCAATTGGTACAATATTCTCCCGACACGGAAGCTTCTTATTGGTTGTACACGATGAAAGTAAAAGATAGAGAGAATTTTATAAGAATGATGGAAGCTAATGGAGTGATGGCTTCTCCTTTGCATCATCGTAGTGACACGCATAGTATATTTCGAACATCGAAAAGAAATTTACCGAACATGGATAAATGGTACAAGGAGTTCGTTCATATTCCTTGCGGTTGGTGGGTTGGTGACGAAGAAAGAGAAAGAATAGTGGAAACAATAAAGAAAGGTTGGTAATGATACCACTTTATAAGCCTTATATGTCAAAAAACTTGCCGGAGCTGGAATCTATTCTGCATTCTGGTGCGTTGTCCTATGGGAGGTGGGGAAAATCATTCGAGAATAAGTTACGGGATTTTATAGGAATAGAGAACCTGTTAACCACGAATAGTTATGCTTCTGCAATTCAAGTGGCTCTAACGGTATTGGGATTGCATCCGGAAGATGAAGTGATAACTTCACCAATGAGTTGCTTAGCTTCGAATCAACCTTTACAAACATTTGGGTTGAAAATCGTGTGGGCAGATATAGATCCGTTAACGGGAACTTTGGATCCGGAAAGTGTGCGTCAGAAAATAACGGATAAAACTCGTTTGATTTTCCATAATCATTTTTGTGGTTACGTGGGGTATGTTGATGAAGTTAACATGATTGGTATGGAACATGGAATTCCTGTGATAGATGATTGTGTAGAGGCTTTTGGTGGTAAATATAAAGGGAATTATACTGGAAATTTGGGAACGGACGTGACTATTTTTTCTTTTCAAACAGTTCGTTTACCCAATACAATAGACGGAGGGGCGATTGTGTTTAAAGACACAGACCTTTATAAGAAAGCGTTATTGACTCGTGATTTTGGAATTCGAAGGGATATTTTTCGAGATGAAAATAATGAAATCTCTGCTAAATGTGATATTTCCCTTTCTGGTTATGGGGCGACAATGAGCGATATAAATAGTTATATCGGTTGCTGTCAAATGGACGAAATTATGATGTTATTAGAGTGTCAGCAGAGAAATGCAAAAAAATGGGATATTATTATAGAGCAAACGTATCCAAGGTTTTATAGGTTGAATCAAAGGGACCAGATACAACCTAATTATTGGGTATACGGTTTTTTGTGTGATCGTAAAATTGAGGTAATGCTTGACTTTCGAAAACAAGGTTATTACGCTTCTGGGGTACACTTAAATAACAATTGTTATTCTGTATTTGGAAATACGGAAAAATTATGTGGAGTGAATGATTTTATGAAAAAATTTGTGGCCATTCCTTGTGGATGGTGGTTTGAAAATAAATGAAACAAGAATGAAAGTAATATTTTTAGCTTATAGAGATTGGGCGTTGGCTGTATATCCGACGGTAAAGAAGCATCCCAAGGTGTCTGAATGTATCTTGGTTAAGACAACGGCAATGCTGAAACAATTAGATCTGAATGCGTATGATTTAATTGTTTCTTGTGGATGGAGTGAAGAGTTAGGAGAGGATGTCACAAGTAAAATAGAAGCTATAGGAGTCCATTGTGCAGAATTGGATCGATATTCTTATGGAACACCTATTCAATTACAGATAATAGACGGAATTACTCGCTCTAAACATCGAATCTTTAGTTTTACATATGATCGGAATTCATCTCGTGCACATACTCATAATCGCTTGTATTCTCATGAAGTTGATTTAGATTATTCCGGAAATATGGAAGATATATTAGAACAATTGACGGTAACGAGTAAGGTCTTGTTTAATCGTTATTTGGATGATTATCCCGATATAATTTGGAAGCAATGGCCAGCGGAAGATATCGTTCGTCCGAAACGTAAACCTGAAGATAGTGTTTTGTCTAAAGAGGATTTTATACAAATGGATACTGAACAGTTATATAATTTTTTTCGTTGTCTAGAAGATCCTTACCCTAATGGATGTATAGAAGATGAAAAAGGAGTTTTATATATTCAAAAGGTGATGTATAAAAAGAAATAGAATGAAAGATTTGATAATTCTGGGCGCTGGGGGATCTGGTGTTGATATTGTTGGTATTATTGATGCGATTAATCATGTTCAACCAACTTGGAATATTGTTGGTTTTTTGGATGATAATGTGAATTTGCATGGTAAAGTAATTAGTGGGTATCAAGTTTTGGGAGAAATCAATTTGGCAAAAGATTATCCGAATACTCAATATATATCATCTATTGCTAATCCGACAGATCGAGTGATAAGAAGAAAAATTTGGGATAAAATAAAAAAACTTGGATTGCATTTCGCAACACTTGTTCATCCTTCAGTTATCGTATATAAAGATGTTATAATAAAAGAAGGATGTGTGGTAAATGCTTCATGTGTACTTGGATCAAATGTTATATTAGAAGAAAATGTTCATTTGGCATATGCTTGTAATATTGCCCATGAAACAAAAATTTGTGCACACTCGACTTTAGGTACAGGGGTTAACTTATCAAGTGGTATCTTGATTGGAGAAGATTGTTATATTGGAGCGGGTGTATCTGCGACACACGATGTCGTAATTGAAGATGATACTTTAGTTGCTGTGGGATCGGCGGTCGTAGATAATTTGCGTACCAATGGACAACACATGTGGATAGGAGTACCTGCAATAACGATAAAAGAGTATATGAGAAATAAGTTAAAAAAATAATTGTATGGAAGAAAAAGTTTTAGCTATTATTAATTTGATTCGTGAACATAAAGGAATGGAATCCTTAAATGAGATCTCTATAAATTGTTTGTTACGTGATGATTTAGGATTTACTTCTTTTGATTTGGCAGAATTAACTGTTCGTATTGAAGATGAATTTGATATTGATATTTTTGAGGATGGTATTGTATCTACTGTCGGGGATATTTTAAATAAATTGAAGTAATGCTTGAGATGTAGTGTTGATCTAATATTTAAGATTAAAATGCGCATGGGTAATGAAAGGGTATAAAATTCATGAAAGAGGAATCATATAAAAATATTTTTAAAACAACTTTTCTTTTTGGATTCGTACAGGTTTTTAATATCCTTATAAAAGTTATCACGAATAAAATTGTTGCTGTATTGCTTGGCGCAGAGGGTATGGGAATAGTGGGTATATATAATAATACTTTAGAATTTATAAAATCTGGCACTAGTTTAGGAATTTCTCAAAGTGCAGTGAGGGATATATCAGAAGCAAATGCAAAAGATGATAATAAACGTTTTTCATCGACAATTTCTGTAACGAATCGAATTATAATAGTTACAAGTATGCTGGGAGGAATTGTAACACTTCTGCTATCCCCTTGGTTAAGTGAATGGACATTGGGAAATCGAGATTATACGTTTGCTTTTATGCTTCTTTCTATTGTCGTTGTGGCGAGAATTTTGACAGATGGACAGCTTGCTGTTTTGAAAGGAATGAGACAGTTAAGATCTTTGGCAAAAGCAAGTATGCTAGGGGCTGTGGCTGGTCTTGTCGTAGGGGGACCGATGTACTATTTGTATGGATTGCAAGGTGTTGTTCCGTCATTAATCGTTTGTGCTTTAGTGGCATTGTTTTTCTCTAATTATTATGTAAGAAAGATTCGTTATGAGCATGTTGTTTTGACAATAAATGAAGTTATAACAAATGCTTCATCCATGATAAAAATGGGGATAGCATTGGTTTTTGCTTCTTTTCTTGCGAATATAGTCGCTCTTGCTATATCAGCCTACATGAGGGCATATGGAGGTTTACAGGATGTCGGATTTTATAATGCAGGACTTATGATTTTAAATGGTTATTTTGGAATTATAATTACTGCTCTTACTACGGATTATTATCCTCGGATTGCTGCTATTAATAATGATAATATTTTGTTACAAAAAGAATTAAATAAACAGGCTTCAGTCAGTCTTGTACTTTGTTGTCCTTTAGTTGTCCTTTTTCTTTTTTTGTTACCATTCTTTGTCCAAATTTTATATTCAAAAGAGTTTTCTCCCACGGTAGAGTTTATTAGAGTGGCTATTTGGGGTACATTGGTAACTATTTGTTCTAATCAAGTAGATATGATTCTTGTTGCAAAATTTAAAATGAAATTGTTTACAATTATAGCTATTTTATATCGTGTATTACAGTTAGGAATCAGTCTTGTTTTTTATCAATTTTATGGTTTGTTAGGAATGGGTATATCAATGACAGTATTGGGTATTATTCATATGTTAATTATGACAACTGTCGTTTATCAACTATATAAAATTCATTTTGATCGTCTGTTTGTAAAGATTGTTATTGTCGTGTTGGGATTAGCTGTCAGTGCAACTGTTGTTTGTACGTTAGATAATCTTGTGTTGGAATATCTGATAGGAGGTTTGTTAGTATTTTTTTCTTGTATATTTTCTTTATATGTTTCTCGTAAGTATTTTGGGATAGATTTATTCCGGTATTTGAGAAGTAAAATTTGAATAAGAAATGTTATTGTTAAAATTTAGTAAGTATAATTGAATTTATATAATAGGGAATGATAGGGATTATTCTTAGCAATAATCTAAATACTTGTCCATATGTGGATAAATATTTGGATACATTCAATAAAATAGGAATAAATTATGAACTTGTTTTGTGGGATAGAGATGGCTCTCAAAATAAATTTCCAGCTAATTATAGAGTTTTTGATGTACAAAATAATGTTGATGTTCCTAAATGGGAAAAAATATTTGGTTTTTGTAGGTTTGCTTGGTTTGTTTACAATACAATAAGAATCCGAAAATATGAAAAACTTATTTTTCTGACCACTCAAATCGCTGTAATGTGTTATCCCTTGACACATAAAAAATTCAAACGGAAATATATATTTGATTTTAGAGATTTGAGTTTTGAACAAAATAGTTTGTATCGGAAACTTGTAAAAAAGATAATTGATAATTCATATTTCACTTGCATGTCATCTCCTGAATTTGCTAAAGTGTATGGTATAGATAGTTATTTTATGGCCCATAACTTTAGGTATAAGGATCTTGCAATTTCTGCATCAGCAAATTCTTTTACTAGGCGGGGAAACGGTAAAATTACTCTACTTCATATTGGAATAAGTCGTGGTGAGCAGTATAATAATAGGCTTGCCGAGATATTTGGAAATGATGAAAGATTTGAAATATACATTGTGGGAAGAGGAAATGATACGGAATCTTTTGTCCAAATAGTAAGTGGTTATTCAAATATTACAGTAAAAGGAACTTACAACAATGAAGAAAAGGAGTGTTTTATAAATAAAGCTGATATGTTACTTTATTATTATCCGTGCGATTTTAACTGTAATCGAGCACTAGCTAATAAGTATTACGACTGTTTGATATACAAAAAACCTCTTGTGGGAAATATTAATACTTATTCAGGGCACCGTCTTCAAGAGAAAGGATTAGGCATATCTATAAACTTTGATTCAAATACTTGTGCTGATGATATATATAATTATTATGAGAATTTGGATTATAATAAATTCATTAATAATGTTACAAGAGAGTTAGATACTGTATTGGAAGAAGATAAAATTTATTTGAATAAAATTCAAGAATTTGCTAATCAATGAATTCGAATCGCTCGGAAAAAGAGGCTAGCAGACAGTCTAGAATCTTTACCGTATCGGTGTTGTTAATGCCTGCAATCATTATGTATGCAACTCCTATTCCTACGGTATCTGTTGGAGAGTTATGGATTATATTGTTGATAGGCGTTATGATTCCTGATATGATATCAAAGCATAGGAGATTAAGATGTAATTGTTTCTGTTGGTATCTATTATATGCATTCTTTTCAACTCTAGTAATTAGTATAGTATTTTTATGTACGGCATTCTATGATCCTCTTGATATGGGAGAAAGAGTTCTTCGAGATGCATTTTATTTTTCTGTTGTTTTTATTTTTGGGGCAGAATATTTTAACTATACATATGCTTTAAAGATTATAAAGAGAATAGCCATAATCCTTAGTATCTATATGGTGGTTCAATATATCACCTATTCCCTATTAGGAGTTCAATTACCTAATGTAATTCCATTTCTTAAAACTAATATTTCAGGTGGTTATCTAGGCGAAGAGTTATTGGAAAGAATTGGTAGAAGTGCGAGTTATGATGGATATTTGCGTGTAAGTGGTTTTTTTTCAGAACCAGCGGTCTGTGCTCATTTTCTTTCTGTTGCTTTATTATTAGAGTTATTTCCTGCTGTAGGTAAAATAAAGGATTTTACAACCTCTTTTTTGTATACCATTGCCTTAGTTTTAACCTTTTCAGTGAATGCATATGTTGCAATTGTTGTTTGCTGGGGTATCTGGGTGTTATTTAATGGTAAGAATCGTAAGAAAAGCGGTTTGATCACAACTATTCTTGTGTTTTCGATAATGACAGCAGGAATAGTTATGATTGCCTCAAATGATATCACTAAGCGAGTATTTGAAAGGCTATTTTTATTAGGAGATACATCTATTACCGAAGGCTCATCTGTTGTGCGTGTTTTGAGAGGAATGAGTTTTTATTTTGAAATGCCTACATTTTTTCAGATTTTTGGTAGTGGTTTTGGTAATTTCATTCAGTTTAAAGATATTTATGGTATTACCACTATATATGAAACTGCGGATGAATATATGAATACCAATGCGTATATCTTGGTATCTTCGGGTATAATTGGTTTTATTTTATTTGTTGGTTCGTTGTATACTATTGCAAAAAAACGAATTACTGTATCAAAAATGATATTGCTAATTGTGATTATGTTTGGTTTTTCAAGCAGTATATACAGTTCGGCACAATTTGTAATTATGTTATCATTTATATTATATGCACCCAAAAAGGAGGAAATGTTAAATGAAATTAAAAATTGTCACATTACATAGCATATATAATCCTGGGTCAGTATTTCAGGCCTATGCTTTGCAACATTATTTATTGAAAGAGGGGTATGATGTTGAAATAATTGATTATCGTCCCCCTTATGGTACAATTGGTAAAAATAAAATCAAGGGATATTTACGTAAAATATTGTTCTTTAAAAATGAAATAAAAGTTAAAAGGAAATATGAGAAATTTATCAACGATACAATGTTTTTGACGGCCTCAAGCTATCATTCGTTTAACGATCTTGTAAAATTTGATTTTAATGCGGATGTATATATTACTGGGAGCGATCAACTCTGGAATATGGATTATGATTGTGGTAGAGATCTTTCATATTATTTGGAGTTTGTTGATGGAAAAAAGAAGATTTCATATGCAACTAGTATCGGTAAGAAAATAATTCCCAATGATGAACTTAATTTAATTGCGTCTAGAATACAAAATTTTTCAATGATTTCTGTGAGAGAAGAAAGTAATAGTTATGTATTATCTGATAAACTTCAACGAAAGGTTTCATGGGTGTGTGATCCTGTATTTTTGCTTTCTGCTGATGATTACAAAGGAATGACATCAAGACAGATAAAGGGGAAGTATGTTGTGGTTTATTTGTCAGAGAAAAGTGATCTTTTAAATTGTATTGTAAATGATGTAAAAAACAAAACTGAATTTGAAGTAGTTCTGATAGGTGGTAATCGGACTCGATGTGTATGCGATATGCATATAAAAGATTTGGGACCTTATGATTTCCTTTCTCTTATTTTACATGCTGAAATTGTTATTTCAAGTTCTTTTCATGCGACGGCGTTTTCTTTGATATTTAATAAAAAATTTGGGGTAATTTTACCTAAGAAGAATGGAGAGCGTATCGAAAGTATGCTGAATTTATGTCGATTAACCAATCATATAATTTCTAATGAAAGCGATATAGTTGTTATATATGAGAAGATCAATTACTCAGAAATTAACAAAGAGCTCGAAAAATTCATTTCAATATCTAAAAATATATTGCTTCAAGGAATACAAAATTGATAAAGAATAAAAGGCACGATGCTTGAAAATAGTATTATAAATATCGTTAAGTCTTTGGATTGTACTGGATGTGGAGTATGTATAAATGTGTGTCCGAAGCAAGCATTAGAGTATAGTTATGATAAATATAGGTTTGTTGTTCCAGCAATAGATGAGTCTCGATGTATTGATTGTGGAAGATGTAAAAATGTGTGTCCAACTCTTCATATCGAAAAGAAATCACATAAAGCGGTTTATGCTGCGATGGCTGTAGATGAAAGTTTGAGAATGTCAAGTTCGTCTGGTGGTATTTTTGGTGTAATTGCGGCTTACTTAATCAATAATGGTTGGATTGTATACGGATGTACGATGGATTTTGAATTTGTTGTAAAACATATACGTATAGATAAGCTAGAAGAATTACCTCAAATATTGAGGTCAAAGTATGTTCAAAGTAATTTAGGGAATATTTATCACCAGATACTGCATGATTTGAAAGAGGGTAGAAAAGTACTATTTGCAGGAACTCCGTGTCAAGTGTCTGCTGTAAATAATTGTACGCCTAAAATTTATAAAGAAAATATTCTGACTGTTGATATTGTTTGTCATGGAGTTCCTTCTCAAGCCTTTTATAATAGTTACTTGAATTATTTGTCTTTACGAAATGGGAAGATCGAAAAATACACATTTAGGGCTAAACGACAAGTAAATAATGGTATGTCTTGTTTCTTTTCTTATAAAACGAATAGGAGTAACAAGACTTATTTTAGGAATTGGCCAGAGGATACATACAATTATCTCTATATGATGTCCTATATATACCGTGAGAGTTGTTATAATTGTAATTATGCTTCTTCTGATCGACCGGGTGATATTACTTTATGTGATTATTGGGGTTGGGAGAAGTATCATAACGAGTTTCCTATAGGTAGTACCGTTTCTGGTGTGATTTTGAATAGTAATAAAGCAGAAAATGTATTTGATAAAATTAAGGGATCTTTAAAAATGATTTCTACAGATATTTCTAAGATCATGGTTAATAATGGTTGTTTGGTTAGACCCTCTGTAAAACCTTCTCAAAGAGATACTATTCTTGATGTATGGTTAGAAAGCGGTTTTGGTGTTATTGATAAAGCGTATAAAGAAAAAAGTATAAAATGTCGGCTTAAATGTTTATTGATGAGAGCAATCCCTCAAAATATAATGAATCAATTATTTTCTTTTAAAGTGAGAAAAAGCTAGCTAAAAGTATGAAGGATGCTATTTTAACAATCGATGTAGAAGGTCCTCGTGGACATGATCCTGTTTTATACCAAATTTGGGGAAAAACCGTTAATGGGGAATATTATGGAATATCTAAAATAATGGATATATGTGACTCTTTCCAGGTAAAAGGACTGTTTTTTGTAGATATTCCAGAAATTTGGGATTATGGGTATGAAAAAATTAAAGAAGTAATACTGTCGATTCGTAAAAGAGATCACGATGTGGGAGTACATATTCATCCGCATCATATGCCGAATGAAACACGTCACTTTTTATTTGATTATACGAAAGAGGAGCAATATTCTATTATCAAAAAATGTACAGACAAATATTATGAAATAACTGGGGAAGTGCCCAAATCTTTCCGTGCAGGGAAATATGGTGCTAATGTAGATACTCTTGATATAATTAACGAATTAGGATACAAATATGATTTCTCTGAATTTTATTCTCAAAAATGGTGTGGAATAAAACCAGAAGTTGCTTATGTTCTTCCTCAGAAATATAAAAATCTTATCGAATTTCCTGTTACCATTTTTAGAAGTTTTAAATTTAGTTCCATTTATCAACGTTTTGATAAAATTGAAGCAGTCGATTGTCCAAAGGAAATGTGTCATATATTGGATCTGTATGCAAAATCACCGAACAAAGAGGTTATTATACTGTTTTTACATAGTTTTTCTTTTATAAATTTTCTTGAAAATCCGGATAATCCAACGATAAATAAACGAGCGATAGAACATTTTAAAACAATTCTGAAATATGTAGATGAGTCAAAACATTTAAGATTTATAGCAGAGAAGGATCTTGAGTATGTAGATGTTCCACAGAGAGACACTAAAGAAAATATCGTAACGACAAAAGGATTTATACGTCAATTTAAGTACTTTTTAATAAGAGCATGGAGTATTCGTAAAAGTAATAATAAAGTTAAACTTGCCATATCAATATTGTATGGGGTAATTACATTGTTTGTTATATTCCTTATTGTAGCTCTAGTTTGTTGATTTTTTATTTGATTATTATGCAGATTAGTAATAGCTATATTGATCTTCCAGAAAAAATTAAATTAAGCTTGCAAAATGCTAATATTTTTTTTTCGGAATCATATGAGAGAAATTCTATAGAGCGTGGTCAGCATTTGTTGTACTTGTGGTCTGAATATCATGTGTTAGTGGCAAGGATAAAACAAAAGTTTTTTCTTAAAGCTGCTGTTTTGGAGAGTGAACCGTTTGTCCTTAAAGAAGGAGAAGATGAAAAAGATTTTCTGAATGTTGCAATGATGGGATTAAAGAATCAGGGAATACAATGGGCTGTTGTTGCAAATACAGCACGGTTCCAAACATACCCATCAAGTTGTTATGTGGTTCCGTGTGGTAATCATATCGTAGATCTAACTCTTTCGGAAGAAGAGTTGTGGGCAAAAGTGAATAGTAAACATCGAAATAGTATTCGAAGAGGTGAAAAAGTGGGGATTGAGATAATAAGTGGAGGTATAGAATTGGTTAAAGATTTCGCTCCACTTGCGAATATGACTTATTCTAGGAGTGGTAAATCAGATGCAGGAGAAAGCTATTATCAAAGCTTGATGAAAAATTTGGAAAATAATGCAATAATTATGCTTGCCTGTAAGGATAAAGAACTTCAATCTGCGGGAATGTTTTATTATAATAATGAGATGGCATATTATCTACATGGGGCATCTATCGCTCGGCCAGAACCGGGAGCGACCAATTTCCTATTGTGGAAGGCAATGCTTCATTTTAAAAATCTAGGAGTAAAAAGCTATAGTTTTGTGGGATATCATTATAATCCTGAACCGGGGAGTAAATTGGATGGGATACAAAGATTTAAAGAGCGATTTGGAGGAGAACTGGAAAAGAGTTACAACTTTAGATGTGAATTTAATAAATTGGCTTACAAGGTATTTTGTTTCGTGATGCAATTGAAAGCTAGAAAGTTGTTTGAGAAATATCAAGATCCAATAGATAAGCAAATACATAATTATGCTGATTTGAATAAAGGATAAATAATATGAAGATTGCAGGTGTATCAATGACTTATAATGATGACTATAAGTTAAAAAAATGGAAAGAACACTATTTAACATATAAAGAACAATTAGAACTGTTTATTATAGTTGATAATTGTTCGGATGATAGATATTTTCAAGAACTAAAAGTGACGTTTCCTGATGCAGTTATATTGAGAAGAAAAGATAATGGAGGATGTACGGCTGCTTATAACGATGGTATCAAATACGCTTTAGAGCATACAGATGTAGAAGCTATTGCCATATTGGGCAATGATATAAAGGTGACCGGGAAGTGTTTACCTGCTATGTATGATTATTTGTTTAGTGATGAAAATCTAGGTATTGTATCTACTGCAATTTTAGATAAAGATTCAAATATTATATCTAACTATGGCCATATTGTACGGGGATTTAATGTTACGTATTGTAATAAAGGTGAAAATATTAATAAAATTGCGATAAAGCAAAAATATACAGATTTAGTGTCTGGGGGGTTCACAATGGCAAAACGTGAATTTTACGTTAAAACTGGCCTGCAGGATGACAACCTTTTTATGTATTGCGATGAGTTAGATACAATGTATAAGGCAAGGAGGTTTGGCTTTAAAATGGGAGTTATCGCTAATGAGTATGCTTGGCATTGGCATATTAATAATCCTGTAATTGCTAGGCGTTCTTCATTAAGTAGATATTTGATTTGTCGTAATCGTATTTATTTAGCTAAAAAATATGAAAGTATTGGTGTCGTTTTAAAATGCGCTACAAGAGGATTATTTCTTGTACCATTGATATATGCCTTTAGATTTACTAAATATTGGAAATATGCAGAACTTTGTGATGCGTGGTATAGTTTTTTGGGTACAATGCATGGGATATTTGGTATAATGAACAAATTACGTCTGGATATATGAAAAGAAATTTTTTTTATTATGAAGTACCTGAGGATGTTCGTGATGTGGGGTGGTCGGAAATACAATCATGTTTTACGCAGCGGCTTTATTACGCTTCAATGGGGCGCTTTGGCATATATCATATTTTGAAAAGTATAGATGACGGTAAATTGTTAAATAAACAAGTAATGTTACCTGTATATGCATGTAATTCGATTACTTGGGCTGTTTTGAAGGCTGGATTCATTCCTGTTTACTGCGATATTGATGTTGAGGATTTAAATCCAGATGTAAATTCAATAAAAGAAGTTTATTACCGTACAAGCTCTAAAGTTTTATTATGTCCTAGTCTTTATGGAAATCCTGCTAATTTGATAGATTTGGAAGAGTTTTGTAAAGAAAATGAAATAATTCTAATTGACGATGCTGCACAGGCGTTTGGCGCTCGTTTAGAAAATAGGGTGGTTGGTGGTTTTGGTGATGCTGGTTTGTTTTCCTTTTCTGCAGGAAAACCAACATTTGGTCATATGGGATGTTATTTTTGGACGAAGGCAATTATCTCGCAAAATTTAAATAAAACAAGGCATAGAGTTTATCATTGGTTGAGTTTTGTAAATTTCTTTTTTAATAGATATGCTGATTATAATTTTAAAAAGCTATATAGAATAGCAGTCCTAAATTATATTCAAATATTTTTATTTAAAATACTAGATTTGTCGTGTGATGGAATTTCTCAATATGAACGTAAAATTTTACATCGTATAGCTATTTCTAATTTTAAGGGAATTTCAGAACGTAGTGAGGTTATGAGTGCTGTTGATAAATTATTATTAACCTCTAGTCAATTTCGGTTAATAAAATCCATAAGAGGGATCGGAAATAACAACAAAATAGTTTTAATTGCAGATTCTGTTGAATCACGAGATAGATTTATTGCATTTTTTCACTCGCAAAATTTATGGTGTACAAGAGGGTATAAATTATTAGACGAAATTGGCTACTATCCAACTGCAAAAGCTCTATATAATCGTGTTATAGAAATTCCAATAGTAATGGATAAAGAACGGAATCAGCGTACGGTAGCGTGTCTTAATACATTTCTAAATTCAAATAATTAGGTTTTAATATGAAATCAGTAATGTTAGTTTTTGGGACGCGTCCTGAAGCAATCAAAATGTGTCCGTTGGTTAAGGAGTTTCAGAGATATCCAAATGAGTTTAGAGCGATAGTTTGTGTAACAGGACAACATCGTGAGATGTTGGATCAAGTACTGACTTTATTTGAAATAACACCTGATTATGATCTTAACATAATGAAACAAGGGCAAGATTTATATGATGTTACTGCGAGGGTACTTATTGGTATGAGGGATATATTGAAAGAGGCTCTGCCAGATATTGTTCTTGTTCATGGAGATACAACAACAAGTATGGCTTCAGCTCTAGCAGCATTTTATCAACAAATTCCTGTTGGTCATATTGAAGCAGGCTTACGTACACATGACATATACAGTCCTTGGCCGGAAGAGATGAATCGACAAATTACAGGTCGAGTGGCTAAGTACAATTTTGCTCCTACATTTTTGAGTGAGAGAAATCTTTTGGTGGAAAATATTAAAAAAGAGAGTATTGTAATTACAGGTAATACTGTTATTGATGCCCTTTATATGGTAATAGACAAAATCAAGAATAATTTGGATTTAGAAAATAAATTGAAATTGATTCTTAAAAATTCTGGTTATGATGTCAATCGTTTGCGTGATGGTAAAAAACTCGTGTTAATTACTGGTCACCGACGTGAAAATTTTGGAGATGGTTTTATAAGCATGTGTAATGCAATTAAGGATTTGACCCAAAAATATCCAAATGTAGATTTTGTTTATCCAATGCATTTAAATCCTAATGTTCGTAAACCGATTCATGAAGTGTTTGGAGAAGATTTATTGAATTTGAGTAATATGTTTTTCATTGAACCATTAGAATATTTTTCTTTTGTTTATTTGATGGAAAAATCAACGATAGTTTTAACCGATAGTGGCGGAATTCAGGAGGAAGCCCCAAGCTTAGGTAAGCCCGTATTGGTTATGCGTGATACAACAGAACGTCCAGAAGCGTTGGAGGCTGGGACTGTGAAACTTGTCGGCACTAATTATGATAATATTGTATGTGAGATTTCTGGTTTGTTGGATAATAAATTTTATTATAATAAGATGAGTCGGGCTATAAATCCTTATGGAGATGGAAAAGCTTGTGAAAGAATAGTATCACGTCTTAAATTAGAATAAATGATTCTCATATAGAGCATCTTAATATTGTAATAATATGGATTTTGTGTTGTATAAGGGAACTTGGAAGAAATCAGTTCCTCCTCATAAAAGTTTGTATGAAAGCTTGTTTTTGTGTAAACAAATGTTAAAAATTGGGGGGGTATTATTGATAAATACTTTTGATTTTGATACAAATGTAGAATTACCTTATTATTATGTGATAAAAGATTCTTTTGGTGGAATTGAAGAATTATCGACAAAAGTAAGAAACCAAATTCGTAAATCTTTTAAAACATATGATATAAAACGCATCTCTTCGGACGAAATGTTAAGAGTGGGATATCCTGTTTTTTTAGCGGCACTTAAAAGTTATAAAGTTAAGGCAAAAATAATTTCAGAGTTAGATTTTGTAGATAGCATTAAAAAAGGAAGTTTAAAAGGAAATATTGATTATTGGGCTGTTTATGATAAAAAAACAGGACAAGTTGTTGCTGTTGCTATAAATACATTGCATGGAGATTGTTGTGAATATAATACGATGAAAGCAGATCCTCAATATTTGAATTCAACTTATCCGTATTATGGATTGATTTTTGAGATGAATCGTTACTATTTAGATGAATTGAAGTTGTTATATGTGAATGATGGTGCAAAATCAATAACGAATCATTCTAATATTCAAACTTTCTTAATTGATAAATTTAATTTTCGTAAAGCTTATTGTCGAGTGCAAATAGTATATCAATGGTGGTTTAAGCTTATGGTTGTTTTACTTTATCCTTTTCGATCATTAATTCCAGTATTGAAGATAAGGGCAATATTGAATATAGAAGAAATACGTAGGAAGATGGACTATCTATGAAGATGAAAGTTATATTGTATGTGAATGTAATAAAAATATTTGGATGAAATTATTGTTAGTATCTAGCCATAAGTTTTAAAATAATTTATTATAGAAGAATTAGAAATAATTTGGCTACAACCAAAAAGATCCTTTTTTATTTATTAAAAGAAAATTGGAGAATTTTGATAGGTATTGCTAAGAATGGTGCTGTCATCCATTTGAATATAATTTGTGGTTGTTTTTGACGAGGCCTTTGGCTTTGCTTAAGGCAATGTATTACTCTTTTTTGAATAAGTATTAATTTATAATTGTCATGAATATAGCTATTGTGGGTACAGGTTACGTGGGACTTGTATCAGGAACGTGTTTTGCTGAGATGGGGGTAAATGTTACTTGCGTGGATGTTAATCAAGAAAAGATTAATTCTTTATTGCGAGGCCAAATTCCAATATATGAACCGGGTTTAGAATTTTTAGTAGAGCGGAATGTAAAGGCTAATAGATTGTATTTTACGACGGATTTAACTTCAATTTTGCATGAGGTTGAAATTGTATTTTGTGCAGTAGGCACTCCTCCTGATGAAGATGGAAGAGCTGATTTACGTTACGTGTTGGAAGTTGCTAAAACGATAGGGCAAAATATCAACAGATATTTGGTTGTAGTGACGAAAAGTACGGTGCCTGTAGGAACTGCGAAAAAGGTGAAGAAAATAATTCAAGAGGAGCTAGATAAGCGTGGAGTTGACATTGAATTTGATGTTGCTTCTAATCCTGAGTTTCTGAAGGAAGGTAATGCGATAGATGATTTTATGAAACCGGATAGAGTTGTTATAGGTGTTGATACAGAACGATCTAAAGAGGTGATGACTCGTTTGTATAAACCGATGATGTTGAATAATTTTCGGGTGATTTTCATGGATATACCTTCTGCTGAAATGACGAAATATGCGGCAAATTCAATGCTTGCTACTCGAATTAGTTTTATGAATGATATTGCTAATTTGTGTGAATTGGTCGGAGCTGATGTGAATATGGTTCGTCAGGGAATAGGAACGGATAGTCGTATTGGGAGTAAGTTCTTGTATCCGGGGTGTGGTTATGGTGGTTCCTGTTTTCCGAAAGATGTGAAAGCATTAATACAAACAGCAACAGAAAATGGATATAATATGCGGGTTTTGAATGCAGTAGAAGCAGTAAATGAATCCCAAAAGAATGTTCTTTTCGAGAAATTCAAAAAATATTTTAATGGTGAGGTTGAAGGTAAAAAAGTCGCAATTTGGGGATTATCGTTTAAACCGGAAACGGATGATATGAGAGAGGCTCCTGCGTTAGTGTTGATTGATAGCTTGTTGTGTGCTGGGTGTACGATTACCGTCTATGATCCTGTGGCCATGGGTGAATGTAGAAGACGGGTTGGAGAAAAAGTATTATACGCTAAAAATATGTATGACACGGTAGTGGATGCTGATGCAATTTTTCATGTAACGGAATGGAAAGAGTTTAGAATGCCGAGTTGGCAGGTGATTAAACGTTCAATGAGAGAGAGACCTGTACTGATAGATGGGCGTAACGTGTTTGATGAAAAAGAACTGGGTGGTATTGCTTATTTAAGAATAGGTTAAGGTAATATTCGAGAAGAATGGGAGAGTTAGTTTCAATCATAACTCCTGTATATAATTGTGCTAAATTTATTGCAGAGACAATAAATTCCGTGATTGCCCAAACCTATATTAATTGGGAATTAATTATTGTTGATGATTGTTCAACGGACGATACGGAAAATATAGTGAGGTCGTTTCAAGATCAACGTATTCATTATTATCAAAATGTGGTAAATAGTGGTGCGGCAGTATCAAGAAATCGGGCTTTGCGTGAGGCTAAAGGGAGATGGATCGCTTTTCTAGATAGTGATGATTTATGGTTGCCGAATAAACTTGATAGACAGATTAAGTTTATGATGGATAATCATATTAGTTTTTCTTACACGAATTTAGGGGTGATTGATGAAGCATCAAACTCTTTGAATCGAGTTGTAACAGGACCAAAACATATCACGAAATTTGGTATGTTTAATTATTGTTGGATAGGATGTTTAACTGTTATGTATGACATGTCTGTTGTGGGGCTTATTCAAATCGCAGATATAAAAAAAAATAATGATTATGCCATGTGGCTTAAAGTGATACAGAAGGCAGATTGTTATTTATTAAATGAAAATTTGGCGAGTTATAGAGTTCGTACTGGTTCTATTAGCCGTTTAAAGAAAACCAGTTTAATCCAATGGCACTATAAATTATTCCGGGAGGTAGAGAAGGAACCAGTAACAGTGGCAGTTTTTAACACTATTCGTAATTTAATATTCGGAGTGATGAAAAAATGGTATTACGAGAAAAATGTATGAAATATTAAATGATTTATGGAAAAATTATTATCAATAATCAATACCGTGCTTGAAAATCGCGGTAAAAACACAGTAAAATTTATTTCTGAGGAATCTTCTTTGAAGAGTGATATCGGGTTTGATTCTCTTGATCTGGCAGAACTTACTGTTAGAATTGAGGCTGAATATGATATTGATATTTTTGGAGAGGGTGTTGTCTCGACTATTGGAGAAATAATGGAAAAATTAAAGTAATGGATGATGTTTTCTATATAGATGTAAAAGACGGTGTAAATATTTCTTATCATCAGTTGATAGAGGATGTTAGGAATACATCTGTTTACAATCCTTATTGTAAAGAGGAAAGTTATTATGAGGTGTTTAAGAATATAGTAACTTCACTTGTTATAGGAGAGGAAATAATCTTGTTGGATGCAGATTTCACGGATGTAGAGGTGAGAAAATTAGTGGGAGATGTTGATATAAAGGCTGCGACTCGTCCGGTTGTAATTGGAAATGAAATCCATGAAGGTAATTTTGAAGAAGTTATTTTATCAAATAGGGAGAAATGGCGAATGACTCTTTTTACTTCGGGGACAACAGGCTTGCCTAAGAGTGTATCACATTCGTTTGCTTCTATTACAAGGCAAGTAAAGAAAAGTGAAAGGCATATTAATGATATTTGGGGATTTGCGTTTAATCCAACTCATATGGCGGGGCTTCAAGTATTTTTTCAAGCCTTGTTAAATAGAAATAGTATTATTCGACTGTTTGGCCTTGATACTAGGGAAATTATTCATGAAATTAAAAGATATAATATCACAAATATTTCGGCAACTCCAACTTTTTATCGTTTGCTTTTACCTCCTAAAGATACGTGTGAATCAGTTACCCGTTTAACTTCTGGGGGAGAAAAGTTTGATGAACATACTCTTCATCAGTTAATCGGTCTTTTTCCTAATGCTAAGTTGACGAATGTATATGCTTCTACAGAAGCGGGAACGCTATTTGCTTCTGCGGGAAATGAATTTGTAATTAAAGAAGAAATGAAAAATTTGGTCCGTGTGGAGAATGGAGAGCTTTTAATTCATAGTTCTCTCTTGGGGAAGTCTTCTCTTGTGGATGTTGATGGTGACTGGTATCACACGGGTGATATTATTGAAATTGTTCATGACATACCTCTTACCTTCCATTTTCTTTCAAGAAAGAATGAGATGATCAATGTTGGGGGATATAAGGTAAATCCCCATGAACTAGAGGAATGTATTCGAGAATGTCAAGGAGTGATAGATGTTTATGTTTATGCGAAAGATAGTAAAATTTTAGGAAAGATCGTTTGTTGTGATGTTGTAAGGGAGAATGAGAATATTACAGAAAAAATGATTAGAGAACAACTTCGGCAGAAACTCCAAGAATTTAAAATTCCGCGAATTTTTAAATTCGTGGAACAACTCAATGTTACAAGGACAGGTAAAATATCACGAAAGTTATGAGTAATAAAAATTTTTTAGTGACGGGTGTTTCAAGAGGCTTGGGAGTCCAAATTGTAAGAAGTCTTTTGGGTGAAAAAAATGTGGTCGTTTATGGTATTAGTAGAAATAAATCAGAAGAATTATCTCAACTTATGGAGCAGTTCCCTGATAGGTTAAAATGGTTAGGGTATGATTTAAGTAATACTGAAGATGTGAGATCTATTTTTAAAAATTTTATTGGTTTTGACGTCCCTTTACACGGATTTGTTAATAATGCTGCTATCGCTTATGATGATATAATTACAAACTTGAACTATAATAAGCTAGAGCAAATGTATAAAGTTAACGTGTTTACACCCATGCTAATGACAAAATATGTCATAAGACATTTTTTACTTCATCAAGTTCAAGGAAGTATTGTGCATATGTCATCGATAAGCGTACACACTGGTTACAAAGGGTTAGCCATGTATGCTTCAACAAAGGGTGCTTTAGAAGCATTTTCTAAAGATACAGCGCGTGAATGGGGAGAAAAGGGAGTTAGATCTAATGCTCTTGTTGCAGGTTTTATGGAGACAAATATGAGTTCAACACTTACAGTAGAACAAAAAGATCGAATTTATAAGAGGACATCCTTGAAAAAGGCTACCACGATCACGTCTGTAGCTGATACAATAAAATTTTTGCTCTCGGATTCAGCAGAATCTATAACTGGTCAAAATATTCATGTTGATTCTGGTACTATATAAATTATGGTAATTAAAGTTTGCAAGACGACAGAATGGAGTGATCGAGATTGGGAAACTTATGTCATTGGTTATAATGAAGTATTCGGAACGGATGAAACGATAGCTGATTTTAAGAATAAATATTTTTCTGTTTGTAAAGGATATAGTTTGCATTCGTTATTAGTTTCTGATGAAGGGGATGTGGTTGGTGGTATTACAATAATTCCCTGCAATTATCGTTGTCATCAGGGATTTTTTCTTAACGGATTGGCTGTTGATGTTTTTATCCGGGAGTCTTTCAGAATAGATCCTTTGATGTTGAGAAAGTTATATAAACAACTTGTAGGGACACTTAAAGAGGAAGGTATTGAGGTGGTAACAGCGGTTCCTAATGCAACAGCATATCCTTATTGGAAGAATATTGTGAAATGGAAAGATATAGGTGAAATAAGTTATTGGGTAATACCTATCAAAATTAATAAAATTTTAAATTTAAAATTTTGTGGATGGTTGTTTGAGGGATTAACTCGGATTTATTTGTTTTGTGTTCTTTGTTTGTCTTATTGGGTGTCTTTAGGGAAGAGTAAAGCGAAAGATTATGCTTACGAGATAGATAAAGATGATAGGTATATTCAGAATAAATTTCATGGGACTAAGTATGCTAATTTTTCAGTGCAAGATATATTTTATTCTTATAGAATAGTGAATGAAGAGGGGATAAAGACTGCTTATATCATAGAAGCTACTCAAGAAGGGAAACGTTCGATAAAAGCTTTTTTGAAGGTAATAAAAGTAATACTACAACAAAATGTTGATTTAATAATTTATGTGGGAAAGATGGGATTGTTTCAACTTCTTTTTATTAAAGTACCTAAAAGATTGGAGCCTAAAAAATTGCCTCTCATGTGTGATGTGTTGATTCCTAATGACAAATTCTCTGATATATATGATATAAATAATTGGGATTTTGGATTACTAAATTATGATGTTCGATAGTTTAAGAGGTATGAAGAAAGTATTAGTAATTTCAGCTCATCCTGATGATGAAGTCTTAGGGATGGGGGGGACTATTGCTAAATTAACTTCAACAGGGTGTGAAGTACAACTTCTCATTGTTACAGATGGTAGTTCTTCTCAGTATCGCAATTCAGATGATTTAATGGCTATTATTAGTCATAAGAAAGAAGAAACCAGGAAATCGTCTGATATTTTGGGTATAAAATCTATTAGGTATGGAGGTTTACCAGATATGAGGCTTGATTGTACTCCACACGTTGAGATTAATAAGATTATAGAGAGTTCTGTTGATGAGTTTCAACCGGATACTATTTTTACTCATTTTTGGGGAGATGTAAATATTGATCATCAAAATGTATATAAATCAACTCTTGTTGCTGTTCGTCCTGTTTTAGGACAAGTCGTTAAGGAACTTTATTGTTATAGTGTTCCATCTTCAACGGAATGGACTCCAAACAAAAGTGAAACAATGTTCATGCCTAATGTTTTTGTAGATATAGAAATGTGCATGAAAAGAAAGTATGAAGCATTTAGTATGTATACGACAGAACTTAGGGAGTATCCTCATCCACGTTCTGTCCAGTATTTGAAAGAAGTGGATAGGGCTGCTGGTTTACGTGTAGGTTTATTTGCTGCCGAAGAATTTGTGCTACTTAGAATGATAAATTAATTATGTTCCTTTATCGTGTTGTAAAGAGAGTATTTGATGTATTATTTGCAGTCTTATTTTTGCTTGTTTTTTCTCCAATTTTTGTAATAACAATAATTGTAATTAAGATTGTTAGCCCGGGGCCAGTTTTTTATAAAGCTAGGAGAGTTGGTCTGCATGGTAATGTATTCACTTGTTATAAATTTCGCTCGATGTGTGTTGATAGTGGTGAGGTGAAACTGACGACCTTACAAAATGATAATAGAATATTTCCTTTTGGTTATTTTATCAGGAAAGCTAAGATAGATGAAATGCCTCAGGTATTTAATATTTTATTAGGACAGATGACGATTGTTGGCCCTCGACCAGAGGATGTCGCAAATGTTAGAAATTTATATCATGGTGAGTATAAGCGAATTTTGGATATTAAACCAGGACTTACTAGTCCTGCTAGTCTTTATGATTATACTCATGGAGAGCAATATGAAGATGAAAAATTGTATGAAACTGAATTTCTTCCACAAAAGTTGGCATTGGAATTATATTATGTGAAAAATCGAGGTTTGTTATATGATATGCTGCTAATACTGAAAACTGCATTCGTTATTGTTATGACGCTTTTTGGAAAACAATACTTCAAAAAACCTAAAGAGTTGGATATGATTGAAATGAGTATAAAATAATAAATTAAGATGAAATCGAGAATATGGCTTTCTTTAGCTCATATGAGCGGGCGAGAGCAGGAATTTATACAAGAGGCGTTTGATACGAACTGGGTGGTTCCCTTGGGGCCAAATGTAAATGCTTTTGAAAAATCTCTTAGAGATTTTTTAATTGGAGATGGAGGGTTGCAAATTGAAAATGAGGGAATGCGAATCGTGGCGTTGAGTGCGGGGACTGCGGCATTACATTTGGGGTTGATATTACTAGGGGTACAACCGGGAGATGAGGTAATTTGCCAGTCGTTCACGTTTGCGGCATCAGCGAACCCGATTGCTTACTTGGAAGCGACTCCGGTTTTTGTGGATAGTGAGAAGGAGACATGGAATATGGACCCGGTGTTGTTGGAGGAGGCGATCAAAGATCGGTTGGAAAAGACGGGAAAGTTACCGAAGGCGATTATTCCGGTACATTTGTACGGGATGCCAGGGAAAATGGACGAGGTGATGGAGGTGGCGAATTGTTACGGAATCCCCGTGTTAGAGGATTCGGCAGAAGCCTTGGGTTCTGAGTACAAGGGGAGGAAATGTGGAACGTTCGGAGAATACGGGGTACTGTCATTTAATGGTAACAAGATGATCACTACGTCGGGAGGTGGGGCATTGATATGTCCCAATGAGGAGAAAGCGAAACGGGCATTATTTTACGCAACCCAAGCAAGGGAACAAGCCCCGCATTACCAGCACGAGAAGATCGGTTATAATTACCGGATGAGTAATATCTGTGCGGGAATCGGGAGGGGACAGATGTTCGTGCTGGATGAGCACGTTACTCGGAGACGGGCGATTCATGACTTGTACGTGAAGTTACTAGCCGGAGTGAAGGGTGTGAAGGTGATGTGCCAGCCGGAAGGGGAGGGTTTTAACTCGAATTACTGGCTGACGTGTATCACTGTGGAACCGGAAGAGGCGGGTTTCACGAGAGAAGATGTCAGGTTAGCATTGGATGAGGAGAATATAGAGAGTCGGCCGTTGTGGAAGCCGATGCACTTGCAACCCGTGTTCAAAGATGCCCCGTATTACGGAAATGGGACAAGTGAACGTTTGTTCGAGATCGGGTTGTGCTTGCCGTCGGGTCCGACGTTGACAGATGAGGACGTGGAGAGAGTTACGAAAGTTGTGAAACAGCTTTCTGATTTTAGATTTTAAATATTAGATTGAAAGATTGAGAGCTTGATGATTTTTGGGTGAATGGTTGAGAGATTTGAGGAGGTATGATGATGTGATTTCCTGATTCCGATTTTTAAATTAAGAATATGTCCCGGGTAATAACGCCCGGGATTTTTTATTATTTTAAATTTAAAAACTATGACAGAATTGTTAAAGACGAGGTTCTTTGCATTATTGGCAGGAGAATCACAGGAGGAAATTACGAAAGAAAGTTTAGAGGAAGAATTAGGAAAATTTGTTGAAGAGGTTGCGGGGCTATGCGACACGGGAGAGGATTATTTGTCGACGTGCCGTGCGTTGAATTACACGAAGACTCGATTGCAGGCATTATTAGAGATGTACAAGGACTGTGATGGGGTGGGGGAAAAAAGGGGCGTGTCGGTTATGCTTTATCGGGCGAGGATTGCAAGTGGTTGAGGACGAATGGCTGCTTTTTCACGAGAAGATGGATAATCCGGAGAGGTTCCTGAAAAATAAGGAGAAGAAGGCGTTGGTGTACTGGAAGACGGAAAATGTGCTGACAAAAGTGATGGAACTATTGATTGGTTTCGAGGCTCTTGAAGAATTTTATTCTCCGACTGGAAAGTTACTGGAGTTTTGCGAGTTGGTGGCCATTGCAGAGCAGGTTTTGGGGATCCAGATCAAAAATTATCGGCAGTTGAAAAGCAGGGTATTGAAACGGTATAAGGAGGAGACGGTTTTGGATCAATTGGAGAGGTTGATTGAGAAATTGAGGGCACAGGCTTACAAGTAGATTAAAATTTAGAGTTTAGAATCTAGAGTGAAAAGTTGGTAAGATTTTAGGGTAGTAGGAGTTTAAAACACTTTTGCTACCCTTTTTTGTTGTCTTGAAAGTGGGGAATGAGTACTTTTTTGAATGCTGGTAATCATGGGGTTGGGATTATTTTGTTTGACGGAACCGTGGCGTATAACAAGCGGGGAGTTGAAGAGTTGTAATATTGCATTCGGAAATCAGCGAGAGTTGATGAGATAAAAATAGTATTCATTTAAAAAAAGAGTTATGGCTTTAGTTCGTAATGAATTTGGAATAAGGGGGCGAGTCGGAAATGTCGTTTTCTGCAAGCTGAACGGGAAGTCTTATATGAGGAGTTTGCCCGATAGAATTGATCCTAATACACCGAAACAGCAGGAAGTGAGATCCCGTTTCCGGGTGGCCGTGCGTTTCTACAAGAAGATAAAGGAGACTCCCTTGAAGGGTATTCTGGATCTTTCGGCTGACAAGATCTGTAGTAGTGGGTATGCGCTTTTTATGAAAAAGAATTTGAAGGCGTTTCGGGCAAACGGGAAGATCGGTGATTTTTCGCAATTGCATTTTTCTGCCGGGAAACGACAACAGGCGTATAATCTGCAGGGGAGAATGGATGATCAAGGAATCGTCACGCTGGATTGGGAGAATGACGAGGAGGCGTACAATTTTGAGGCGACAGATCGTTTGAATGTTATCGTGCTTCCGTCGAATCGTTCATTTAGCCCGAAGTTGTTGGAGGGATTGGAGGTATTGCGGGTGGCAGAAAAGGCGACTTTCCCGTTAGAGCGTGGTAAGGGGATGAAGATACATTTGTATTGTTTTTTCGAGTCCCCGGATGGGAAACGATTCTCGAATTCGCAGTACATTAAATTGTGAACGGGGAATGAAACCGATAAGTGGAATCGTTAATTCGATCAGCGAGTTGATTGGTCAATTAACACTCCCGGCGAGGGAGAAAAAAGAGCTGGAAACCGGGTTGTTGAAATTGATGCAGGAACTGGAACGGGAATTAGCACAGGCGAGAGCGGTCACGGTACAGGAGGAAGTGAGGGGGAATTGGTTGCAACGATCGTGGCGGCCGCTGGTGATGTTGACATTTGCCAGTGTTATTTTGATCGGGACTTTTACCAGTTTACCGATTCTGGATGAAACTTCCCGGTTCTGGGATTTATTGGAGATCGGGTTGGGCGGGTACGTGGTGGGGAGAAGTGGGGAAAAAATCATGCAGGCATTCGCACGAAAGCCACGCTAATTTTAGATTTGATGATTGTAGATCCTATCGATTAAGTGATTTAATGATTTTCGATTAAGTGATTTTAATCACCCAATCATCGAATCGGCAATCACGGAATCTTTTTCATTCTAAACTCTAAATTTTAAACTTTAAATTTTTTGTTATGGAGGTATTTTCAAGTTCTAATTCACCATTTTCAATTGTAAACCATCGTTTGGTGGGTGGTGGAGTAATTCATGTCGTGTGTGAGAAGAATAGGCGAGGATTGGGAGAGCCGGATATGATTATTTTACATTACACGGGAAGTACTAGTGCCATGTCTTCGGCAAAATTCTTGGTAAGGCCGGACGTGAAAGCGTCAGCGCACGTGGTGATCGGGCGGGATGGGCAGGTGATACAACTGGTGCCGTTTAATATCGAGGCTTGGCACGCGGGGAAGAGTAGTTACGGGGGAAGGTGCGAGCTGAATCATTATTCCATTGGGATCGAGCTGGATAATTTAGGGCAGTTGCGACTGGAAGGGGGAAAGTTCGTGGCGGAGTGTGGTCGGGAAGTTCCCGTGAAGGACGTGTACACGGAAGATTCGGGTGAAATGCCGACATATTGGCATGATTACACGGACGTGCAGATGCAGGTGTTGAACGAGGTGTGTGGTTTGCTGGTGGATGCTTATCCTATCGGGGACATCGTGGGACATTCTGATGTGACATCGAGAAAGGTGGATCCGGGACCGGCATTGAGGGTGGCGGACTGGATTCGGTATTATTGATTTTAGATTTTAAATTTTAGATTGGAACTCCCTCCCCCCTTCGGGGTACTCCCTCTATAAACAGAGGGAGAGTTGGATTACTCGTTGTTTTGGGGAAGCTTTTCATTCTAAATGTTATATTTTAAATTCCATTCTTCGTGTAGGGCCCATGCGGGGAGTGCGGGATTATTTTAAATTTTCTGATTTATTCATTTTTAAATTTTAATGTTATGGCAAAATTTAATTCTTATTTATTAGGCAAGGTAAAGAAGTCCGTTGGTAACGTGACGATGTGTTACACGAACAAGCAGAATATCGCGAAGGCGAAGATCTTTTCAAGGAAGGATAACCCAACACCGGAGATGCTTGATCAACGGGCGAAGATGAAGGTGTTGGTTCAGTTGTCTCGGAGATTGATTCCGGTGATTCGGAAAGGTTTCGTGGGCATGGGAAATGGTACGACTTCGAATGCTTTCGTGAAAGCGAATCAGGCAGCAGTGGAAGTGGACGAGAAACACGTGGCAACCATCGTGTTTGATCGGTTAAAAATGGCTACCGGGTTGTTGTACACGCCTAAGGTAACTGTAACGTACGCCTCGGAGAGTAAGATGTATTCTTTCGAACAGGAGATGCAAGAAGAAGAGGAGGGGTATGCGTTGGCGGATGACAAGGTGTATGGCGTGTTGTTGGAAACCGTGTTGAATCGTGCCAAGATTGTTCCGTTGAGAGATCGGGGAGAGAATGGTAACACGAGTTACGCGCTTCCCGAGGATTGGGATGAGGCTAACGTGAAGGTGTATTGTTTCGCAACCTTGAAGAACGGGAGTGCGGCATCGGACAGTCGTTATTTGACGGTATGATAAGCGTGTACTTTTTTACCGGAATATTTTTCACGCTGGGATTTAATGCTTTCCTCTCACAGGTAGCTGATGATTTCGTGACAGGGGTGTTGAGTATCGTGGGAGGAGTGATTAGCTCGGTCGTGGTGGCTTGGTGTAAGAATCGATGGGAGCGGAAACGTTCCGGACGATAAGGGAAAGGGGTGGCTTCGGCTGCCCCTTTAGTTTGTAAAGTGAGGGAGGAGAGTTTTCATCATGATGAAAACTTTGATCTAATTTGCTTGAAGTTTTCATTATAATGAAAACTTTTTCGTATTTTTGGAAGAGTTTTAATTATAATGAAAATGGAGAATATAAAATATAGAGAACATTATTTGAGGAAAATAGAGCCCTTTATGGGAACGTCTTTGATCAAAGTTATAACCGGACAACGTCGAGTTGGGAAAAGTTATATTTTATTTCAACTAATAGAATTGATCCGGAAAAAGGAATCCGAGGCAAATATTATTTATATAAATCTGGAAGATATCGCTTTTGATTTTATAAAATCTGCAAAGGAGCTATATGCTTACGTGATGAGTAAATGCTTAAAAGAGAGTAAGAATTATATATTTATTGATGAGGTGCAGGAGGTTCGTGAATTCGAGAAAGCTCTACGTTCACTGGTTTTGGATGAAAATAACGATATATACGTGACGGGGAGTAATGCAAAAATGTTGTCCGGAGAATTAGCTACTTATTTGGGGGGACGGTATATTGAGTTCACGATATATAGTTTGTCATATCCTGAGTTTTTACAATTTCATGGACTTGAAAATTCGGATGAAAGTTTTAGATTATATACTAGGTATGGAGGATTGCCCTATTTGATGCATTTGAAATTAGAAGATGGAATTGTTTTTGAATATTTAAAGAGTATATATTCCACGATTATTTATCGGGATGTGGTTAGCCGATATGCTTTACGGAATACTGATTTCTTAGAGAGGTTACTTCTGTTTCTTGCAGATAATGTGGGAAGTATATTTTCAGCCAAAGGGATAAGTGATTATTTGAAATCGCAACGAGTCACGCTGGGGGTGAATCAGATCCTGACTTATATCGAGCATTTTACAAATGCTTTTATTATTTCTTGTGTTGATCGGTATGATATTGTGGGGAAGCGTATTTTTGAGGTAGGAAATAAGTATTATTTTGAAAATCTGGGAATTCGAAATGTTATAGCAGGTTTTAAACTCCAAGATCAAGGGAAAGTATTAGAAAATATTGTTTATAATCATTTGCTTTATCAAGGGTATAAGGTTTCCGTGGGAGTATTGGAGAAACAAGAAGTTGATTTTATTGGTGAGCGGGAGGGAGAAAAGGTGTATGTACAGGTTGCGTTACAATTAAATGATGAAGCAACTATCCAACGGGAATTTGGCAATCTTTTAAAAATAGAAGATAATTATCCCAAGTTTGTCGTCTCACAAGATTTATTTCATGGAAATACTTATGAGGGAATACAATATTTGGGGATTTGTGATTTTTTAATGAATGTTAGGTAAAAAAAGAGACTGAATAATCAGTCTCTTTTTTCGTATTATCTTTTCAACTTTTCAGTTAAAAGCGGAACGATCTTGCGAACATCGCCGACGATACCCAAATCTGCCACGTTGAAGATCGGGGCAAATTTGTCTTTGTTGATTGCGATGATGTATTCGGATTCTTCCATACCGGCCAAGTGCTGGATTGCTCCGGAGATACCCATGGCGAAGTACAAGTCGGGACGTACGGTTTTACCGGTTTGCCCTACCTGACGTTCGTGTCCCAATACTCCGGCATCAACCATGGCACGGGAGGCGGATACTTCAGCTCCGATGGTGTTTGCCATTGCACGCAACATATCGAATCCTTCTGCATTACCCACTCCACGACCTCCGGAGATCAATACATGAGCTTCGGTGATGTCAACCAAGTTCTTGGTTTGTTTGACTGTTTCAAGAACACGTACACGGAATTTAGATTTATCGAAGTTGATTTTTACATCTTCGATCGTTCCTTGCCGATTCTCGTCACGTTGTCCCATGCGCATTACGCCCGGACGAACGGTTGACATTTGGGGACGGTGTTCCTTGCAGATGATGGTTGCCATCAAGTTTCCACCGAATGCCGGACGGGTCATTAACAAATCCCGTTCTTCGGAAATTTCCAATCCGGTACAGTCTGCAGTCAATCCGGTTTCTACACGGGCAGACAAGCGCGGGCCGAGGTCACGACCGATGGTAGTTGCCCCGATCAGCACGATGCTTGGTTTGTTGTCACGGATGATCTGGTAAATAGCCTGTGCGTAAGGTTCGGTAACGTAGGTTGCCAATTCCGGAGCATCTACACGTAACACGGTGTCAGCCCCGTAAGCAATACATTCCTGAGCTTGCGTCGTCAGGTCATGTCCCAATAACATGGCATATACTTTCTCATTTAAAGCATCAGCTAATTCTCTGGCTTTACCTAACAATTCCAGACCCACGTTTTGGATAACGCCTTCTCTTTGTTCAACGAAGACGTAAACGTTTTTATATTGTGCCTTATCCATTTCTAATTTTAGATTTAATGATTTTAGATTTAAGATTAAAATAATCCTAATCTATCCTCTTCATTAGATAATAAATTTTTCTTTCAATTTGCTGATAATAATGTCTACAGCTTCTGCAGGGTCTACTTCGTAGATTTGTCCGGCAGCTTTTACACCCTTGGTGAATGATTTGAATACACGGGTCGGTGATCCGTTCAATCCGATCTTCTGATCATCCACGGTGATGTCGTTGTAGGTCCATGTTTCGATGGGGTGGTTGTAAGCCTCAACGATTCCTCTTACAGACATGTAACGGGGTTTTACTCCGGATGCCAATGCGGTGAACACGCAAGGAGTGTCTACTTGTACCATCTGGTAACCGTCTTCCATGGATTTCTTCACCGTGAAAGTCTTGTTCCCGTCGAAAGTCAAGCTTTCCACGTAAGTTACTTGCGGTAAATCCAGGTGTTCAGCGATCTGCGGGCCAACCTGTGCGGTATCCCCGTCGATAGCCTGACGTCCGGTGATCACTAAGTCGAATTCCAGAGATCTCAAGGCTGCGGCAATAGTATTAGAAGTGGCCAATGTATCGGCTCCACCGAATTTGCGGTCGCTTAACAGGATGGCACGATCCACTCCCATGGCGTATGCCTCTCTTAGGATAGCTTCTGCCTGAGGCGGTCCCATGGTGATCACGGTCACGTGTGCTCCATATTGATCTTTTAATTGAAGGGCAAATTCAAGTCCTCCCTTGTCATCGGGATTCATAATACTGGGTACACCGTCTCTGATAAGGGTTCCTGTAACGGGGTCCAGTTTGATTTCCGTGGTATCCGGAACTTGTTTAATACAAACAACGATCTTCATGTCAACTGTCTTTTACTTTAATAAATTTGCTGCAATCACCATTCTCTGAACTTCTGACGTACCCTCGTAGATTTCAGTAATCTTGGCATCTCTCATCATTCTTTCAACGGGATATTCACGGGTATATCCATATCCTCCGTGGAACTGTACGGCTTTGGTCGTTACTTCCATGGCCGTCTCTGCCGCGAATAGTTTAGCCATAGCTGCATCTGCGGAATAAGGCACTTTCTGGTCTTTTTTGTAGGCAGCTTGTCTTACTAATAAGCGGGATGCTTCCACTTTGGTCTGCAGGTCAGCCAATTGGAATTGAGTGTTCTGGAATTGACCGAGGGATTTTCCGAATTGTTTACGCTCTTTCACGTATTTCACGGTTTCGTCCATGGCTCCTTGGGCGATACCCAATGCTTGAGAAGCGATTCCGATACGTCCGCCGTCAAGTGTTTTCATGGCAATACCAAAACCTTTACCTTCTTGTCCGAGTAAGTTCTCGGCAGGAACGATACAGTTTTCCATGATCAGCTCGCAAGTAGCCGAACCGCGGATACCCATTTTCTTCTCTTTTTTACCGATAGAGAATCCCGGGAAATCTTTTTCCACGATAAAGGCGGAAATTCCTTTGGTCCCTTTGGATTTATCGGTCATCGCCATGATGATATACACGTGTGCATAGCCGGCATTGGTGATGAAGATTTTAGATCCGTTAAGCACGTAATGATCTCCCTCTTTCACCGCGAAAGTCTGTTGTGCGGATGCGTCTGTTCCGGCGTTCGGTTCTGTCAGACCGAATGCTCCGATCCATTCACCGGAAGTCAACTTGGGAAGATACTTGGCTTTTTGTTCGGGCGTACCGTGTTCCATGATCGGCGCGCAACACAAAGAGGTGTGTGCGGATACGATTACTCCGGTCGTGGCACATACACGGGATAACTCCTCTACCGCCATCGTGTAAAGGATGTTGTTACCACCGGCACCGCCGTATTCAACCGGGAATGGGATACCCATAATACCAAGTTTTGCCATTTTTTGAACGGTTTCCATCGGGAATCTTTCTGATTCGTCCACTTCCGCCGCCAGAGGTTTTACCTCTTTCTCTGCAAACTCTCTTATCATTTGTAAGAAGAGTTGGTCTTGTTTTGATAGACTGAAATCCATTATTATAAATGTTTTTAATTGATCGAAGCTAGTTTTTAATTCTAAATCAACATTTCTTCAGAATTAAGGCCGTCCCCATGCCCCCTCCGATACAGAGGGATGCAAGACCTAATTTTGCTTCATTGTTTATCATTTCATGTACTAATGATACAACGATGCGGTTTCCTGATGCCCCGATGGGATGTCCCAGTGCAATTGCACCACCGTTGATGTTCGTACGTTCATTTATCCATTCTCTCGTAACGCCGTGTTGTGCCATGAGTTCGTGAATGACTCCCAGTGATTGTGCCGCGAAAGCCTCGTTTAACTCGATCACGTCGATGTCGGATAGTTTGATTCCGGCGTTCTTGAGCGCATTGGCAATGGCTGGCACGGGGCCCATACCCATGATGGCCGGGTCCACACCGCCTTGTCCGACACCAATGATCTCGCATAGAGGGGTTAAGTTGTATTGTTTTACAGCTTCTTTCGATGCGATCAGTACGAATGATGCCCCGTCGTTGATTCCCGAAGCATTACCGGCCGTGACGGAACCCTCTTTTTTGAAAGCGGGACGTAAGGTCGATAATTTCTCTAGGGAGGTCGTCCGGTTCGGGAATTCATCCGTGTCGAACACGTGAGTCTCTTTCTTCACCTTGTACTCTATAGGCACGATTTCTGACTTGAATTTACCATTATCGATAGCCGCAATAGCACGTTGTTGCGATTCGATTGCAAATTCATCCTGTTCTTCCCGGCTGATCGCGTATTTTTCCGCGATGTTTTCAGCCGTTATGCCCATGTGGTATCCTTCGAAGGCGTCCGTCAGACCATCATACACCATGTGGTCCACTACTGTCACGTCGCCCATCTTGTGCCCGTCACGTACACGTGCCGGGAGGATATAGCCCGCATTGGACATGGATTCGGTTCCTCCTGCAATGATCAGGTTCGCCAGCCCCGATTTGATAGCGGTTACACCATTGAGCACGGCTTTCATACCGCTCCCGCATATCATGTTGATTCCGTAAGCCGGAACTTCTTGTGGGATCCCCCCTTTGATGGATGCCTGACGGGCTACACCTTGACCCTGTCCGGCGGATAGTACGTTGCCGACGATCACTTCATCAATATTGGCGGGATTGACTCCGGTTTCCGCGATAATGTTTTTTATTACGGCGGCACCCAAGTCTGCTGCTGTCATTGAAAGAGTTGTTCCTAAAAATTTGCCGATCGCTGTTCTTTTTGCTGCTACGATATAGGTTTTTGTCATTGAGGCATTGCTTTTAAGTTTTTGGAAATTATTAATTCACAGCCTGTAGCTGCTTTGATGTCATCTAAAGTAAATTCAGGGTTTAATTCTACCAGTTCGATTCCGGCAGGGGTAATGTTCATAACACCCATTTCGGTGATAATCATGTCAACTTCCCCGGCAGCGGTTAACGGCAGTGTGCATTCTTTCAAAATCTTGTGATTCCCTTTTGCCGTGTGTTCCATGGCAAGGATCACTTTTTTAGCACCTACCAAAAGGTCCATGGCTCCACCCATACCCGGGGCTTTTTTACCGGGGATGATCCAGTTTGCCAAGTTTCCTTTCTCGTCTACCTGTAAAGCACCAAGAATGGTGACATCCACGTGTCCACCGCGGATAAGTCCGAAAGAGGTTGCGCTGTCAAAGCTGCAGGCGCCTTCGATTGCCGTGATGTAGCCACCACCGGCATCCGTCAATTCCGGATTTTCTTTACCTTCTTCCGGTTTCGGACCCATACCTAATAATCCGTTTTCGGATTGTAGGATCACGTGTACGTTTTTGGGCAAGTAGTTCGGTACCATCGTTGGCAGTCCGATTCCCAAGTTTACCACGTCGCCGTCTTTTAATTCGAGAGCTACCCGTTTTGCGATAACTTCTCTTACTTGATCTTTATCCATACCGTTTTCAATTTAAAATGCTATTTATTTTTTCTTCTAACAAATTCTTGTGCAACAAATGACGCCACGTCATCCGCATAGGTGTTCATGCCGAAACCTGCATCGTAACCCAGCTCTTTTGCCAATTCGTGGGAGATACGAGGACCACCGCAAGCTAAGATTACTTTATCTCGCAAGCCTTCTGCCTCCAGCATTTCCACGAGTTCGATCAAGTTCTTGATGTGAACATCTTTTTGGGTAACGGTCTGGGATACCAGAAGAGCATCGGCTTTCAGCTCGATAGCTTTGGCAATAAACTCTTCATTGGGAACTTGGCTTCCCAAGTTGTGAGCCTCGATCATGTCGTAACGTTCCAGTCCGTAGTGTCCGGCAAATCCTTTCATGTTCATGATGGCGTCGATTCCCACGGTGTGAGCGTCGGTTCCGGTACTTGCTCCCACAACAACTAAAGGACGTCCGATATTTTCACGGATGAACTCGTCCGTTTCGTGCATATCCCATTTCGTTCCTTCTACTTTCGGCACATGAATACTCGTGAAGTCCACGGTGTGCGTGCAGCTACCGTAACAGTTGAAGAAGGTGTAGCCCTCGGTCAACTCTTTGTGGAACACTACTTGCGGGTTCTCGAAACCCATTTTTTTCAACAATTGTTTTGCGGCTTCGATAGCCTCATCCCCGGCAGGTACGGGCAACGTGAAACTCAACTGAGTTTTCCCGTCGTTCATCGTGTCCCCGTAAGGTTTTATTTTTTTCAGATCCAGCGTCTGGTCGAAATCATTTTTTTCGGTAGAATATAATCCTCCACTCATAATGAATTGAAAATTGAAAATGCAAAATTGAAAATTATCAATCGCATTGGTTTAAATTTTATTTTTATTCACTCTCTTGAAACTTGGAACTAAAAATGACAAGTCGTCATTTTCAATTCTCAATTTTCAATTTTCAATTGCCTTTCAGCATTAACTCGATAAACGGGTTATAGTAGTTGGCGCCTTTGGCTGCAACTCCGTCAAGTCCTTTACCACCATTCTTCGGACGTTTCACGTCACCGAAGATTCCTTTTTCCAAAGCGGTGAAAAGACCTTCACGTTCAATGTTTTCAAGTAATGCGATAGCGTTATTCAATACTTCCTTGGCACGATTCTGGATGATACCGTCCTTTTTGAACTCTACCTCGTCACCGATATTCTTCATGTTACTGAAGATATACTTGGCGTTCTCGATAGAAAGGTAACGGTCGGACATGAACGGTGTGTGGATAGCTTCTGTCGGCATACCCAATAATTGGATTCCTTGTGAAGTCCAGATTCCGATCATGTTGAAAAGTGCATCCTGAATGTGTCCGCGGAAAATATTTCCCGTCATGAATTTGGTTGGAGGCATATATTTTAAAGTGGCTTTCGGGAAAATCTCACGGGTCATTTGAGCCTGAGACAATTCCAGTAAGAATCCGTTTTCAAGAGACGGGTCCATTTCGAAAGCGTGTCCTAATCCCATTTGTTCTTCTTTCAATCCGGCGATCAAGGCTAATTGCTCGTTAATCAAGTCGGATGCCAGTACGGTGTGTGCCTGTTCCACGGCATCAGCGGTGGTTAGGTAGTTGTCCTCTCCGGTATTGATGATCACCCCGGCGAATCCGTTGATTACCCTTGACATGAACTGGTCAACCAGTGTACGCTGCATATTGATATCCCGGAATAGGATCCCGTAAAGAGCGTCGTTCAACATCACATCCAAGCCTTCCAGCGCTCCCATAGCCGCAATTTCCGGCATACATAAACCTGAACAATAGTTACATAAGCGGATGTAACGGCCTACTTCTTCGCTTACTTCATCCAAAGCCTTACGCATGATGCGGAAGTTTTCTTGTGTAGCGAAGGTTCCCCCGAATCCTTCCGTGGTAGCTCCATAAGGCACGTAATCCAACAAACTCTGCCCTGTTGTACGGATTACGGCAATGATGTCAGCCCCCTGACGTGCGGCAGCCTGTGCCTGTACCACGTCTTCGTAGATGTTTCCGGTAGCCACGATCACGTAGAGATAAGGTTTCGGACCTTCTCCGATCGTGTTCAAGTAGTTTTCTTTCTTGGCACGGCGATCACTGATCCGTTTGATACTTGCGTCAACGTGTGGTTTAAGTGCGGCTTTAATCTTGTCTGTCGGGTGAACGGGTAGCGTGGTGATGTCCAGAGTCCCCTCTGCAACTTTCTCTGCTATTTGTTGCGGGTTCATACCGGTTTCCACGATTGCGTTTCCGAGGAAGAATAGAATTCCTTCACCTAACACGCCTTTGTCTTTGATCTCGTCTACCAGCACGTTGGGTAGGGGCACGGTGTTAGCGTCAACCCCGTCAATACCGAGCAAACGGCATAACGTACGCTCAACGGCAACGGTAGAGTATTGTTCCACGAATTTTTGTACATCGTCGGCTATCTTCCGGGCCACGTCCTTTGCGTGTGCCACTTTGGTGAAATCAAGCCCTAGTTTACTGTTCTGCATATCTTTGTTCTGTTATTAATTTCTGTTCTTCTCTTCGTCATCCAAAAACTCCTCTGCTTTGTCCAACAATTCTTCGTCAACGCCCAGAATACGGGCGATGCGCATGGCTTCTTGCGGAACGGAGTCGTGAGTATCTTCGATTAGCGAGTAATCGATGAACTCGTTTATATTGTTGATGGTCAATAGACCTTTCACGTGTTCTTTTACAAATCCTTTTACCCGCATTTTTTTACAACGGGCTTTGATCCCGCTGTAATGGCTAGTAATCAAGGAACGGGCCCCTTTATCCGTTAGGAAGTCGAGCATGGCATTCACGATCGCCTTTCCTTCCGTGGGGTTGGTGGTTCTTGCCAGTTCATCAATTAAGATCAAGGCGTTTTTACCTGCTTTCACGTCTTGAACGATGGCATTTACCCGTAGCATTTCCGAGGCATACGAGGACAGTCCGTTTAATTCGGATTGCTCGTCCCCGATGCAAAGGAGAACTTCGTCAACCAAGGCAATCTCGGCTTGTTCTGCCGGAACGTAAAAACCGAATTGGAATAGTGTTTGTGCCAGTGCCACGGTTTTCAGGATAACGCTTTTCCCAGCCATATTGGCTCCGGTAATCAAACAGGCGCCTTGCTCGATGTCAATGTCAATGGCTTGGAATTTCTTGCCTTCTTGCCAAAGTACCTCTTTTACTTGTGGATTGAATATTTTTATATAACGAGTTGTGCCGGTGGAAATTTCCGGTTTGCACAACTGCATATCAATGGTCTGTTGGGCTTTTGCCAACAGGATATCTAAAGTTGCCGTGTTTGCCAAGGCTTCGTTAATTTCTTTTTTATAGGGATGAATCTGTTCGGATAGCTTTTCCCGGATTTGGTCTTCTAATTCCGTATGCTCGAATTGAAGTTGATCCAGTACTCGTTCTTCTGTTTTTTCATCCATTTTGAGCGTCTTCATTTTTGCCCGCAGGGCTGCCAGTTCCGGGGAATAGGCATCATACACGTAAAAATGAGGAATACGCATCTTTTCGGGATCTAGAATGTTTACTACCGGTTCCAAGTCCGGGAGTGAAACAACCGTGATATTTGCTGATAGGAGCAATTCCCGCATCTCCACGACCAGCAAAGAAAAAGCTTTTAATTCAAATAGTTCAATGTCATCCAGTATCTGTGATTCCGTCACCCGGTTCGCTGTTCCCCGGATGTCCTTCACTTGCATCAGTTTGACTTTGATCTTGGTAATGGTGTCTGTTAGTTCGGAGATTTGTAGAATGTTGCGCATGACCTCGGTTTTGTCCAATTCTTGGGCAATTGCTTCCGGGGTACGCAAATAAGGTAATGTGTTCAAGATCCGTTTCGCCAGACCGGATTGAATTTCCAGTTTGTCGATCATGAATCTGAACCCGTTAATTTCTTCTATGGCACTTCTTAAAAACACCGCTACTAATTTTAGATTTAATGATTTATGATTTTAGATTCCAGCCGCACGGGCCATCGCTTCTAAATTCATTTTCAATTTTCAACTTTCAATTTTCAATTCTTTTGACGTCATAAACAGGAATTCCCAAGCTCTCTTGCATGGCTACTCTCAGTTCGTCGGAATCCAGACAATATCCTTCCGGAGATTGGGGATTGATGCAAACGGCCAGTAGTTTACTTTTTTGCAATACCTTCATGGTGCCGCCTTTTTTAAGGAAGGCGTAGTATGTTTCCATGGAGGCGAACATTTTGGTGAAATCACGGATGATCAGTGTGATCTCCTTGATTTGCTTCTGCTGCCGTAGGAATTGCAATAATTTGTCACTGATGGCGCCCGCCACGTATAACGTGTTCCCGTACTTGAAAACTTCGTCTTTGTTATTTTCAAGCATAAATACGGAAGGTATGTTCAGATCGTGAACTTTCCCGTTTTCGTCAATGGACCACATTCCTTGCTCGATGTCGATCAATTGCCGGATAATTTCCGGCTCTGCTTTCTCCAAGCAAATGAGGTCATACACGTATTTTGTTTTTCTAACCAGTTGAGGAATATTACAGGATACCGCGGCTCCCGTGGCTAACACCATGGCTTCCGTCACAGCCGGAGAGCTGAGACTGAGTCGGGAGAGAGCCCCGTCGACGATGGTGGTATCCACGTCAAAACGTTTCATCCCTTGGATGAGGGTTTTCAATGATCCCGTGTCGGCAGGCCCTGATAACAAGGCTTTCCCCGAACTGACAGCTCTGGCGGTTACCAGACGTCCTAACGAGGTTTGTTGTGTGCTGACATCCATGATCTCTGCCACCAGACGTTTCGACCGGTAATGCATCTCTGACGTGATGAATATCATGTCTTCAAAGATTTCAATTTCCGGTTTGGGCGTTTGGCAAACCTGATCCCTGTTTTCCCCGTCGATGCCTATTGAGGTAAGGGCGAAACGCTTTCCCGTATTCTTCACTTTCCGAAGAATATAGTTCAGACATTCCGTTTTTCCGGCATTTTTTGCCAGACCCACGATTGCTATACTATTGTATTTTAGAATCTCCTCGATAAACATTGGTTATTGATGATTTATTGATTAAGTGATTCTGTGATTTCCAGAGAAGAGACTAAATCACTTAATCGGAAATCACGGAATCACTTAATTATTTTATTCGTGATGATTTCTCTCGTTACGAGCCAAATGTTTCGGTTCGATGGAGAGCATATCGCCATTTAACAGAGCGGCAACACCTTCTTTGCGAGCTTGCTCACATTCTGGGCAGTGACACTCTTCCTTGTAATCTGTCGGTTCCGTGTAGGTTGTGATAACACCTTCGTAGTTTCTCAATACAACCCGGTTCGGAGATTGAGAGATCACGTAGTTCGGCATTACCGGAGTCTTACCACCACCACCGGGTGCGTCAACCACGAACGTGGGAACTGCGTATCCGGAAGTGTGGCCGCGTAAGTTCTCGATGATCTCGATACCTTTGGAAACCGGAGTACGGAAGTGTTCGATACCCATGGAAAGGTCACATTGATAGATGTAGTACGGACGAACACGCATTTTTACCAATCCGTGCATCAATTTCTTCATCACGTAGGTACAATCGTTGATACCTCTCAGTAACACGGTCTGGTTTCCTAACGGAATACCTGCATCAGCTAAGCGAGCGCAAGCGGCAGCTGATTCTTCCGTGATTTCGCTCGGGTGGTTGAAGTGGGTATTTAACCAGATCGGGTGATATTTTTTCAGCATATTCACTAACTCCGGGGTAATTCTTTGCGGGCATACTACCGGGGTACGGCTACCGATACGGATGATTTCCACGTGAGGAATAGCTCTCAAACGGCTGATAATGTATTCCAAACGATCGTCGCTTACCAACAATGCGTCACCACCGGACAACAGCACGTCTCTTACTTGCGGAGTCTTGGCGATGTACTCGATACATCTGTCAATACGTTCGGTCGGGGAGGCACTGTCTTTTTGTCCTGCAAAACGTCTGCGGGTACAGTGACGGCAGTACATGGAACATTGGTCCGTGATCAAGAACAACACTCGGTCCGGATAACGGTGAGTCAATCCCGGTACGGGAGAATCGCTGTCTTCGTGTAACGGGTCTTCCAAGTCTGCGCTGGCTTTGTGTAACTCCAATGCAGAAGGAACGGCTTGTTTACGTATCGGACAATGCGGGTCGTTCTTGTCGATTAAACTTAAATAATATGGGGTGATCGCCATTCTCAGCATTTGTAATGCTTTACGAATACCCTCTTCTTCGCTGGGATCCAGATCAAGATATTTTTTTAATTGATCCACAGTCTCAATTCTGTTTTTCACTTGCCATTTCCAGTCGTTCCATTGTTCATCTGTTACTTCCGGAAAAAATTCTTTTCGTCTGCTTTCAGCCATCTCAGTTTATTTATTTTAGATTTTATGATTTTAAATTTTAAATTGCCAAAGCGCTTTTTAAATTTTAGATTTTAGATTCCAGCTGTGCGGGGCTACGCTTTAATACCCCCTCTAACTCCCCCTTACACAGGGGGAGATACGCTGCATTGCTACATTGTGGCGTCTTCTTGCGTTCGTTTCTCCCCCTGTGTAAGGGGGAGCCAGAGGGGGTAGTTCTTTCATCCTAAATTCTAAACTTTAAACTCTAAATTTCATTAAAACTTTTATCTTTTAATTTTTATCTTTTATCTATAAAATCGCAATGCGATTTTATTTCACATACAATCTATTAAATAGTTCCCGAATCTCCTCAGACTCCCGAATGATACTCAGTGTAAGTTCGGCGTGTCCTTTGGCGTATCCGTTCCCCACGATTAAATTTATATCTTTTCCTACTCCTTCAGCTCCCAATGCCGCTTTCGTGAAGCTGGTTGCCATGGAGAAGAAATAAACGCATCCTTGTCCTTTTGTGACGAGAATCGAGGTCATTTCTGTCGATGGAACGTTTACATTGTTAATCGTTACCTCACAACCTCTTTCCCCTGCAATGGCAGTCACTTTTTTATACACGTCCATCACTTTTGTTGCGTCGGCAACAATAACGTGAGTGGCGAGATTCATATCTTTAATTCTTCGGGCGTTCTCTTCCGAGTATTCCACCACGATGACCTTTCCGTAAGGTCCAACGTTTTTCATGGCCTGGTAGCAACAAAGTACTCCAGACTTTCCTCCCCCTCCGATGATACATACCGTATCTCCTTCTTTTACCAGACGGGCCACTTGAGCCGGGGCCCCAGCCACGTCCAACACGGCTAATGCCAATTTTTCCGGAATATCATTCGGTAGCACGGCATATAAGCCGCTTTCAAACAGGATCGCTTGCGCGTCCACGTCGACCTGATCTGATGCCGGGTCAAGATGCTTGATCTTGTTTATTTTTAATGGGGTCAGGGATAAGGAAACCAGTGTGGCAATTTTATCTCCGACCTTCAGTGATTTGTCCGGGAAATTAGGCCCGATCTCTTTCACCGTTCCGATGAGCATACCACCCGATCCGGTAACAGGATTTTGCATTTTACCTCTCTCTGCCACGATAGAAAGAATCATCTCTTTCATTTTGTCCGCCTCCCCGTTACAAGCGCTTTTAATCTGCGTGTAACTGGCCGAATCAATGTTTAATGTTTGTACATCAATCAGCAATTCGTTGTCATAAATGCTCATCGTGTTATCCAGCTTTAATGCCGGTTGCGGAAGTGTTCCTTCCGGAGTAATTACCCTGTGTGTTCCGTATCTACAACCCTTGTCCATCAAATGATTTTAAATTTTAGATTTTAAATTTAATGATTTATGAAGATGTTTCAAAAACTCCCTCCCGTCTCCGCCGTACTCCCTCAATAAACAGAGGGAGAGCTGGTAAATCTTCTTGAAACCGGGTAGTCATTTAACTCCTCCTCTGTTTATAGAGGAGGTGGCAGCTTTGTTGACGGAGGAGTTTCTGAGACATCTTCATAAATACTTATTAAGCGTAAAGTTCAGTAAAGATCTTTCTCAAAGCTTCGCTTTCTCTCAGTTCTTGAAGAGTGATCTCTGCGTGTCCTTTCGTGTAACCGTTGCCAACGATCATGGTCACGTCGCTACCAACACCTTCTGCTCCAAGAGCTGCTTTCGTGAAGCTAGTTGCCATAGAGAAGAAGTAAACAACTCCCGTGTTTTTCGTACAAAGGATAGAAGTCATTTCCGTATCGGTGATGTTCACGTTGTTGATCGTAACGTCGCACATTTCGCCATTGGTCAACTCCTCGATTTTCTCCATTACCGGAACTGGCTGAGTTGCATCAGCAGAGAATACATAGTCGCAGAAACCAAGTTTCTGTAAACGTTCGGTACTCTTCTGGCTGTGGCACAAACCGATTACTTTACCAGTAACGCCTGCACGTTTTTTAGCCTCGTAGCAGCACAACATACCTGATTTTCCACCAGCACCAATGATTAACACGGTATCGCCCGGTTTAACCAATTTTGCGGTTTGAGCGGGAGCTCCGGCTACGTCCAATGCAGACAAGGCCAAGTTTTCAGGAAGATCAGCCGGGATCTTAGCGTAGATACCACTCTCGAAAAGGATAGCCTTACCGTCGATGTCTACTTGGTCGATGTCCGGGCGAATATCTTTGATTTTGTCAATGCGAAGTGGGGTTAAAGAAAGAGAAACCAAAGTTGCGATCTTATCACCTTCTTTCAAATCGATTTTGCCTTTCAATGCATCACCGATTTTCTCCACCGTACCTAACAACATACCGCCTGATCCGGTTACCGGGTTACGATGTTTTCCTTGTTTTGCAACAATGTCCATCATGATTTCAGCGATCTTTGCTTTATCACCACCAGCTTGTTGCTCGATCTGGGTGAAACTAGCTGAGTCGATATTTAAAGTCTGAACGTCGATCAAGATTTCGTTGTCGTAGATCTCGTCCATGTTGTTGTCAATCTTGTTGGCGGGTTGTGGTAATACTCCCTTTGGTTCGATTACACGGTGGGTTCCGTATTTATTTCCTTTCTTTTGCATAGTATAATTAAATTTGAAAATTTATAAATCGATTATTTTAAAGGTTTTAATCCCAAAATTTCTCTTGCTTCTGCGGAGGTGGCGATAGGACGACCTAATTCTTTGGCGATACGAACCACTTTGGCAACTAATTCACCATTGGATTTAGCCAACACGCCTCTTTCCAAATAAAGATTGTCTTCAAAACCTACTCTCACATTACCCCCCATTGCGATAGCGGGAGCTGCAAGCGTGAAAGCATGACGACCGATTCCGGTTGCAGTCCACGTAGAACCTGCGGGAATTGCGTTTACAAGCCAGCAAAGGTTCGGTACCGTGGCAGGAGTACATCCGGGAACACCGAGAACGAAATTGAATTGCATCGGGGCTCCGGGAACTTGACCTTTTTTAGCCATGGTTAATACGGTGTCAAGATGTCCCATTTCGAAACATTCGTATTCCGGTTTGATGTTGTTTTCCAACATTCTCTTTCCGAAGTCTCTCATCATCGGCATGGTATTCTCGAAAACCTCGTCTCCGAAGTTACAGGTACCACAATCCAAGGTGGCCATCTCGGGGAACAGTTCTGTCGGCTGAAGACGTTCTTCAGCGGTCATTCCCACGGCTCCTCCGGTGGAGGGAATCAAGATAACGTCCGGGCATACCTTATAAATAGCGTCGATACACTCTTTGAAGCGTGCTTTGCTTTGGGTTGGGGTTCCGTCATCTTCACGAACGTGAAGGTGAACAATAGCTGCGCCTGCGTCTACAGCGGATTTCGCTTCTCTCACGATCTCTTCTACTGTATAAGGAACGGCGGGATTTTGTTCTTTGGTAACTTCGGCCCCGCAAATGGCTGCTGTGATAATTAATTTCTCCATAATAATAATTTAGATTATTTCTTTCTCTGGTCTTCTTTTTTCACCACGCAGGTTCCGCTTGCACGGCAAACAACGATCGGTTCTTCCAGTACGTCTGCTGCTGAAGCCGAAATGTCAGGTCTGGATGCGATTACTTTCTTTGCCTCGAAAACCATTTTCCGAGAAGAATTTCCTACTTTCACGATCTCTCCGGTAGCCTCGATATAATCTCCAGCATAAACAGGTGCCAAAAACTCCACGTTGTCGTATGCCACGAACAACCCTTCGTCACCGTCATGCATGATTAATAATTCCGTGGCCACGTCTCCGAATAAATGTACCATGTGAGCCCCGTCAACCAAATTACCACCGTAATGAGCGTCTTTTGCACTCATTCTTAATCTTATCATTGATTTTTCCATTTCCTTTAATTTTAGATTTTAAATTGAGAACCCATTTTCAATTTTCAATTATGAAGTCCACCATGATTGACGGAGTCTTCACGTTCTCTGCGGCGATTTCACCGACTTCAACCAGTTCGTTAATTTCGGCAATTACCAAATCAGCGGCAGAAGCCATTAACGGGTTGAAGTTTTGAGATGTTCCCCGGTAAACCAGATTTCCTGCTTTATCTCCAAGGCTGGCGCCAACCAACGCAATATCGGCTCTCAACGGTTTTTCCAACAAGTAGTCTTTGCCATCCACGTTGACGATCTGTTTTCCTTCGGCCACGATGGTACCCATTCCGGTTTGAGTCAGGATTCCTCCCAGCCCGCAACCGCCGGCACGTACACGCTCTGCCAATGAACCTTGCGGGCAGAATTCGATTTCAAGTTCTCCGCTATTCATTTGTTCGCTCGTGTGCGGGTTCGTCCCGATGTGTGACACGAAAAGTTTCTTTACTTGTTTGTTGGCAATCAATTGACCTACTCCTTTGTCCGGGTAAGCCGTGTCATTACAGATCAACGTCAGGTTCTTAACGCCTGATTTCGCTAACGCATCAACGATTTTGTTAGGGGTTCCGTTTGCGAGGAATCCGCCTACCATGATGGTCATACCATCTTTTACTTTTGATACAGCCTCTTCGATAGAAATAAATTTACTCATAGGAAGCATTTTTATATTGTTTCAGTTAAATATTTAACACATTCGCATTGATTTGTCAAATTTATATCATTTGGGGCAATAAATGAAATATTTTCAACATAAAAACGGAAATAATTCTTTATTGAGAATCATTTTACGTAGTCGAAAATAAATATCTGTCACCGCCTCTGAATTTGCGGTATTAAATTATAAAATTTTAAGATAAAAACCAACGGCTTGGTCGAAAAAATATGATTATTTCTCTGAGAATCAATTTTAAAGAGAGCGTGAAGGGACTAATTGGGTTTATTGTTCCCTTGCTGTCTGTATTCGCTTGGAGAGCAACCTACGAATCTTTTAAACAGGCAGAAAAATGTTTGGGTATTGGGAAAGCCTAAGGCGAGAGCAATTTCTGAAATTGTTTTATTCGAGCTTGTTACGAGGTATTTTGCCATGTCTATTTTTTTCAGACGCACGTATTCCCGGAGTGTTTTTCCGGTTTCTACCCGTACGAGATCGTTGAGATAGGCAAGAGATTGGGGAATGCGGTCATGGACGTACTCGATCGAGCGTAATTCGGTTTTTGTCGCGTATTCTGCCTGTAGATATTGTTCCAAAAGTTGATTGAAATACGCCAAAATATCATTATTTATATTGCAACGGGTGATGAATTGGCGTTCGTAAAATCGCAGGCAGTAATCTAGGAGTAATTCAAGATGCACGGCTAACAACCGGAGGCTGAACCGGTCGATGTCTCGTTGCAATTCTTTTTGAAAATTGCTCATGCATACTAATACGATCTGTTTTTCTCGTTCGGATAAATGAAGGGATTCGTTTTCTTGGTAGGAAAAGAACGAGTATTCGGATTTCTTACAGACGAGTGAAGTTTCGTTGAAAACTTTGGGGTGGAATGCGATGCCTAAAATGCTGGTCTGTTCCGGAGCGTCATGTTGGGTGATGTCAATAGTTTGTCCGGGTGCTTTGAATACTAACGTGCAGGATTGGAAATCATGACACCTGCGCCCGTATCTGAAATCTCCACATTGTACTTGTTTGAAGTATAGAGCGTAGAAATCGCCGGAAATAGAGAGTTGACCGAGGCGTGTGGCTTCGGCTAGGTCAATAACGCTTAGGAGCGGGTGTAATGTCTTTTGCCCGATTAGCGTGTTTAGCTGACAGATGGTCTCTATTTTTTGCGTGTGGTTAGCCATGATGATATGATTCGTAAAGTCGGTAAAATTCTGCTTGTCGCTAGATAAACTCCTCCGGCCTTCGGCCACCTCCTCTATAAACAGAGGAGGAGCTGGTAACTCTTCCCGAAGACGGTGAGTATTCCAACTCTCCCTCTGTTTATAGAGGGAGTACCCCGAAGGGGGGAGGGAGTTTAAAATGATTCTTTATTTTATCACATCAATCTCTTTCAACCATTTTTCTACTTGCGGGCGGGCTGAACTTGCCGATCCGCCACTGGTGATGAATCCTTTTTTATTCGTGGCCTTGCTCGTGTTTTTCACGAAATCTTTAAAGCAATTTTGTTCGCCACCTCCACCGTGCGTGCAGAACGGGATCACGATTTTACCTTCTAGCTTATAGCTCTCTAGGAATGTCAAGATTGGCATGGGCATCGTTCCCCACCAGTTCGGGAAACCGATAAAGATAATATCATACTCTTCCATGTTCTTCACTTTCTCTTTTAATTCGGGGCGGGCGTTGTCATTTTTTTCTTTTTTGGCGACTTCCGTGCAAGCGTGATAATCTGCCGGGTACGGTTTTGCTGTCTGAATTTCGAATAAATCTCCGCCTGTCAGCTCTTTGATATGATTCGCTATCGCTTTGGTGTTTCCGCTACGTGAAAAATAAGCGACCAGTACTTTCTTTCCGTTAGAAGTCTTTTGTGCTTCTACCTTCATGCTAAATGTTGCCATAACTGTTGCAATTATTAAAAAATACATTGTTTTCATCCTGATATATTATAAAGTTGTTCATTTTTTTATGTGATACAAATATATACGGTACGGTGAGGAATGCGTGTAGACAAATTACAGATATGTGTACCATTTTTACTGATTTTGAATATCCGGTGAAAAAACTTAAACGAGAATTGTTATTTTTGTTTCAAACAAAAGCCTTGAAAATTATGGGTGAAATATTGAAAATGAATACGATTCATGATTATCATGAATTTTTAGGAGTAAAGACTTTGCATCCTTTGGTGAGCGTGATTGACCTGTCGGAAGTACCTCCTATTCGGATGGCTCGTAAAAATTTGGGTTTTTACACGGTCTTTCTGAAAGATGTCAAGTGCGGGGATCTTCGTTATGGTCGCAAAATGTACGATTATCAAGAAGGTACTTTAGTTTTTATCGGTCCCGGACAAATCGTGGGGGATGACGATAACGGGACGAGAGTACAGGCGAAAGGATGGGCGTTACTTTTTCATCCCGATTTGTTACTGGGGACATCACTGGGGCGCAAGATGAAGGACTATTCCTTTTTCTCTTACGAGGCAAACGAGGCCCTTCACATGTCAGATCGGGAACGGGAGATCGTGATTCAATGTTTTCAAGGAATACGGGAAGAATTGGAACATGCTATTGATAAACATAGTCGTTCCATCATTACCGCTAATATTGAAGTATTTTTGAATCATTGTGTCCGCTTTTACGATCGGCAATTTATAACTCGTAAGGATGTGAATAAGGATATTCTTACCCGGTTTGAAGATTTGTTGAACGGTTATTTCGAGTCGGATGCCCCGGTTTCTTACGGATTGCCTTCTGTTGCTTTTTGTGCTGATAAACTTAATCTTTCTGCGAATTATTTCGGAGATCTGATAAAAAAGGAAACAGGTAAATCCGCTCAAGAGTATATTCAGTTTACCATTATCGATAAGGTCAAAGAACGTTTTACCGATACTTCCAAGTCCGTGAGTGAGATTGCTTACGAGATGGGTTTCAAATACCCTCATCATTTGAGCCGCTTGTTTAAGAAAATGGAGGGGTGTTCTCCTAACGAGTACAGGGTGACATTGAATTAATCATGCCGCCTTGTTATTCTAGATTTTTAATGATCTCAGTAAAGTGTTTTCAATATCTACGATAATCCCCTCGTACCAAGCATCTAATCCTGTTAAGTCGGGGGATACTTTTACTCTTTCACCAACTTTCATAAAGATATTTTTTACCGCATAAAGATACGGAGATCAGGAATATAAACAAAGAAGCATATAAAAAGATGAGGTATTTGTGGGATAATTCTTGTATGGTTAAGAGATTTTGTCAATGGTTATATGAAGAGTGGTCGGAAAATTTTATTTTTGTTTGCCAAGAAGAAATGGTAAAGGGTACTTATGTTAGATTTGAATATAAATTGAGATTTATGCGGGAAGTCATGGTTCAATATCTGCAACATCGTTTGTTGAAGTGGTTTGACGAGAACCAGAGGATATTCCCGTGGCGGGAAGATCGGGCGACGAAGTACCAGCAAATTGTTTCTGAGATCTTGTTACAGCGCACGAAAGCGGAGACGGTGGCAAAGTATTACGATACTTTTTTCTCTAAATTTCCCGATTGGAACACTTTGGCTAATGCTTCGCTTGAAGAGTTGGAAGAGATTATGAAACCTTTGGGATTATATCGTCACCGGGCTCGACGGCTGTATAAGCTGGGGGAAGATATTCGCCGACGGGGTGGGAGGATCCCGGGAAACGAGAACGAGTTGAGGGATTCCGGTTTTATCGGGTTGTACGTGACCAATGCGTTCGAATTGTTTATCTTGAGGAATCGTAAACCGCTTTTAGACGTGAACATGTCCCGGTTGCTGAAACGTTATTTTAAACCGGGAGATTTTATTGACGTGCGGCATGATAAGGAGATTCAGGAGTTGGCAAATGATATTATCGAGGTACGTCGATGCAAGGAATTGAACTGGGCTATTCTGGATTACGCGGCATTGGTGTGTAAAACTCGGAATCCGTTATGTGGGGAGTGCGTTCTTAATAAGCATTGTAAGTATTATGAGTTATCCCAAGGTGATGTAACCGAAGAGTCGGAGTAATAATCTCCTGCCATCTTTGTAACAAGTTTCCTTCGCTCTTGTTCGTATATTGGCGAAGGGCGATGAAAGGGCGATGAAAGGGAGGTGAAAGGGTAATGGGAGATGATTACTCTGATAAAAAGCAGGCTTTACACTAGCTTTAGGCTATGTCAACCTAGCATTCTCTTGATATTTTCTTGATAGTTCATTTAGATCAAGGAGCATTCAACAAGCATTCATCTTGCATTTATCTTCGATAAAATTGATTTTTGATACGATTATATTTGCAAGTTAGGTGTGTCGTGTAGTATTTTAGCTATCGGGTGGGATATGCTCTTGTTTGAAAAAAGGGATGGGGAGTGACGAGGGAGTTCAAGAGAGGGATTAGATCGGTAATAAAGCTAAAGAGACTTTAGAATGTATCAGAAGTCTCTTTAGTTTTATAATGGAACTTATTGTTTGATTAGTTCGCTGTCGTTACGATTTCCTGTCATGTTTTCGTACCAGTCTTTATGTTGTTCCCCGCCTGAAGTAGCCCAGTCTTTGAAATGGGGATAAGCTTTCAAAAAGTCTGCTTTTTCATGAGTATGAGGAATGTCGGTAGGGATATTGATCGCCCATACTAGGTTAGTGTTGGAATTGTAGTAGATCCCGCTTTTCCCGATATAGGAATTCCCTTCTTTCGTTTGTTCGTATGTGCTTTGTCCGAATTCTTCTGTCGGAGCGTAACCTCTCGTGTGGATTTCTTGCCATTGAGAGGCTCCTTCCTTTACAGGTTTAGCAATGAAAAAGTCAAATGCGTCAAGGGTAAGATCTGCTTGAGGAATTGAATTGCGGAATGCAATATAAAAGGTGATGTTTACCATATCGCCTTTTTGTATTCGTGCTTTGTTATCCGGATCTGTGTTAAGGAAAGCGAAACCTTTAGGAGCCTTCGTGTTGGTTCGGATGTTATCGAACCTGAATATAGGTGTATTTTTCACGCTATTACCCGGATTGAGTAACTTCATATCGGCCTCTTCCAAGGCATTGTAGGATTCTTGTTTTTCGCATTCTTCTATTTCCCCGGCTTTTATACCTTTTATAGCAAGACATAAGTCATAAGGTAGAGAGCCTCCAATGGCTTTGACGCGGATTCCGAGGATCATTTCCTTTACCATGTTTTTGTTATTGGGGTAAAGTTGCATCTTATAATTGACAACAAAGTCGTTAAAGTCATAATCCCCATAGGCCGGCCAAAGATCTTCGAACATCAAGGTCCCCCAACCGTTTTCTTGGGCAGGATAAAAAATAACTGCTTGACCATTTGCTCGGCTTAAGTTTGTTTTTGCTGAGTAGGCAAGAGGCGTTTCCATTTCTTTACTATCAGCGGGAACTGTATAAGTCACGGTATTATTGGTTATATCAAGAGATTTAGCTGCTGATAATCCTGCTTCCGTTTCGTATTTAACGTAAAGCGTGTTGATGTAGGTCGGTACGTTCAATTTGACTTGATCTATATCCTGTCCGACATAGAACGAGGCAAAAGGAGCCGTGTTTGCTCCAGTGGAAACGTACACTTTAGAGGCATGTTCCGAAGTGAAATTACAGGTCACATTTTCGGACATTTTCCATTCGAAATCAGCAGGAACGACTAATTCCGTGAATCCTGTTGTTTCTTTTTCCTTATGCTCGATATCTTTCTTGACACAACTGCTTACAATTGCAGATAAGAAGAATAAGGCCAAAATTAAGACTTTTGTTCTCATGATTAAATTTTTTGTTATTGCAACTAGACGCCGATATTGCATTATATTGCTATAATGTTGGTGTAAAGGTATGGTCTATTTTTCGAAATTCAAACTATTTAGCAATAAAAGTGCTGGATTTGTGCTTTTTTATCTGATCGTGATGAGTAATTTCAAATAAATGCAGGTGTTTGGCATGGAGAGGGGAAGGGAAAATAAAAAAACAGTTTGAGATTGCTCCCAAACTGTTTTGTATGATGTAGGTGTTATCTTCTTATTTGATAACGCCCAATTGTTTACCGATCTTGATGAAGGCAGCCAATGCGCGATCCAGTTGTTCACGCGTGTGAGCGGCAGACAATTGGATACGAATACGGGCTTGTCCTTTCGGTACAACCGGGTAGTAGAATCCGGTAACATAGATGTTTTCTTTCTGTAATTCGGCAGCGAATTGTTGAGAAAGAACTGCATCGTAAAGCATCAAGGCACAGATAGCTGATTCTGACGGTTTCAGATCGAATCCGGCCTCGGTTAATTTTGCACGGAAATAGTTGGCATTATCCATGACACGGTCTCTTAATTCGGTACTCTTTGACAACATATCGAACACGGCGATAGATGCACCGCAGATTGCCGGAGACAAGGAGTTGGAGAACAAGTAAGGTCTTGAACGTTGACGCAACATGTCGATGATTTCTTTTTTACCGGTAGTGTAACCACCCATAGCCCCACCAAGAGCTTTACCTAGGGTACCCGTGAAGATGTCTACACGATCCATGCAGTGATGGTGTTCTGCAGAACCACGGCCTGTTTTGCCGATAAAGCCGGCAGCGTGACTATCGTCAACCATTACCAATGCGTTGTATTTTTCTGCCAAGTCGCAGATTTCGTTCATCTTGGCAATATCCCCGTCCATAGAGAACACACCATCGGTAACGATAATCCGGTAACGTTGAGCTTGAGAAATCTTCAATTGTTCTTCGAGGTCAGCCATGTTGGCGTGTTTGTATCTGTAGCGTACGGCTTTACAAAGACGAACACCGTCAATGATAGAAGCGTGGTTCAATTCATCAGAGATGATGGCATCTTCCTGACCGAATAACGGTTCGAATACACCACCGTTAGCATCGAAACAAGCGGCGTAAAGAATGGTATCTTCCGTTCCGAAGAATTGAGAGATTTTAGCTTCCAGTTCTTTGTGAATATCTTGGGTTCCGCAGATGAAACGAACTGAAGACATCCCGTATCCACGGCTGTCCAATGCTTTCTTTGCTCCTTCGATCACCGTCGGGTTAGAAGAAAGTCCTAAGTAGTTGTTTGCACAAAAGTTTAATACAGTTTCTCCCGTGGCAAGTTTGATTTCAGCATCTTGCGGGGTAACGATAATTCTTTCGCTCTTGTATAAGCCGGCGTCTTTTATGGACTGCAATTCAGTCTTTAAAAAGTCTTGAAATTTTCCGTACATATAACTAATTTTTTTGTTTGTTTTAATGGCCTCAAAAGTAATGAATTTTTGATTATGGCGTACTCGAAAATGAATATATCGTGTTTTATTTGGTAAATAAGTTTTGAAGTATTATTATTCGGGGATAAAAACTTAGAATTCTTTATAAATTGGGGTTATCTAAAAAGTCTTTTTTCAAACTCCCTCCCCCCTTCGGGGTACTCCCTCTATAAACAGAGGGAGAGCTGAAATACTCCCTGTCTTCGGGAAGAGTCACCAGCTCCTCCTCTGTTTATAGAGGAGGTGGCACGAAGTGACGGAGGAGTTTCTGAAATAAATGACTTTTTAGATAGCCCCTCGTCGATTAATTTCTAATGGCGGCAATCTCTTTCACGGCCTCGATGGCGGTGTTGACGTCTTCTTCTGTCGTGAAAGCACCGATGCTCATGCGGACGGTTCCATGAATGTCGAAGGTACCGATGACCTCGTGTACTTTCGGAGCGCATTGTAGTCCCGTACGTACGGCGATGTTGTAATCCACGTCAAGCATGGTTCCCACGTCTCCGGAATCGAATCCGTTGATGTTGAAACTTAATACCGGATTCTGGTTTTCGATGCTATGGGCGCAATAGGTAGTTACACCTTCGATGTTTTGTAAAGCTTTGCGAAGTTTATCCCAAAGTAGGATTTCCCGGTGATGGATGTTCATGATTCCTTGTTCTTGAATCCATTTTACCCCGGCATTCAGTCCGGCAACTCCTAGCAAGTTAAGGGTTCCGTATTCCAAGCGGTAAGGATATTCATCCAGATGTACGGGATAAGCGGAGCGAACCCCGGTACCCCCGGCACGGGTATGTTTGATTTCGATACCTTTGCGTACATACGAACCACCGATTCCTGTCGGTCCCATGAGGCATTTGTGACCAGTGAAACAATACACGTCGATACCGGAGGCTTGCATGTCGAGATCAACGGCCCCGGCACCTTGACTACCGTCAACCACGAAGATAACGCCTTTCTCTTTACAGATTTTCCCGATTTCGGTCAACGGCTGAATCGTTCCCAGCACGTTGGAACAATGGGTTACGACAACAAATTTCGTGTTCGGACGGATGGCGTTCTTTATGTCGTCGGGATGTACATAGCCGTGTGCATCAAAAGGCACGTAAGTTAAATCGATGGTTCCGTTTTGGTGGTGCATGTTAAGCGGGCGCAACACGGAGTTGTGTTCCAACATGGTAGATACCACGTGAATGCCTTTCTCCACCAAACCGTTAATGATCAGATTCAAGGAGTCCGTGGCGTTATAACTGAACGTTAGCCTGTTATGATCATTCCCGCCGTTGAATAGCTTGGTTAGCATTTTGCGGGTCGAGTTCACGACTTCCTCTGTCTCGACGGCAGCATCAAACCCGGAACGCCCGGGATTTACACCATGTTTGCGATAAAAGTCGTTCATGAAATCATAAACTACATCCGGCTTCGGAAAGCTGGTTGCTGAATTGTCTAGGTAGATTAATTTGCTCATAAGATTTATAAATTTTAGGTTTTAAATTTTAAATTGAAAAATCAAGTGAATTGTTTTTTTCATTTTCAATTCTCCATTTTCAATTTTCAATTACTAGGGCATCAGCGACCAATTCCGCCACTGTCTTTATGGTGATACCCAGTTTGTACGTGTGATTAATTTGAGTTAGCTGGTCCACGCAATTGTGGCACGGGGTCACGACGATCTCGGCTTTCGTTGCGGTGATTTGGTCGGCTTTGATTTTGCCGATTTTGAGACGACGTTCGTTGTATTCGCTCATTGCGAGGGCTCCGCCACCGCCACCACAACAGAAGTTGTCCGTGCCGTAGGGTGTCATTTCCACCACATTTGCTGCCGCAGCATTGACCACGAAACGGATTTCATTGAGAAGTCCCCCGTTTCGAACCAAGTTGCACGGGTCATGTATGGTGACAACCTTGCTATTCAGCGTTTTGTCGAGTTTTATTCTTCCACTCCGGATATATTCCCCGATGAGTTCAACCACCGTGAGAGTGTCAAAATCATACTGTGTTTTGAGATAATTGGGGCCTTCCCAGCGCATGGCTCTCGAACCGTGGCCACATTCACCGAGTACGAGGCGTTTGCCGTGCAGGCGGTGAATCTCGTCGTAAAGATTCCGGGCAATTTGAGTTGCCTCTTCATTATTACCGTTGAAATACCCGTAGTTGGTCACGTCGTAGTATTTAGACGAGAGGGTCCACTCTTCTCCTGCGGCGTAGAATACTTTTGCCATGGCAGAGATGGAAAGCGGGAAGAATTTCGGTTCCCGGGGGTTCAAGGTGTAAAAAACGTTCTTGTCGGGCTGATCCAGAAAGATTCCGGCTTTCTCGTCTTCCAGTTCGTCTTGGAGTTCCTCTTCCATCCATTGGATCGTGTCAACAAACTCTTCCGTGGGAATACCCATGTTGTTCCCTGTGTTGACCGCCGCGTCGACAGTTGCTTGGAGGGTTTTGGGTACGAGTCCCATGACCGCAAGCATTTCACGTCCTTTTTTCACGAGGAAGGGAATGTCCACCCCGATAGAACAGTGTTTCACGCAGCGTCCGCACATGGTACAAGCCCCGAACAGGGAGTCGACCATCTCGTCGCATGTCTCTTGGTTCAGTTCCCGGGCATGGAATAACGACGGGAACATGGCCCCTTGCCAAGTCTTGTAGCGTCGGTAAATGGAACTGACGAGGTCAACCTTTCGTGCCGGGATGTATTTGCCCTCTTTCATCGTGAGGTAGTACATACAACTCGATGCACACAAACCACAACGTACACAAGCGTTTAGATGGGTCTCCAGCTTGCTGTCATTCGTGTTTGAAATGATGGCGAGGGCTTTGGCTTTTTGTTCGTTCGTGATATTATTTGTCATATTGAATCGCTTTTTTAGGAGGCCATGTTCCACGCCAGCCGTAGAAAAAGCCCAAATGATACCTTGCAAAGAAAAAGTAAAGCACGTGTTTGATTTTGCCCAAGGGCATCCACACGAAAAGAAGTGCCATTATAACATAATACGCTGCCCCGAATTGTAAGGTCAGCAGGGAGTAGGTCGTCAGGAAGAGCATGATGGTGCAGAGAAGATTAGAAATGTAATCATCTGCGCACGATAGGTCTCTCAGCTCTTTTTTGGCTAGTCGCTTGATGAATAAAGCCAACCCGCAAACGGCAGCAATAAAGATGATTGCAGCCAAGATCATGACGATGAGGTTTGTTGTGCTTTCAATAGGAATCTGAAAGTTGAAAATAACCGCAAGCGTGAAAAGAAGGTACACGGCTATTGTCAGGAAGTTTCCTATATGAAAAAATATACCTGCCGTGTAAGTGGGCAGGTGTAAGTATGCTGATTCTTTTTGCATAGGTGACATAGCTCCGATACAAGAGTAACAGACTGCCTGGGTAATATTCCCTGACTTTTGCGAAAGGTCCTTGGGAGAACCGTGTTTTAAAAGTCGTACAAAATATCCCCCCAGTAGTACTACACAAAAAAGAAGTGCAGCTAACGAGGTCCAAATATACCAAGACATGGTCGTGGGTATTAGACGCACCCGTCGGGTTTCGGTAACCCGGCCACCCGACACGCTCCTCGGGCTGGTCCTAATGGGAACAATTCATAAATGTCTTTCAATTTTAATCCGGTCTCTTTACAGATGGTACGAACCATCGGGGCATTCCCCTTTTCTTCAAAATTATCACGAATGATTTTGATAATTGCCCAATGTTTGTCATTTAATTCTGTGATTCCATCTGCCTCGGCAAAGAGTTTTGCCACGTCTTCATTCCAGATTGAAGGATCGGTGAGGAAACCGTCTCCGTCCACTTCGAACGTCTTTCCTTGAATTTCTAGTGTTGCCATAATGTTTATTGGTTTTAGATTGATTTGCAATATAATAAATATTTGAAACAACAACAATGATTTTTATCGGAGTTTGACGAAATTATGCGTGGTAGTAGTTTTTCTTGCATGGCGATGAGAATTTGCGGATGAATATTGGAAAATAGTAATTGAATATTGGATGATTTTAAGGTGTAAATGTAGCAAAATAGTAAAATTTATGTCTTGTTTTGTGGCAAAAGTATTATCTTTACAATCTATAACGTATGTTTGGTTGCGAAAAATACATGAGTGTATGAAAGTCTTGCAAATTCTTATATTGCTTTTTTTGAGTGGAATGTTGGGATGTGTTCGAAATGCTAGGAGTGAGACGGCTGCACCCCCGGAAATCAAACAAGTTTTGTTTGTCAGCTCCTATCATTCCGAACAGATTTGGGGACGAAAGGTGTTGAATGGAGTGAGAAAGCAGTTGGAAAAGATGCGCTATAACGTGGATCTAAGGGTGATTTATTTGGATTCCAAGCGTTTGACGAATTTGGAGGTGAGAGAATCTTTACTGGAAACGCAATTACGGGAAATACAGGGTAAATTGGATTTGATTATCGTTTCGGATGAGGAGGCGAATAATGCACTTTTTGCGTTGGATATGCCCTTGCTGGAAGAGACTCCTATCGTGTTTTGTGGGGTAATGGCGTATACAGGAAGACCCGGTCGTGACAACGTTACGGGAGTTATTTGTGATATTGATTACGAGAAAGTATTTTTACTAGGGCGGAAGTTGTTCCCGGAAGCTCGTCAGGCATACGTGTTATCGGATCAAACGGGAGCTGGTCAGGCACATCAGGCTTTGGCCCGGAGACAATTAGCCGGGTATGCAGACCGTTTCCCGATCGTTTTCAGTGGAGATACGGCTTTTAGCGTGAATGATTTTTTGGATGAACTTCGGAACGTGTACCCGCTTTCTTTCGTGATCTTGACCACGTGGCAGCAGGAGAAACAGGGAACGTATCTTGATCCGGATATTTACTATTCTATATATGCCAGTGAATGTCCCGTGCCGATTCTCACGGTTATTGATAACGGTTTGGGAAAGGGGATATTCGGGGGGATCGTCACGTTTGCCGACCAGATGGGGAGGCATGCCGGTAGTATTGCGGTTCGGATTCTGAATGGCGAACGGGTGGAATCAATACCTGTTGATACTGTTTGTCCCGAGCCCGTGTTTGACGATAATCAGTTAAAAAGATGGAGGGTTGACCGGGCAGAACTCCCTGCCGGATGTTTGATTTTGAACGAGCATGTGTCGTTCTGGCGTGTTTATGTGAATTACATTATTATTGTCGGGATCGCGTTTGTCCTGTTATTGTTGTTGGTAACATTTTTGATTTTGTCGCATTTGAGATACAGGAGGATGCTCCATAAAAGTGTTTACTTGGAGAAAGCAACGCAGCAGATTGCGGATATGTTGAAGAAGAAAACGGAATTATTGACCAACACGCTGTCTTCTATGAGCGAGGGGATTTTAGTTGTGGACCGGGATTTGCGGATTGTCGAGTTGAATTATGCCTCCTTGGTTGGCTTGGGATGTGGAAGTGACGTTATCGGTAAGCCTTTGAAGGATGTTTGTGAAATAAACCGGAATGGCACGGGGGAGGGAATAGAAGAATTGGCATGGAAGGTTATACAGGATGGGAAAAGGCAGGAGTTGGCGTTAAATACGGTGCTAATCCCGTGTGGTGCCCCCGTGCAACAGGTGGCGGGGAGTATTTCTCCTTTGCTGAACGAGGGGAATGATGTGAATGGGGCCGTGATCATGATTCGGGATATATCTCGTGAGTGGCGGCAACAAACATTTTTAAGAATTTCGATAAATGCTTTGCAGGCATATTCATGGTATTACGATGTTGAACAAGACGTGTTGAGAATGGGGGAAGGTTTCTGGGAGGATGAATCCTTGAAGGAGGGATTGAACACGATTGATAAGCTGATTGATCATATTCACCCGGATGATCGGGATGAGTTGCGTTCGTGTTTGGAAAAGATTAAGAGTCATGATCTTCGGGAATTTGTTGGCGTGTTCCGGGTAGATTATCATCGTACGGGACGGTATCGTTGGTTGGAGAGCCGTGGCATTGTCGAGACGGTGGAGATGAGTAACGGGCGAAAAGCCATGTACGTGTATGGCATGGGGATAGATATTAGTCGTTACAAGGAAACGGAGGAAAAGATGGCATTGGCCATGCGTAAGGCCGAAGAGTCCGATCGATTGAAATCGGCGTTTGTTGCGAATATCTCGCATGAGATACGTACTCCTTTAAATAATATCGTGGGATTTGCCAATTTAATGACGGAAGAAGGGTTTCTGGCGGAAGAAAAGAAAGTATTCAGTGACACGATTGCCCATAATAGCCGGGCATTATTGGGGTTGCTGGATGACGTGCTGGATCTTTCTCGATTGGAAGCCGGGATGGATAAAGTGTTTTTCCGTGTTTGCGATATGTATTTCTTGGTACATTCCATGGTGGATGTGGGGCATTTGAACGTGGCGGAGGGCGTTGAGCTGGTGAACAAGGGGCCGGAAAAGGAGCTGTTGGTCGTTACGGATGAGGTGAAGTTAACGAAGGTGTTTATGAATCTGGTCGGAAATGCCAAGAAGTTTACCACGAAAGGGCATATTGCTATCGGGGCCCGGGTGTCCGAAGATGAAAAATGGATTGAGTGCGTGGTGGAAGATTCCGGGATCGGTATTTCTCCCGAAAATCTGGAACATATTTTCGATCGTTTTTATAAAGTGAACGAGTTTAAACAAGGTACCGGGTTAGGGCTTTCCATTTGCGAGGCTATTATAGAACTTCTGGGCGGTCAGATCCGGGTGGAATCAACTTTAGGCGAAGGCACGACGTTTTACTTTAAAATTCCTTACCGAAAGCCGGAAGAGGAGGATATATGATTGTCCCTGTGAGAATTGTGGTGGTAAGGTTGTGGTTTCGCTTTTATTTCGGCTTCTTTGCCTGTCACTTCCGTATCAAAGACACTCGCTGAACGTTTTTGATACGTCTTTGATACGAGAATGATACGTCATTGATCCCTGTCTTCTACCTGAATTCAACGGGTTTTGTTGGTTTGTTTATACTGAATTCCAGTCGACCTGTTTATGATGTTCGTATTTAAAGAGCTTAAATACAATGATTTATTTTTTAAGATAAAGTGACCACTTTTTGAAGGAGAGGTGACCACTTTGGTGACCAGTTGGTAGCAAATGAAGTGTAAATGATAGCAAATATGATATTTTTATACCTTGTTTGTCTGAATATGCTTATGATTTGAGATGGCGTGTCTAAGTCGTTTTAAAACAAGTGTTTATTTAATAGAAGGCTTAAGTTTTTGCATGAAAATCGAAACTTGCGGGTATGAAAAAAGCCAGTATTTCTACTGGCTTTCAGCTTCTTGGCTCCTCAGGTAGGACTTGAACCTACGACCTACGGATTAACAGTCCGCCGCTCTAACCAACTGAGCTACTAAGGAATTTTCTCAAAAGCGATGCAAATATAGAGGTTTTGTGGAATTCCACAAAATAAAAAGGAAGAAAAAATGGGATAATTGGCTAAAAAAATACGGCGGTAAATGGACATTTTGAAAATCAGAGAATTGGATTTGGTGGCGTAAAGAGAGGATCCGCATTTTGTTTTTTGGAGAGGTGTGAAAAGTGTTGAGTTTTTTAATATATTTGTAAAACATAGAAACGGAAGTGATGGTAGATATAGAATCAAATATACTTCAAAATTTGAACAAGGGTAAAGAAAGTGCGTTGAAAGAGGTTTACCGTTTGTTCTTTCATGCGTTATGTGCGTTTGGAACCCGTTTCGTGAAAGATGATGCGGTGGTGGCGGATATAGTGCAGGAGGTATTTATAAAAGTGTGGGCTAGGAGGACTGATTTTCAGGCTATTTATTCATTACGTTCGTTCATGTATCTTTCTGTTCGCAATGCTTGTTTGAATTATAATCGGGATTGTGCGAGGAAGAGGAAAATTTCTTTTAATGATGCGGAGTCGGAAAAGTTTGCGGAGGAGCGGGAGGACGTTTTTATGATAGAGGAGGACGTGCATCGTCAGATTCGTAACGAAGTGGAGCGTCTGCCGGAGGCGATGCGGAAAGTTTTTAATTTGACATTACTAGATATGTCTATTCCCGAAATTGCAGAGGCCTTGGATATTTCGGAAAATACGGTGCGTAATCAACGGGCACGGGCCAGGGAAATTTTACGGGCTAGGTTGAAGGACAAAATATTCTTTTTGTTCTTGTTATGTGATATTTATTAATCACGATACTCGGAATTGCATTTTTATGGTGGGTTATGTAATTAGCTTCTTTGGCCTACCATAAGGATTTGTCGGTGTTGCAGAATAACAAAATGCTTTTTTTCTCGAAAAAAACTGCATCGGGACTAGTATGCTTTGACAGTTTTCGTGTTATAGGGACAAAAAGAAGTAGATTATGTCAGAAGAAAATTTAAAGATAGCGGATATTATTTTTGCTTATATCAAGGGAACGATCACCGAGAGCGAGCTGGGAGAGCTAACCGAGTGGATGGATGCCGCAGAGGATCATCGGGAATTGTTTCAGCAAATCATAACTTCTGTGTCTTATCAGAATAAGGAAGCCGTGTACCGTCGTTTTGATTCGTATTATGATTTTGACCGTTTGCGGGGTGCTATTCGGGAGAGGAAGCGGAATATGTGGAAATATGTTGCCGCGGCAGCTGTTATAGCATTACCGTTACTGGTCACGCTTTTACTACAGATTAGGCAGGAGGGGATTTTCCCGGAAGGGCGTATGCGGGAAATTTCTTTACTACCGGGTAAATCAATGGCAACATTGACCTTGTCGGACGGGAGTTCTAAGGCGTTGAGCCCGGAGAATTTTGATTTGATGGATGGTTCGAAACGGATCGTAAATGATTCCGGCGGGCTGAATTATCAGGTTGAAGATACGAGTTCGAGTGTAGAGACTGCGTATAATGAGATAACGGTTCCTCGTGGTGGCGAGTATAAGGTGACGTTGGATGACGGAACACGAATATGGGTGAACTCGGAAAGTTACATCCGTTTTCCGGTTGTGTTTCATGGTGACGAGCGTCGGATCTGGGTTTCCGGGGAAATTTTTCTGGAAGTCACAAAAGATGCAAAACGTCCGTTTATTGTAAACACGGACAAGTTGGATATTAAAGTTTTGGGAACGCAATTTAATGTCCGGGCTTATCCGGATGAGAAATGTATTCAGACGACTCTTGTGGAGGGATGTGTACGGGTGGATAACTCATTGGGGAAAGTGGCAGTGTTGGCTCCTTCCGAACAATTGTTGTATAATGCCCAGAATGGAAAACACGAGGTACGGGAGGTTGATACCGAATTGTATGTATCTTGGAAAGATGGGGTGTACGTGTTTGTTTCTCAACGATTGGAGGATATTATGTTGCTAATATCGAAATGGTATGATGTTGATGTATTTTACCAGAATTCCACCGTGAAAGATATTATATTTTCAGGGCGCTTGAAACGTTACGAGAATGCGGAAACTTTGTTAAAAGTGTTCGAACGCTTGGGGGGAGTGAGATTCTCCATTCAAGGTAAGACCGTTATTGTCGAAGACGAGTAAAAATTGAATGGAAAGAAGGTGCAACTGCTTTCCATTCATGTACGAACCTCGACCGGGTGCAACCGGACGAGTATTGTTTAATCATATAATAGTACAAATGTATGAAAAAAATTCGAGGATGTTATCCCCGTTCGTCGGGGGTGCGAAAAATCTTATTGACTATGCGTTTTCTAGCTCTTTTTCTTTTTTGTACGGCCATGCATTTATCTGCATCAGTACATTCGCAAAATGTCGTGTTTAGTTTTAACTTGAAAAATGCCACGTTTGAGGATCTCATGAAGGAGATTCGTCAACACAGCGACTATTATTTTATCTATAAGGATAGCGAGGTGGCTCAGGTGACAAAACTAAATAAACGGTTTAAATCTGTGAGTATCGATGAGGTGCTTAAAGAGTGTCTGAAAGGTACCGGTTTAACTTATTCTGTCGAAGATCAGTTGATTATCATTAAAAAGAATCAGGTTACGACGCCACAAGATACCACGGCGAGAAACGAGGTCCGGTTGATTAAAGGTCGGGTTGTGGATGAGATGGGGAAACCGTTACCGGGCGTGACGGTTGTGCTGAAAGGGACTAACACGGGAGTGGCGACGAGTGCGGAGGGACTTTTTAGCGTGGCTTTGCCTGCCGATACAGCCACGCTGGTGTTTACTTTCGTGGGGATGGAGACACGGGAGGTTAAAATATTACCGTTGAAAACGGGGGAGGCGCATAAAGATTTGCGTGTCGTGATGAAGGAGGATAAGATCGCTTTGGAAGATGTGGTGGTGACCGGCTACGCGAATATCAAGAAATCGAGTTTCACGGGTACGGCCACACAGGTGAAGCGGGAGGATATATTGAAGGTGTCGGGGCGGAACGTGATCGATGCCTTGCAGGTGTTTGACCCTTCCTTGCGAATTATGAAGAATAACCTGATGGGATCGGATCCGAATACCTTGCCGGAGTTCTACGTGCGGGGACGTTCGGGGATTACTGGGGTGAAGGAGTTGGATGCATTGGAGGCTTCCGATGTATCGCAATTCGCAATAACCAATAACCCAAATACTCCGATATTTATTCTGGATGGGTTTGAGGTGTCCGTGGAGAAAGTGTATGACTTTGACGTGAACAGGATCAAGGATATTACAATATTGAAGGATGCTGCCGCCACGGCCATGTATGGTTCTAGGGCTTCTAACGGGGTTGTCGTGATCGAGACAGTTGCTCCCCGTCCCGGGCGCTTCGTGGTGAGTTATAATGGTAATTACGAGATCACGGCTCCGGATTTAAGTAGTTACAATATGATGAATGCTCGCCAGAATCTGGACACGGAATGGGCGGCCGGAATCTATGCAAGCGATCCAGAGAAAAGTAATTATGAGCGAGATAAGGCATACCAGTATGGCATTTACTTGGATAAGAAGAATGTGATTCTGGCGGGAGGAGATTATTACTGGTTGTCACAGCCGTTAACGACGATGTTTAACCACAAGCATAGTGTTTATATCGAAGGAGGGTCTGATGCGATCCGGTTTGGTATCGAGTTGCGCTATGATAACCAGAACGGTGTGATGAAGAAATCTTTACGAGATCGCATCGGTGCCGGCCTGACACTGGAATATCGTTACAAGGGTTTCCAGATGCAAAATAAGATTTCCTATGACATCATGACTTCGAAGGCTTCGCCTTATGGTTCTTTCGGGGATTATACGAATAAACATCCTTATGAATCATGGAAGGATAAAAACGGGAAGTTGATCAAGAAATTGCCACAACGTAATTATGGTGAAAGTTTTATCAATCCTTTGTACGAGGCAACGTTGGGAAATTTCAACAAAAGTAATTACAAGGAGTGGACAGATAATCTAGCATTAAACTGGTACGTGAATGATTATTTACTGGTGAAGGGGCAGTTCGCGATCAGTTATAAATTGGATAAGACCAAGGTGTTTACGGATCCGGAATCGGCCAAGTATGGAGATGGAGTGACAGCATTTTTGCGGGGAGAGTTGACAGAAGCTTCAACAACAACGACCCGGTGGAACACGAATGTGTTTGCCGCTTATAACCGATTGTTCGGGTTGCACAATCTGAATTTCTCTTTAGGATTCAACGCGACGTATTCTAATATCTCGTATTCCTATTCTCATTATCGAGGTTTCCCGGATGCTCATCGGCATTCTCCGGCGTATGCTTACGAAATCGTGACGAAACCAACGTTTACCGACAATAAGACCCGATTGTTTGGAGTGTTCTTAATGTTGAATTATAGCTATAATGATATTTACTTGGCCGATTTCTCGTTCCGTTACGATGGGTCTTCCGAGTTCGGAACAGAAAATAAATGGGCTCCTTTCTGGTCGGTCGGGGCCGGTATAAATGTGCATAATTACGATTTCTTAAAGGGAAACGAGTGGATCAACCAGTTCCGGATAAAGGGAAACGTGGGACAGACCGGTAAATCGAATTTCCAGCCTTATATGGCACGGAATACTTACGAGGTGTTGTTGGATGACTGGTACCAGACGGGTATCGGGGCGAATTTGATTTACATGGGAAATGATGACCTGACTTGGGAAAAGCAATTATCATGGAATATCGGTACGGATATTATCACGTGGAATAACCGGGTGACTTTGGGATTTGATTATTATTATAAAAAGACGATCGATTTGGTGACGGAGGTTTCTCTTCCGACGTCTTCCGGCTTTACGAAGTACACGGATAATATGGGAGAAATCTTGAATGAAGGGGTTGAACTTGATTTGAACGTCCGGGCTTATAGTGATAAGGATTGGGATGTTATCGTGTTCGGTAACTTGGCTCATAATAAGAACAAGATACTGAAGATTTCGGAGTCATTGAAACAGTATAACGAACGGATAGACGAATATTTTCAGGATTATTACTCGATATACGGTACGCCTTCAGAAGACTCGAAGTATGCCAAACCGTTTATGAAATACGAGGAGGGGAGTTCCCTGACAGCGATTTACGGGATGAAATCCATGGGAATTAATCCGGCTAACGGTCAGGAGGTTTACGTGAAACGGGACGGTACGCTAACGTACACGTGGGAGTCGAATGAACAGCAAAAGATCGGGGATACCGAGCCGAAGATTCAAGGGGCTTTCGGGTTGAATGTCCGCTATCGGAACTTTACATTTTACACGACCTTCCTCTATGAATATGGTGGTGACGAGTATAACACGACTTTGGTGAATAACGTGGAGAATGCCAACCTGATCAAGTATAACGCGGATAAGCGAGTGAGTTCGGATCGTTGGCAGAATATCGGGGATGTTGCTCCTTTGAAAGATATAAAAGACCGTTTGTACGTGACCCGTGCAACTTCCCGTTTCGTGCAGAAGAATAATAATGTGGTCTTTAATTCTCTCTCGGTCGGTTATGATGTTGATCCTGTATGGTTGCGGAAGATACACCTGAGTTCGTTGAGGTTGCAGTTCAATATGAAGGATATTGCCACGATGTCAACGATCAAGCGGGAAATGGGGTTGAACTATCCGTTTGCCAGGACATTTACGTTTACTTTGAATGCTAGTTTCTAATACTGAAGATTATGAGAAAGTTATATTTAATATTATTGTTGCCGGTCTTTTGGCTGACATCGTGTAACAGTTTTCTAGATGTTTCGGCAGATAATGAATTGTTACAAAAAGAGATTTTTGGAGATTATAAAGGGGTGAGAATGGCGGTGAACGGGGTGTATCGAAATCTCTCATCGACGAGTTTGTACGGGCAGAATCTGACTTGGGGGTTTGCCAGTGCCATTGGGCATAATTATCAATCCGGTAGTATGTACTATTTGCCTTACGGGTTGTACGAAGCGGCTTCCTTTAATTGGGAAAGTGCCGATGCTCAAAGTTTTGCAGAGGATATTTGGTCGAAGGGGTACAACGTGATAGCCAGTTGTAACGATATTATTCAACAGGTGATCACGAAAGATACTAGCTTTTTCGGCGAGGGGAAGATGGAGAAAGATATGATTTTGGGCGAGATGTACGGCGTGCGTGCGTTAGTACATTTTGATCTGTTTCGTTTGTTCTGTCCGGCCCCGGTGACAGGTAACACGGGACGGGCCATTCCTTACGTGACGAGGTATCCCGATCTGCAACCGAGTTACCAGAATGCCCCGGTTTTTATGGATTCGGTGATTATGGACATGACGCGTGCCCAAAGTTTACTGGCAGTTGTGGACACCGTGTTTAATCGGCGACAGAATACGAGTATATATTCTAGGGTACGTAGTCAAGATCGCGGTTTGGTTGATTCTCCGGATGACTTTTTCCTGTACCGGGCTACCCGAATGAATTACTTTGCGGCAAATGCTTTACTTGCCCGGATGTATATGTATGAAGGGGATGAGGAAAAGGCTTACGAGAATGCCTGTCTGGCTTATAGTTTTCATTTGAAGTGGTTCCGCTGGACGGGGAGTTCTTATCAAGGAGGGGTTTCCAACATAAACTTCCTGTATCCAAAACGTTATAATGAACTTTTCCTTTGTTTCTCGAATAATGATGTGGTTGATAACATGGAAAATATATTGAAAGGTTATTCAAGTGCCTTACGGATGAAGAATATGGATGTTCTTTTTGCCGGGGATATGGATGATTATCGTTACACGGGCTTCTACAATAAGACCACCCTTGCGTATGGGGCGCAACGGTATGCCACGTGGTTGAGGCTATCGGGTGCTACTTTTAAGGAAGTGCTGGACCAGTTGCCTTTGTTACCCGTGATTCGGGCTTCGGAGATGTACCACATACAGATAGAATATTTGTTGAACAGGGAGCGGAAAAACGAGGCGATAGAGTTATTTAACACCTTGAGAACAAACCGCGGGGCCAAGACGAGGTTAACTGCCGATATGTCAATTGACGATCTGAAGTTGAAGTTGGTGTACGATATAATCCGGGAAACACTGACCGAGGGACAGACATTCTTCATGTTCAAGCGTTTGAATCGCGATATTTTTAACGGTAGCGATGATATTAAGATGACTCCGGAAAAGTGGGTGGTTCCTATTCCTTATAGTGAATCGGCATATCAATAATTAAAAATCGAATGGTTATGAGAAAGATATATTTGTTTTTAGGAATTATGCTTGTGCTGGGGGCCTGTTCGAAAGATGATATAAAAACATACAAAGGTGATAATTATCTTCAGTTCGTGAAGGTGGTAACGGATTCATCGGTTTGTTCGTTTTTGGCTTACCCGAATGATAATGAATTGGAATTTCCCGTGGAAGTGGAGGTGATCGGTTTACCTTCCGAGGGAGAACAGGAGTATAAAATCAGCGTGGATCAAGAGAGATCAAATGCCACGACTGCGAATTACAGGTTACCGGAGAAGTTCACGATGAAGCCCGGTAAAGTTCGGGATACTTGTCGGATCACGTTTATTAAAACGGCAGAAATATCGACCGTGGCGTTACGATTGACCTTAAAGCTGGAACCTACCGCTGATTTCTTGCTGGGACAAACCGAATGCCGCTCGGCAATTATCTACGTCTCTAACGTGGTAGCCAAGCCGAATTGGTGGACTGATAATGTGACGCGGAATTATCTGGGTGCGTATTCGGATAAGAAATACCGGTTGTTTATTCAAGAGACGGGTAAAGCGGATATAGATAGTGATAACATAGAAGAACTTCGTTATAACACGATTATATTCAAACATTACCTGCAAAAGAAGAAAGATGCGAACGAGATGGTTCGTGAAGACGACGGAACGGAAATGACCGTGGCATTAGTAGTCGGATAATTAAAATTGAATGTTTATGAAAAGATTTATATTGTTCTCCCTGTTCGTGAGCTTTTGGTTTAGCGCGTGTTACGAGGATAAAGGTAAATATGGCCTGATTGATTATAACGATGTTACGCTGGATGTCGTGGCTTCTTTGACGAAAAAGACGATTATTCTGGGAGATACAGTGCGTATTGTACCGAAGATGACGTGGAAATATCCCGATCGGGACACGTTGGCATACGATTATCGTTGGGAGATGGGATTGGGTAATGTCGTTTCGACGGATCGGAATTTCGAGTATATCCCGACGAGTTGCGGGCAGTTCGATGTGAATTTCTATATGACGGATCGGAGTACTGGGATCGAGTTCCATGATAGCCATACGACGATAGAGGTGAGATCACCGTATAAGGTCGGATGGCTTATCTTGGCGGAAAAGGACAACCGGACAAGTTTGAGTTACATCCGGCGGGATAGCTGGCAGGATGAGGATAAAAAGACGCATTACGAGTGGGTGGCCTATCCGGATGTATATGCGACGTTGTACCCTGATAATCCGTTAGGAACAGGACCGTTGAAGTTGGAAAACGTGATGACGGGAGGCGAGGCGGACGAAGTGATGGTTGTGCAGCGTACCGGAGGTTCTTATTATTTGAGCGGGATGGATTTCACGAAGGTGATGGCTCTTCACGAGGAATTTCCCGGAAGTGCATATCCTACCGGGCTTGATCCCGTGGAGGTACGTAACGGAGGGTGGCAAGATTTCGTGTTGAGTGCTAATGGTGAAGTTTACTGGAGGAGGAATACGGGTTCCGAGATTCAGCACGTGACGGCTTTTATCGATATTCCTCTTTATTTTTCGGGAGCGACGGATGGAGGGCGAATCACCCAATTCTTTGATTTGGATACGAAAGATTGTGGTGCCGTGCTGATGTATGACGAGGGTAATAATCGTGTGGTGGGACGATTGACCAGCTTTAATAGTAATTCGGATAGTGGACCTGTCGAGTTTGTTTATACTCCGGATGATCCGAGTGTGGTAAAACTGACGGATCTGACCGGATATAAGATTATGCACGTGGGTGATTATGGTGATGGAAGTGGACTTAACATTATCTTGAAAGAGGAAAGTACTGGAAATTACTACTATCAGAATATGGAGATTGATAATTGGGACGGGTTCAATATTTTTGATTGTACGCAGGAGCTTTTTGCCGGTAGTAGTGTTGTTTCTGATAATACGGTGTATTTCCGGATTCGTCCCAGTTCCTATCTTTTCATGGGCGAGGGGAGTAAGTTGTACTTCTATGATGTGAACACGAAGATCGTGAAGTTATTCACTGATTATACAAGTGGTAATATCGTGGAAATATTGCAGGATGCAAATGCCGGAGAGATTGGCGTGGCTCTGGATGATGGGAACTTCTATATCTATAAATTGAGTACGGAAGTGCTGGCGGATGCGAATCCGGGTGAGAAAGGGCTGTTATTCCATGTTTCCGGTTTGGGACGGATTGTGGATATTGAATGGAAATGGGGAGGCTCTTATAATTGGGCGTTCAAGCGTTACGAGTAAAAGTTTTCTTAGGCTTGAGTGTTATGTTTTCTTGAAAAGAGGCTGGCTGAAAAGTCCTTTTTTAAACTCCCTCCCCCCTTCGGGGTACTCCCTCTATAAACAGAGGGAGAGCTAAGTTACTCACTACCTTTGGGAAGAGTTACAGCTCCTCCTCTGTTTATAGAGGAGGTGGCCGAAGGCCGGAGGAGTTTTTAAACAACAAGTAGGATTTTGAGGATGCCCTCTTGGGAAAACCATGTCAAAAGTGAAGGGTGTGTAGCTATTATATGTAAATTAAAATGAGAAGATTATGAGAAAATTATCAGTGAGTTTTTTCTTCGTCATGCTGTTCCTGTTTACCTGTGGCGTGCAGGACGGGTTCGCTCGGAAAAAGAAAAAAGGCGTGAAAGAGGTGGAAAAAGAGACACCTTATCAGAAATTATTCAAAGGCAAGATCTGCGAAACGGTGAAAGGATTACTGACCATTCATAAGATGGATGGGAAAGTATATTTTGAGATTCCCCGGAACCTGTTGGAGAAGGATATGCTATTAGGATCAACGATTTCCGAAACGACCAATAATTTGTTCGGGAGCGTGGGAGAGAAACCGACCGATCCCTTGTGCGTGCAGTTTACACAGACGGATACGATCATCAGCCTGCGGCAAGTGAATCATGGTTACACGACGGAGTTGGCAAACGTGGCACAACGGATTCGGGAGAGTATGAAACCTGCCGTGATGTACAATAGCGGAATATTGGCCTATAACCCGGATAGCACGGCAGTAGTTGTTGAGATGACTGAATTCTTCCTGCGGGATGACGAGCAGTTGACGCCTTTCTCTGCATACGCTCCGGCAACTTGGGGCGGGAGATGGATCGTGAAAGAGTTTAAAAAGGATAATTCCCAGTTGGGTAGGATAAAAGCGTTTGAGGATAACGTGAGTGTACAGGCGTCTTTGAGTTACGAGGTCAATCTGCGGGACGGGAGGTATTATTACATCTATAAACTTCCGTTCACCTCTTTGATGACACGCAGTTTTATCCTCTTGCCGGAGGAACCGATGCGTCCCCGGATGGCGGACCCCCGTATCGGGATATTTTATCAGGGAGTGTCGGATTTTCGGAATGGGGATTCCGGATTGAAGAATATATATTATGCTCAACGCTGGCGGTTGGAGCCGTCGGATGAAACGGCTTTCCGGATGGGGCGGCTTGTGGAACCAAAGAAACCGATTGTTTTTTACGTGGATAATGCTTTTCCGGAAAGCTGGAAAAAGTATATCAAGGCCGGGGTAGAGGAGTGGAAGGATGCATTCGAGAAGATCGGTTTTAAGAATGCAATCGTGGCAAGAGATTTCCCGGTGAATGATCCGGAATTTGACCCGGATAACGTGAAGTATTCTTGCGTGCGTTATTCTCCTTCGCAGGTGGCGAATGCCATGGGGCCTTCATGGACGGACCCGAGGACCGGGGAGATTCTGAATGCCTCTGTTTATTTGTATCACAATTTGATCCAGTTGGTGCATGATTGGCGCTTCCTGCAGACTTCTCCTGCAGACCCGGATGCACGTAAGGTAATTCTGGATGAGGACGTGTTGGGGGATTGTATCCGTTACGTGGTGTCCCATGAGGTGGGTCATTGTCTGGCGTTAATGCATAATATGTCCGGGTCCGCGGCGATCCCGACAGATTCGTTGCGTTCGCCTTCGTTTACTCAAAAATACGGGACGACGTATTCGATCATGGATTATGCCCGGAATAATTATGTCGCTCAACCGGGGGACAAGGAACGAGGAGTGAAACTGACCCCGCCTAAATTAGGTTTGTACGATTATTTCACGATTCAGTGGCTGTACACTCCTCTGTTAGATGCCAAGAGTTCGAAAGAGGAAGTTCCGACATTAAGCCGTTGGATTACGGAGAAGTCGGGAGATCCGGTTTATCGTTACGGGAAACAACAGATCTCGTCAAGACTGGACCCCAGTTCGGTAGAGGAAGATTTGGGTGACGATGCGGTTAAATCGGCTACTTACGGGGTGAAGAATTTAAAGTACGTGTTGGCGAATATGGGCGACTGGGTGGCACGGGATGATCCAGATTACACGTTCCAGCAGAATATGTACAATGAAATCGTGTTCCAGTACGTGCGTTACGTGAATCACGTGTTGCTGAATATCGGGGGAATATATTTGAACGAGCGGTATGATGGGGATGAATTGCCGAGTTACGCAGTGGTTCCGAAAGAGAGACAGAGACAAGCCGTCGATTTCCTGTTGGGGCAAATGAAAGACTTGGCATGGTTGAATGCTCCCGATATGCAGCAGAAGTTGCCCTTGATGAGTAATATCTCGACCGAGTTGGAAGAGAAAATATTCGGGGCGTTATTATCCCGGAGATGGGCGGTGGCTTTGAGTGCGGTGAAGGATGATAACAAGGACACCTATTCCACGAGAGAGTTTTTGACGCACGTGCAGGACTTCGCTTTTGCTCCTACCCGTCAGGGAAAGACGCTGACCACGCAAGATAAAAAGATGCAGATGGAGATTTTAAGGCAGATACTACTCTTTACGGACTTGGGGAAAAAGGGGATGTCCGGGGATCCGTTGTCGCTGGCTGACGGGTGCAAGATGATCGAGGTGCCGGAGCAAGTGAAGTTGATGAGCCGGGAGCGGTATGGCGAGTTGCCGTTGGAAGTGCTGGGAGGTTTCTCGAACGCGGAGGCGGTACAGCCTTGCGCTGAGGCCCCCGTGACAAAGTTGCCGTTGAATATGTCGGAAAGACAAGGTTTCGGCTATTGGGTGAACGTGAATTCCAATATGGTGGTCGAACCGTTGGATCATCTGTATTTCGATATGTTGAAACGGATTCAGGCGTTACTAAAGAGCAAGGCAAACACGGGATCGGAAGATACCCGCCAGCACTATCGGTTGTTGTTGTACAAGATAGAACAAGCATTGAAATAGGTTTGATTTTCTAATACGCGAAAGGATATGAGAAATATATTATATATCTGTTTTCTTTCTTTTTTCCTGTTCGGTTGGGGTGTACAAGGACAAGCGAAGAAAAAGGATAAGGAGAAGAAAGAGACATTGACGGCTTACCAGAAATTATTCAAGGGCAAGCAGGTGAAAACGGCTCATGGACTGATGACGGTTCACAAGATCGGGGATAAAGTGCTGGTCGAGTTTCCGATAAGGTTGCTGGGTAAAGATATGATGCTGACCTCTTCCATCGAGAATATCAGTGACAATGGGGAAGGGGTGGTCGGACAGTTTGCCGGATATGGCTTACCGTTCTGTTTTACCCGTTTGGATTCGACCTTGCAGGCCCGGATATTCCTGATCGATAAACCTCTGAATAATAGTTTGGAGACAAATTGGAACGAGGCCATCGAGCGATCGAATGCCGGGGGCGTGTATGGCACGTTTAAAATAAAGGCTTATACCCCGGATAGCACGGCAGTTGTGGTGGATATGACCCCATTGTTCATGGAGTATTCCCCGTACACGACCCCGTTTACGGCTATCGGGGGAAATTCTTTCTTTGGACTGATTTCCCGGGAGCATGAGTATAAAAAGGAGTGTTCGATGTTGAAAGACGTTGACGCTTTCGATAACAATATCATGGTGACGTGTGAGCTGGGATTTGTCGAGAACCAGTATCTGTTCGGGGCTTTTAAGGTGATTCCCGGGGACGTGAAAGTTTCCGTGACGACGAATAAGATGTTGATGTTGTTGCCGGAAGAACCTATGCGTCCCCGCTTGGCCGATCCCCGTTTGGGAGTCTCTTTCATGGAGGTTTCGCAGGTCGAGAATGACCGGAAGGGGGTGAAGTCCACGTTTTACACGAAACGTTGGCGGGTGGAACCGGTAGATGAGGTCGCTCATCGCCGGGGAGAAATGGTCGAGGTGAAGAAACCGATTGTGTTTTACATGGACACGCTGATGCCCAAGGAGTGGCAGCCTTACATTAAAGAGGGGATCGAGGCATGGAATGAGGCTTTCGAGAAGATTGGTTTTAAGGATGTGGTACGGGTGATGGATTTCCCGAAAGATGATCCGGATTTTAATGCCAATAATATAAAGTATTCCACGATCAGGTATGCCCCGTTGTGGCTTGATATGCAGAACTCGATGCACGTGGACCCTCGTACGGGGGAGATACTGAATGCCTCTCTTTATATTTATGACGGGTTGGTGTCCGGTTTGAAGACGAACCGGATGTTGACGACGATGGCGACTGATCCGAGTGTCCGGACAACTCGTTTCTCTGAAGAAATGATCGGGGAGCTGATTCGTGTGGAGATCATGCGGGAGGCGGGAATTAATCTGGGTCTGGTCTATAACGCGGGAGCATCTGCCGTGTATCCGGTTGATTCGTTACGTTCTCCGTCTTTCACGCGGGAACATGGTTTGAGTCCTTCTGTGATGGATTACGTGCCGTGTAATTATATTGCCCAGCCGGGGGACGTGGAAAAGGGTGTAAGAATGGTTCCCGGGGGATTGGGAGAATACGATTATTACGTGATCAGGTGGTTGTATGAACCGATTCCGACAGTCTCTACGCCGAAGGATGAGTTTGCGACCTTGGATTGTTGGATTCGGGAGGGGCGGACAAATCCGAAGTATCGTTTCGGGAAGGTGCCTTATTATTACTATGATCCCCGTTGTTTTACCGGAGACTTGGGAGATGATCATTTGAAGGCTTTGGAGTATGCCGTGAATAATTTGAAGATAGCGGTTCGGAATTTCTATGACTGGTATGCCGAGGGGGATGAAGACCTGAGCTTGAGAAGTCAGTTGTATAACTCGTTACGCGGTCAGTTGCAAAAACGGATTAACGATGTGTCCGTGAATCTGGGTGGTTTCTACCAGATGGAGGCTTTCTCCACGGAGAAAGAGCCGAGTTACGTGGTTGTACCCGGTACGATACAGAAAGCGGCTGTGAAATGTATGATCGATATGGCGAAAGACCTTGCTTGGCTGGAAAACAAGGCGGTCGAGAAGAAGTTGGAGATTCGAAACTCCAATGTGGACCAAATTCGGAGTTTTATCCTAGGGACCTTAACGTTCCGGTTGAAGTACGTGGCTCTTGGGGCTGAGAAGGGCGGGGATTATTCGTTGGCCGAGTATGTCGAGGATATTTACAGGAACGTGTGGGACGGGACGTTGAAGAATCGTCCTTTGGAGAAGTACGAGATGGATTTGCAGAAGGAGTTCTTGGGTAGCGTGGTCGCATCCTCTACGATCGCGACAACGGCGGGTAATTTCACTCCGAGAAGAGGGATTGCAATGGCTGGTCATGAAGGGGCGATTTCTCCGGAGACGATCGATCGAAAACAGTTGAATTTGATACGGGAACAACTTGCTGTTTTGCCGGAGAAAGGGATGAGTCCGGAAGAACGGAGTGGGTTTTATCCCACGATGCAAGTGGTGATGCCGGGTGATTATATCCCGGTGAATTACTATTTCGATATGTTGTTCAAGATTCAGGACTTGTTGAAAGGAGCCGTGACGAAGAGTTCCGGGGAAACAAAATTACATTACGAGTATTTGCTGTATAAGATTAATAAGATGTTAGCTAACAAGTAAAAGAAAAGGGGGCTGAAAAGTCGTTTTTTAACTCCCTCCCCCCTTCGGGGTGCTCCCTCTATAAACAGAGGGAGAGTTAAAATACTCTCTATCTTCGGGAAGAGTCACCAGCTCCTCCTCTGTTTATAGAGGAGGTGGTCGAAGGCCGGAGGAGTTTCTTGAAATTAAATGACTTTCGGGCAACCCCGTGGTTTGTGTGTATTGTATGAATTTAAAATAAATGTATGGAAGAATCTATTGTAAAAGTGGAGCATTTATCTCATCGTTACAGTATTCAATGGGCGATTCGGGATATTAATATTGAAATTACGCGAAATGGCATTTACGGGTTACTAGGCTCCAACGGGGCAGGAAAGTCAACCACGATGAACATTATTTGTGGCGTGTTGAAACAGACGGAGGGGGAGGTGTATATTAAGGGAATTAATTTACGGGAGAATCCGGTAGAGGCCAAAAAGCATTTGGGCTTTTTACCGCAGAAACCACCCCTGCATATGGATTTGACGGTGGAGGAGTATTTGGTACATTGTGCCAATATGCGCCTGATCCCCGCTCATGAGGTTCAAGGGGCCGTGAAAGACGTGATGGGGCGTTGTGGAATTTCCCATTTCAGTCGGCGATTGATCCGGAACTTATCGGGAGGGTATCAACAACGATTGGGTATAGCGCAGGCCATCATTCATAATCCGGATTTCGTGGTACTGGATGAGCCGACAAACGGGCTTGACCCGAACCAGATCGTGGAGATCCGGGAGTTGATCCGGGAGATTGCGGTGGACCGAACCGTGATTCTATCCACGCATATCCTTTCTGAAGTGCAGGCGACTTGTGATTATATCCGGATGATCGAGGAGGGGCAAGTGGTCTTTTCCGGTACGGTGGATGAGTTTGATAATTATATTGTTCCCAATACGTTATTTGTGTCGTTAATCGCTGCGCCACCGGCAGAAGTGATCCGGGAAATTCCGGGCGTGGTTGCCGTGGAAGAACTGGGCGGATCGAAGTTCCGGATTCAGTTTTCGGATGCGCTGGAAGCAACGGAACGTTTGGTCGAGGCCAGCGTGACAAAAGGGTGGCGATTAGTCGAAATCCGTCAGGAAAAGAGTTCCTTGGATGAGATTTTTGCTGAATTATCAAAGAAATAATGACTAAAAACAGATAACGAGATGAAGACAATATATAAAATAGCCCGCACGGAGTTGCAAACCTTGTTTTACTCTCCGATTGCGTGGTTGATTCTGGTGATATTCACCTTTCAAGCGAGTATGGCGTTTACGAACGGCTTGGCGGGTAACGTGAGAAGTCAGGAATTGGGGTACGGGCTTTACAACGTGACGATGGGCGTCTTTGCCGGATGGCGGGGGATGTTTATCGCGATGCAGCAATACTTGTATCTTTATATTCCGTTGTTGACCATGGGGTTGATGAGCCGGGAATTGAGTAGCGGATCGATCAAGTTGCTGTACTCTTCTCCGGTTACCAATACGCAGATTATTTTGGGAAAATATCTTTCTATGATGATATACAACTTGGTGTTGATGTGTATTCTGGCCGTGTACCTTGTATTTGCCGCTATTACTATAAAATCGGCAGACGTTCCCTTGATTCTTTCCGGTATGCTCGGGCTTTACTTGCTCGTGTGCGCGTACGCCGCAATCGGGTTATTCATGTCGAGTATTACTTCTTATCAGGTCGTGGCGGCCATGGGAACCTTGGCGGTGTTGGCGGTGCTGAACTTCGTGGGGGATATGTGGCAGGATATTGATTTCGTGCGTGATATAACGTATTGGCTGGCGATTAACGGTCGGGCGCAGGAGTTTATTAACGGTTTGATTTGTAGCGAGGATGTGCTCTATTTTGTGATCGTGGTGGCGTTGTTCCTTTTCCTTTCAATTATCCGCTTGCAGTCCCGGAGGCAGAAGACGACGTGGATGACGACCGTCGGGAAATACGGGAGTGTTATCGTGATCGCGATGTTGTTGGGATATATGACTTCCCGTCCGAAGCTGATGTGTTTTTATGACACGACAGCCACGAAACAACGGACGCTGACTCCTAATAGTCAGAGTATCGTGGTCCGGATGGATGGGGGATTGACGATGACGACTTTCGTGAATATATTGGAGGAGAACTATTGGGCCGGCTTACCCCGTAGCGTGAACGATGATCTAAGGCGTTTCAAGATGTACACCCGGTTTAAGCCGGAAATCAAAATGAAATACGTCTATTATTACGATAAGGCGAAGAATCCGGAACTGGATAAGGCTTATCCCAATTTGTCCGACCGGGAGCGAATGTTGAAACGGGCTGAAATCTGGAATTTGGATTCCAATATGTTTATGCGCCCGGAAGAGGTGAGAAAGATAGCTGATCTCGGACCGGAAGGGAATCGTTTCGTACGGTTACTGGAACGAGACAACGGGGAGAAGACATTCTTGCGGATATTCGATGACATTCAACGTTTTCCCTTCGAGACGGAAATCTCTGCCGCCTTCAAGCGGTTGGTGATGGAATTACCTCTTGTCGGTTTCGTGAAAGGACACGGAGAAAGGGATTGTATTCGGGAAGGAGACCGGGACTACAATCGTTTCGCTCAAGATAAACCGTTCCGCTATTCTTTGGTTAATCAAGGTTTTGACTTTACAGAAGTGACATTGGATAAGCCGATCCCGGAACAGGTGGATATTATCGTGATCGCGGACATGAGAACCCCGATGACGGTGGGTGAACGAGCAAATTTGGATGCTTATATCGCCCGCGGGGGGAATCTGTTGATCGCCGGGGAACCTCGTCGTCAGGAGTTTATGAACCCGTTGGTGGAATCTTTCGGCGTGCGGTTTATGCCGGGGCGCTTGGTGAAGAAGAGCGAGCATTTCCAGCCCGATTTTATTATCGCCACGCCGACCAAGGAGGCCGGAGAGTTTTCCTATATCTTTAACCAGATGATTCGCCGGGAATACGTGGTGACCATGCCGGGTACGACAGGATTGGAGTGTTTCGAGGATAAAGGATTTTCTATCACGCCTTTATTCGTGAGTGACACGATCGACAGTTGGAATGAATTGGAAACGGTTGATTTCTTAGATGATACGGTTTCTCTTAATCCTTCGATAGGAGAAGTTGAGCGTTCGTATGTCACGGCTTTGGCGATGTCCCGTCCGATGGGAGGGAAAGAACAACGCATTATTATCTTGGGTGATGCGGATTGCCTGAGTAACGGGGAAATCAGTATCGGGCGTAAGGATGTTGCCGCAGCAAACTACTCTTTAATATCCGGTTCTTTCTTCTGGTTATCCAATGAAGAGGTGCCGATTGACGTGCGCCGTCCTACCCCGCCTGATAATAAAGTGTACGTGAGCATGGATTGGATGTATTTCTGGAAAGTGGTACTCATGGGTGTTTGGCCCGGTCTGTTAGCTTTCTGGGCGATCTTTATATGGATTAGGAGACGAGGGCGATAAATAGAAGTGAAAATTTAGTATGGGGTAGATGTGTTATCTCATGTGAGTTTTCCTGTTGTGTTGGGATATCCCGGTTCTTTCCGGGGTATCCCTTAATTTTTTACTATTAATTTTATGTCATAAATTGAGTCGGATCGTGAATAATTTGTAGGTTAATGGGCTTTAAAAACATCAATAAATGCTATATTTACGACCTCTATTTTGTGTAAAGTGTTTAAATTGTAAAAGTGTTTATTATGTTATTACGCGGATGTTTAGTTATTTTGTTGTTAGGCGTGCAATTCGCTTTTGGACAACAGAAACCCAATCCGGATTGGGTGAATCAGAAGTTTTCCATGTTTATTCACTGGGGATTGTATTCGGAGTTGGGGGGAGTTTGGAAGGGACAACCGGTTCGTGCCGGGTATAGCGAGCAGATACAGTCTTTTGCCAAGATCCCGAAGGCGGAGTACGAGGCGGTGGCGAAAGAATTTGATCCGGAGAAATGGAATGCTGATTCCGTGGTGGCTTTGGCAAAGGCAGCGGGGATGAAGTCCATCGTGTTCACGTCGAAACATCATGACGGTTTTTGTATGTATCATTCCAAGTACACGAAGTATAATATCGTGGATGCAACCCCTTTCAAGCGGGACGTGATGAAAGAATTGTCGGATGCTTGCCGTCGGCAGGGGGTGAAGTTTGCGGTTTATTATTCGTTGATTGATTGGAATTTCCCCGGAAATGGTATTACCCCTCATAATGCGGATGCCATCTCGAAGGAACACCATGCGTTCAGTATGCATCAAGTGGAAGAGATCATGACAAATTACGGTCCGATTTCTGAAATTTGGTTTGACATGGGGTCTTTGAGCGGGCAACAGAGTAAAGAGTTGTATGACCTTGTGAGTCGTCTGCAACCGCAGTGTATGGTGAGTGGGCGTTTGGGAAATGACCGGGGAGACTTTGCCGTGATGGCGGATAATGCTTACCCGGATTACAAGATTGGAGTGCCTTGGCAGACGCCGGCCTCGTTTTTCGACGAGACATGGAGTTATCGCTCTTGGCAGGAACGGGGGAGTTTGGATAAAAAGATTGATGAGAAGTTACGTAGTTTAGTGAAGGTGGTAAGCCGTGGCGGTAATTTTTTACTGAACATTGGTCCGAGGGGAGATGGTTCCGTGGTAGAGTTTGAACGGGATGCCTTGTTAGCAATGGGGAAATGGATGAAACGTTACGGGGAAGGAATTTATAATACGACAGCTAATCCTTTTGATCATGCAGTTGAATGGGGGGACATTACTTGTAAGGGGACTAATCTCTACTTGTTTGTTGAGAAGATCCCGGCTAACCGGGAGATCATTTTGAACGGGTTGATCGGGAAAGCGAAAAAAGCAAGTTTGTTAGCTGACGGGAAGGCCTTGAACTTGAAACAGGATGGGCAGTCCGTGTCGGTAAATATTCCCGGGGATGTGAAACCGGACCGGGGCATGATTGTGGTGAAATTGGAATTTGCCGGAGCCTTCCGGGTTGTTCCCGACCAGATCCTTGAAACGAGTGAATTGTCGGCTGTGAATGCAATTCCCGTGTATGCTTATTCCAGCATGGATTATTATTCCAGTTTCCGGAGTACGGTTGGGTTTAGCTGGCATTTCAGAAAATCCGGAAAGACCATTACCCCGACAATTGTTTACACGGCAGGAGAGCAGGGAAAAGAACTCCGTTTGGTCATTGACGGGAAGGAGCAGGATGTGACTTTGGTTGGCGGGGAAGTACAGAAGTTGAATAACCACCCGGAGGGGATCACGTGGGGTAAGGTGTATATGTTCGATCCTCAAGAGGAACGCTTTAATGGTACGATTCTTGATCCGAAAGTAAATGCGGTAGCTTGGCGTTTGTGGGATGATTTTAAACCGGGAAAAGCCTTAAATATCCCAATGCAGGAGAAACAGTCGGTGCATATATTACACGAATTAACGAGTGATCGGGAGCAGGATGTACTGGTTGAATTAGGGGTTGCCGACGGGGTGCAGGTAGCCTTGAATGGTAAGGATGTGTTGTTGCGTACATATGTTGGCGGAATACCCCGGACAAATGAGGTGATAAAACTACATTTGAAGAAGGGAAATAATCAGTTGGTCGTGAAGTTACACAATCGTTACGGGACAGAAGTAACCTATTTGATGAATCCGAACGTGAAACAAGAAGAGTATAAACTTCGTTTGAAATCAATGAAGCTTTACTCCGAGGAAATTCACGATTGCAGTCTTGGAATGGCTCATCCTGCCAACAAGAATAGCGATATGGGATTACGGGATATACGAGTAGAATTAGAATAATAAAATATAGATATGAAAAAGAGATTACGTAAGAAATTACATAGGGGAGAGTTCCGGGAACTGGGATTTTCTTTTGATGCCAAATTCAAGGTAGATACGGAAATGCAAGTGGTTGAAGCATGGTTACAGGAGTTAGCAAGCTTGTTGAATTCTCATTCTTTGGAAATGGGGGGAGGTTGGAATTCCAATGTTTGTGGGGGATTCATTACCCGTGAACGAGGTAGTGTTACTCCGGAAGAACAGGACATCGTACGGAAATGGTTTGATGAACACGGGCAGAATTTGGAATCCGTTACTGTCGGTGAGTTGAAAGATGCCTGGTACGGGTGGTAAAAAAACACCGATCAGTTTTCATTTCATTATAAAATATTATATTTTTGTCTGCGCTTGGGGCTGTATTTACAGCCCCAAGTTTGTAAGGTTCTCGTGGGTTGTTTATGCTCAACTTCTTTTCAGGGTTAACATGAATCGTGTATGTGATTTTATTGGTTGAAAGAACTTTACGGGTATTTTCCGTTATGGCGAGATGACTAGAAAACTGATTATATGAGAACAAAATTTTATTTACCTTTTATTGCTTTAGCATTGATAGCTACAAGTTGCAATAGTAAAAAAGAGGCGACCAAGGAAAGTGGAATCCGCCTCGCGAATCTGGATCAAACGATTAATCCGAGAAATGATTTTTACCAGTATGCGTGTGGAGGCTGGATGAAAGCGAACCCGCTCACGGATGAGTATTCAAGTTTCGGTTCATTCGATCAATTGGCCGAAAATAATCGTACCCAGATCAAAGGATTGATCGAGGAATTGGCTAAAAAACAATCTCAGCCGGGCAGTATCACCCAGAAAATCGGGGATTTGTATAATATCGCCATGGATAGTGCTAAGTTGAATGCGGACGGGGTTGCCCCGATTAAAGAATACTTGGATAAATTGGCGGCAATCAAAGATAGAAATGGTTTATCTCAGGAGATAGCAACTATGCACCGGGATGGTTTCGGACCTTTCTTCGGTTTGTACGTGGGGGCTGACGACATGAACAGTTCTATGAACATGGCCCAGTTGTATCAAGGAGGTTTAAGCTTGGGGGAACGTGAATATTATTTGGATGATGATGACCATACAAAGGAAATTCGCACGAAGTTTGAAGAACACGTGGGTAAGATGTTCCAATTGGCCGGGTTTACTGCGGAAGAAGCTCAAAAAGCGGCAAAGAATGTGATGAAGGTCGAGACTCGTTTGGCTGAAGCTTCTAAGTCTGCCGTGGAATTGCGTGACCCGTACGCGAATTACAATAAAATTACAGTGGCACAATTGAAGAAAGAAGTTCCGTCAATAGATTGGGATGCTTATTTCACGACGATCGGGTTGAAAGATTTGCAGGATGTGAACGTGGGACAAATGAATGAGATCAAAACGGTTGCCGATTTATTGAAAAAAGAAGATTTGGATGTATTGAAGGCTTATTTACAGTGGAATGTGATTAATACGGCATCTTCTTATTTGAGTGATAACTTTGTTGCACAGAACTTTGATTTTTATGGAAGAACTCTTTCCGGAACGAAAGAGATGCAACCTCGATGGAAACGTGCCGTTAGCGCTGTGAATGGCGTGCTGGGAGAGGCCGTCGGACAAATGTATACCGAAAAATATTTCCCTGCCGCGGCTAAAGAGCGTATGATTAAGTTGGTTGGAAACTTGCAGAAAGCTTTGGGAGAACGGATTCAAGGATTGGAATGGATGAGTGAAGAGACAAAAGCGAAAGCTTTGGAAAAATTGGCCGCATTCCATGTAAAAGTGGGTTATCCTGATAAATGGAGAGATTATTCCAATCTGGAAATAAAGAATGATTCTTACTGGGCGAATATTATTCGTTCCAATCATTTCGATCATGATAAAATGATTGCCAAGGCAGGTAAACCGGTCGATAAGGACGAATGGTTGATGACCCCGCAAACTGTAAATGCTTATTATAATCCGACGACGAACGAAATTTGTTTCCCGGCAGCTATTCTTCAGTATCCGTTCTTTGACATGAACGCGGATGATGCTTGTAATTATGGTGCTATTGGAGTTGTTATCGGTCACGAAATGACTCATGGTTTTGATGATCAAGGGCGTCAATATGATAAGGATGGAAACTTGAAAGACTGGTGGACTCCGGAGGATGCCAAGAATTTCAAGGAAAGAGCCCAAGTGTTAGTAGACTATTTTGGAAATATCGAGGTGTTACCGGGCTTGAAAGCGAATGGAGAACTGACGTTAGGTGAAAATATCGCTGACCATGGTGGTTTGCAGGTGTCATTCTTGGCATTACAGAAAGCGATGGCTGAAAACCCGCTTGGAAAAGACGAGCATGGTTTCACCCCAGAACAACGTTTCTTCTTGTCATACGCTAATGTTTGGGCAGATAACACCCGTGATGAACAAATCCGTTTGCAAACGAAATCCGATCCTCACTCTTTGGGACGGTGGCGTGTGAATGCAGCACTTCCTCACATCAGTATGTGGTATGACGCGTTTGGCGTGAAAGAAGGTGATGCATTGTATTTGCCGGTTGAAAAGAGAGCTTCTATCTGGTAATAGGTGGTTTTTATGATATTGATTCCCCGGGTTGGCTATGCTGATTCGGGGAATGTTTTTTAGGGGTATCTCGCCTGTATTACAGTATACTTGCGTCGGTGTCTCGTTAGTAGGTTAACGAAAGGTTAACGAAAGGTCAACGATAGGTTAACGGTGTGGACTATCAATTTATGGGCGATATTTTCTTCATATATCATGTATATATACAGGAGACACCGAGGAGTGTACGGCGAGACTACTAAGCGTGTCTAAGGAAGGTATAAATCGGGAAGGGGCTAGGAACTAGGATTGTTGCCTGCATGGATTTGTTTTTAACCAAAAAATAATTTATATTTGCTTGATACTAAAATTAAAAGGGTTATGGACATAGTTAAGCGAGATCAGTTTATTGCTCTTTGGAAGAAATATTTCAATGATGCGGAACTTCCTGTTGCATTTTATTATTCAAAGGAAAATAATAACGCCACGATCGTGAAGAAGGCGATGGGGCATACTTGTATCATAGCCCAGCTTGGGCGAGTTCGTAAAGGTGAATCGCTTTGTTTTTTACCGGATTCGGTGGGATGTGGCGGGGGAAAGTTTTACTTGGGATTCAGTAAAAGTATGAGGGAGGGATTCGAATATTTCCTGTCTCACGGGGAAAACACGCCTCACTGCGAGCGCTATAAACGGACCCCAGAACAGGTGAATGCTTTCTTGAAGACGATCCATGAACTTCCGAGAAAAGGTGATTGTCTGGTGTTTAAACGTTGGGATCACTTGACGGAGCAAGACGAGCCGGAGGCTGTGTTTTTCTTTGCCCCGGCGGATGTTATCTCTGGGCTTTTCACCTTAGCCGGTTTTGACAGTTCGAAACAGGAGGCAGTGATTTCTCCTTTTGGGGCCGGCTGTACCTCTATTATTTACTATCCTTACCGGGAACAAATAGAGGGTACGAAAAGAGCGGTGCTTGGGATGTTCGACCCGTCGGCAAGGTTATGTACGGGTAGTAATCTATTGTCTTTTGCCGTGCCGATCTCGAAATTCATGGAGATGATTGACCAGATGGAGGAGAGTTTCCTGATCACGAACACGTGGAAGATGATGCAAAAACGGATGTGATGGATGTGAAACGGGGAGCCCGGTTATGCGTCTCGTTTTATGAGATGTTTGCGGCTTCCGCTCTTGCCGTGTCCTTTGCCTGCGGGCTGATTATGTTCATTTACCGGATGAAATCATCGGCCGTAGTGGCGGTGATCATTGTGGCTACCTTTTGGTTCAAGGTAGCCACGATGGTATTCATCCGGTTTACTACAAAACGGAAATCAGGACGTTTTTTCTATTATTACAAGAACGTGGGGATGTCGATCCGGTGGCTTTGGGGTATGGCTTTGGTGTTTGATTTCCTGACGTACGTGGTCTGTATGTTAATCGCTTATCAATTGTAATCATGCATACGCTTGATGTAAGTAATCTCCACTTGGAATACGGGTTTAAGCGTGTCCTGTGGGATACTTGCCTGCACTGTGAAACGGGGCAGGTCGTCGGTATTCTTGGCCGGAACGGGGGTGGAAAAAGTTGTCTGATGCAAGTTATTTACGGGGGATTGAGATTGAAGGATCAATATGTGGCTATTGACGGAAGGGTTTTGTTGACAAGAGAAAGGCGCCCGGAGGATATGCGTTATCTTTTACAACAGAGTTTCGTGCTACCGGGTTTGTCTGTAAAACAGGTGTTTGATGATTTCGGGGTGGCGTTCGAGAGTTTCGTGGAGGACTTTCCCGATTTTGTAGGGACAGCCCGAAAGCGAATGAAGACTTTTTCCACGGGGGAGCGAAGGATGATTGAGGTGTACGCGGTTCTGGCCTCGGATTCGAAATTTTGTTTGTTGGATGAGCCGTTCTCTTTTATGATGCCCCTGCACGTGCAGAAAATGAAAGAGGTGATCCGGCGGGAGAAAGAACGGAAAGGGATTGTAATTACCGACCACTATTTCGAGGACGTGATAGATATTAGTGACGAGTTATTTATATTGAGAAGTGGTAAAACTTGGCGGGTCAATGGACGTGAGGATCTCGAATTGTTAGGATATATAAGGAATACAGATGGAATTCAAGATAGATGAACAGACGTTGAACGATCTGGAGTTGTTCAATCAAGCTTTGGACGGGAAAAGTATTTTCTCTTGTTTCAATACCGCTTGCTCTGACGGGGGTAAGGCTTGTATAAGAAAGATGTTAGAAAGGCCGTTGACAGATGTCAATAAAATTCGGGGTCGAGTAGAGGCGATTCGCTATCTGGGGCAATTGCCATTCTTTCTGGATATTCGTCGGGAAGAATTGAGTTTTATCGAGGTTTACCTGCAACAGGAGGATGTGCCTCAACGCAGTATGTATCATTTAACGAGTCGGGCGGTGAAAGGATGGTTGAAACCGGATAACGATTGTTATCTGCGCCAACGTGCAGTCCCGTATCTTGGGCGGCTTATCCGTGAGTTGGGGACTTTTATGGACGAGTTGCCAGCGGGGAGAGTGCCGGAGGTGGTAAGGGATATGCAACAGAGGGTGAAAGAAACGCTTGCCCGTGAAGGGATGCAATACTTGGTGAACCAGAAAAAAGATTCTTTTTGGACACGAGAAAGTCTGGACCTTTATTTTCGAGGGAAGGAACTTGATGGGGTTCGTGTTGTGCTGGATACCTTATATATGCTGGATGCTTTACGATCGTTGGGGATTATGACTAAAGGGAAGGAGTTGACGTTTCCGATTTTCACGGAAAGTGGGAGAATGGTGAGGATCGAGGGATTGTATCACTTGTTTTTGGAGAATCCGGTAAAGAATGATGTTTTGCTTGACGAACGGCAACATCTATGTTTCCTGACAGGGCCGAATATGGCGGGAAAATCAACTTGCATGAAGGCTTTCGGGGTGGCGGTTTATCTGGCTCATTGCGGCTTTCCCGTACCGGCAGATCGGATGGAATTGTCCGTGTTTAAAGGGTTATTTACCACGATTAATTTGTCGGATAATCTGTCATTGGGATACAGTCATTATTATAATGAGGTTGCCCGGGTAAAATATATCGTGGAACAGGTGCGGGATTTACAGGAAGTGGTGGTGGTTTTTGATGAACTATTCCGGGGAACTAACGTGAAGGATGCGTATGATGCCTCTTGTGCGGTGATTGGTGGATTGGCCCGGTTGGCATATGGGGTGTTTATGATTTCCACGCATATTGTCGAGGTGGCGGAATTTTTGAAACCGTTTCCTTCGGTATGTTTCCGTTTCTTTGAAATAGACATGACGACGGGAGAACCCCGTTACACCTATCGCTTGCGGGAAGGAGTTTCCGACGAACGGATCGGGATGTATATTTTGAAGAAAGCGGGGGTGGTGGATTTGATAGAATCGTTATGAACAAGTGAATACAGAAAAAAATCATGAATTATTCTTTACTTGTTTGTTATCATTAGAATTATTTCTATTTTTGTGTTTGTAAAATGTTTCTTCGGGGCAGGGTGCAACTCCCTACCGGCGGTTATAGTCCGCGACTCCCTTTCGAGGGACTGATTCAGTGAAATTCTGAAACCGACGGTTAAAGTCCGGATGATAGAGGAGATATTTAGTTGTAATTGATATTATATTAATACAATATAAATTTATGCCCCGAATGTGTATGCATTCGGGGCATTTTTGTTTAAAGGAGGTTTTGAACATGGTGAGACAGGAAGACATTGAATACATGCGACGGGCGATGGAGCTTGCCGAACGGGGAGTAGGATTCACGAATCCGAATCCGATGGTGGGAGCCGTGATCGTGAAAGGGGGAAAGGTAATCGGGGAAGGATGGCACGAGAGATGCGGAGAATGGCACGCGGAGAGGAATGCTTTCAAGAATTGTACGGCTCCCGCGGAGGGAGCCACGATGTACGTGACATTGGAACCTTGTTGCCATTATGGAAAGACCCCGCCTTGCACGGAGGCCATTATTGAACACGGGATTGCCCGGGTGGTGGTCGGGATGGAAGATCCGAACCCGTTGGTGGCAGGGAAAGGTATTGCTTTGTTAAGAGAGGCTGGGATAGAGGTGGTTTGCGGGGTTGAGGAAGAGGCTTTGCGGGAACAGAATCGAGTATTTTTGAAATATATATCGACAAAGTTGCCTTGGGTGGCAATGAAGACCGCGATGACGCTGGACGGGAAGATTGCGACCCGGACGGGAGATTCGAAATGGATCACGGGAGCGGAAGCGCGAGCTTACGTGCATGAATTGCGGCATCGTTTTATGGCAATCGTAGTGGGAATCGGGACGGCCGTGGCGGACGATCCTTTATTGAATTGCCGGATTGAGGGGCGTGGTGTCAGACAGCCAATACGAGTGGTGGTAGATAGTAATGCCCGTTTGTCTTTGGATAGCCAGCTCGTGAAAACGGCCGGAGAGTATCGTACTATCGTGGCTCATACCCGTTTCGCTCCGGAAGAGAGAGTGAAAGCTTTGCGAGAGACGGGTGTGGAGATGTTACTTTGCAAGGAGAAGGAAGGACTTGTGGATGTCAGGAACTTGTTGGAATTGTTGGGGCAGTCTGGAATTGATTCCATCTTGTTAGAAGGAGGAGGAAGTTTGAATTACACGTTTTTGGCGGAGGGGCTTGCGGATGAATTGTATGCTTTTATTGCCCCGAAGATCGTGGGGGGAATGAATGCCAAGACTCCGGTAGAAGGTGCAGGGATGGAGAAAATGGCTGATGCTATTAACCTTGAATTGGAAAACGTACTGAACATCGGTCATGATGTCCTTTTAAAACTAAAAGTTAAAAACTAAAAGATAATAGATTTCGTGATTAAAAAAGTGAGGGCATTGAGCGAGGAAATCTAAAATCATAAATTGTAAATCTAAAATTAAGATGTTTACAGGTATAATCGAAGAAATAGGAACCATACGGGGTATCAAGCGGGGAAACCGGAGCGTGGTGCTGGAGGTGCAGGCAAAGAAGGTGTTGGAGGATTTACACGTGGGAGATAGTATTGCCACGAATGGGGTTTGCCTGACCGTGATCTCTTTTGCTAACGGGAGTTTCTGTGCAGATGTGATGCCGGAGACGATGCAGCGTAGCAATTTAGGAGAGCTGCACGTAGGGGACCGGGTGAATCTGGAGAGAGCATTGACGTTGAACGGGCGTTTGGGGGGACATATCGTGTCGGGCCATGTTGACGGGTTGGGGAAGATTGTCGGGAGAGAGAAAGACGAGAATGCCATTTGGATCATGATTTCAGCCCCGGCAGAGCTGTTGCGGTATATCGTGGACAAAGGTTCTATCACGATTGACGGGATAAGCCTAACGGTCGTGGCCGTGACGGATACGGGTTTTACGGTTTCTATTATTCCTCACACGCAGGATGAAACGACGTTAGTGAAGAAAAAGATTGGTGACGTGGTGAACCTTGAAAATGACGTGATTGCCAAATACGTGGAGAAGTTAATGCGTCCGGCAGCCCCGGTAGAGCCTAAAGGCGGGTTGACGTTGGATTTCTTGTTAGCGAATGGATTCTAGGGAAGTTAAAAGGTAAAAACTAAAAGATATAAAATAAAGAAAACTAGATATGGAAGAATTTAAATTTAGTACGATTGAAGAGGCTGTTGCAGATTTGAGAGCCGGAAAGATGATTATCGCCGTGGATGACCCGGATCGGGAGAACGAGGGAGATTTGATTTGTGCGGCCGAGTTTGCGACGTTGGAGAACGTGAACTTCATGGCTTCTTATGCTAAAGGATTGATTTGTATGCCGATGAGCAAGGCTTTGACCACGAAGTTGGGGTTGGAACAGATGGTTGCCACGAACACGGATAACCATTGCACGGCGTTCACGGTGTCAATCGATCACGTGGACACGACCACGGGTATTTCCGCGTTGGAGCGTTCCGTGACCGCGATGAAAGCGGTAGAGGATAATGCGAAACCGGAAGATTTCCGTCGTCCGGGACACATGTTCCCGTTGGAGGCAAAGAAGGGGGGCGTGCTGGAGCGTATGGGACACACGGAGGCCACGGTGGACTTGATGCGAATTGCTGGGTTGAAAGAGTGTGGCTTATGTTGCGAGATTATGCGAGAGGATGGAACGATGATGCGTACACCGGAGTTGAAGGAGTTTGCTAAAGCGCATGGAATGAAAATGATTACAGTGTCGGACTTGATTACCTATCGTCGGAAAACAGAAATTTTGGTGGAACGGGTAACCGAGGCTGATATGCCAACAAAATACGGGGACTTCAAAGCCTACGGGTATGTGAACAAGATTAACGGGGAACATCATATCGCTTTGGTGAAAGGTGACGTGACAGATGGGGAACCGGTATTGTGTCGGGTACATTCGGAGTGTTTGACGGGAGACGTGTTTGGTTCTTTGCGTTGTGATTGTGGAGACCAGTTGGCTGAGGCTATGCGTCGAATCGGAGAGAGAGGCCGGGGAGTATTGTTGTACATGCGTCAGGAAGGCCGGGGTATCGGTTTGATTAATAAATTGAAGGCTTATCATTTGCAGGATGAGGGGATGGATACCGTGGAGGCGAATATCGCTCTTGGGTTTAAGGCCGATTTGCGTGAATACGGTACCGGGGCAGAGATTTTGGCAGATCTGGGTGTGAAAAAAATGATCTTGATGACGAATAACCCGTTAAAAATTAATGGTTTGACCGGATACGGTATTGAAATCGTGGGACGTGAGCCGATTGAAATGACTTGTAACGAGAAGAACGAGTTTTATATGTACACGAAGTACAAGAAGATGGGACACATGATCCACGTGCGTCAACGGGAAGAGATCGAGAAATTGAAAGAAGGATTAGAAAACAAATAAATATAAAGACTATGAATTTACTGGAAGGGAAATTACTGGCAGAAGGCCAACGAATTGGTATCGTTGCAGGACGTTTTAATGAGTTTATCACGAGTAAATTGTTGGGTGGAGCGTTGGATGCTTTCAAACGTCATGGCGGAGATGAGGCAAATATTGACTTGGCTTGGGTTCCGGGTGCTTTTGAAATTCCGTTAGTGGCTAAGAAGATGGCCGAGACGAAAAAGTATGATGCCGTTGTTTGCTTGGGTGCCGTGATTCGTGGGGCAACTCCTCATTTCGATATGGTGGCTAACGAGGCAACCAAGGGGATTGCTAATGTCGGGCTGCAAACGGGAACCCCGATTATCTTCGGTGTCCTGACTACCGACACGATCGAACAAGCTGTTGAAAGAGCCGGAACAAAAGCCGGAAATAAAGGTTTCGAGGCGGTAACTACGGCTATCGAAATGATTAATTTGTTGAAACAGATTTGATTTTTATAAATTGGAAAGAGGTTACCGTCTCGGATTTAATCCGAGACGGTTTTTTAGTTTTTGGGTCATTCATATATCTAAGAGTTCTCTAATTTCATTGATGGTGTATGTTTTCGCGTCACCATTTTGGGACTGATGCCATATAAATAGTAAAATTGTTCTTGTTTATTATTTTTACTCCTTTTCTATGGGCATTCTAACGGATGAATATCCCAATTCTCAGCTGGTTGGCAGACTGTTGGGCGACTGTTAGGCGCCATCGCCCGATTGTCGCCCGATCATCGCCCGATTATCGCCGCCATTTTAACAGGATATAAGTAAAAATAACATTGTCGGGATTCGGACGATGGAAAGCAATCGGGTGGCAACAGGGGAGCAACGATAAATTTTCGTGGCTACGTTGCCATAGGAATTTCCATAGATTAGGGTATATAGTTGCATTTTGATGAATTTATTCTCATGTTGCTGTTTGCTTTGTTTAAAAATGTTGTATATTTGTGATGCATATCATATTCGAGGGAGCAGTAAACCTGCTTCAATTTCAGTGGCAGGCATTTTTTTGTCTGCTGCTGTTGCCGATATTCGGTTCCGTACCCCCGTGGGGAGCATTAATGTGTCCCCAGCTTCCTCGAAGTGATATGCAACGGGTCAGGCGGGACCGTTCTTTTTGGAATACCCGTCTAAATTAATACATATTATTATGGAAGAAGATGTAAACCGTGTGTCTGCGGTAGACATGGAAGCACCCGGACGGGTAGCCAATCAGTTATCAATTGAGGAGAAACAAAAATTGATGGAGTATTATTCGAAACAACTCGAAATGATGTATCCGATTGCATCACCGGGAATGACGGATAAAGCGGGACTTGTGACTCTCCAGAAAAGAAACACGAGATTGATTGAAATGTTGACATTATTCGATCGGTCGTGGGCAGATGAAATTTCGGTGATTCAAAAAGCTGTTCTGCAATATTTGGCTACCGAGGGTATTTCTAAAAAGGAGCGGTTACGGATTGTAGAAGTATGGGGTGATTGGACTACTTTTTTGTTAGATAATTCTCGCTTTCGGGTGTTGCTTGGTCGATTTTTACAATATCATCAGCGTCAAGCGTGTGAATTGAATGAGTTATTGAAAACGGAGAATATGTCGTTGAATATAGACGGACAATCAATTAATAATCAGGATTATGGGGAATAGTGATTTTATCCCAGCATCGAATGTGTCGGAAAAATTTACAGGTGATGAATGTCTTTCCGATTCCTTAACCGAGAATCGTTTTTACCGACAAATGGTCGAGGATCTTAAAAAATGTAGCGTGGATTTGGTTTCTGAAGATCCGTTGGCAACGATCTATAATTGTATTTGTCATCTCAATAATCTTTTCCGGGTACTTCGTCGTCCATGGAGTATCGAGTGTGGAAAAATACAAAAAGCTTGTGCCTATTATGTCGCTAACGCTAAACAGTCAAAGCAAGAGAATGAGGCTGTTATTGATGCGTCAAATGGCTTTATATCTTCGATCTGTTATTTCACGGAATGGTATGATTTTATCTGTCAGATGCAACAATTCCTTTGTCATCAGGAAAAAGAACTGAAGCGGGTGTTTAAGCAACAGAAGCAAAAAGTTGTCAGTAATGATAAACCTGCCATGGAAGCCACGACTTATTGTATGACTGTGGGGAATAGTGAAATCTACGGTGTGACGTACGAGCAACTCGAAGAACTTTACAAGACGGTCGGTTTATTCATCAAGCGAGAAAAAGCTCCTTTTGATTGCAATATTAAAGGGTATAACAGATATCCGATTAGTATTGATAAGAGTATAAATTTTGATGCACGTAAGGAAGTGTTTTTTGTTGAATATGGTCTTGACACGTTTGAATCCAGTTTGAATTGTATGTCGGCAGATCAATTGAAAAGGGTGGCGGATATTATTTATGAATTCTTGAAAACGTATGGAGAGAATGGAGATCGGAAGGTTTGTTGGGATGTTGCGGATTATTCTCCTGTTGTGTCTGGTCGGGAAATTTATTTTAGAGTGAATGAAGATTCCCGAGCTTCACATTTCATGACACCACCTTATGTTCGAAAGCGTATTGATAAGGTGGAAGATCGGGGAGTAGAGATCAGTTACGATATTAATGTGAACGAATTGGAATCTGTAAATTTGTCTTTTGAGGAATTCATATCGTTTTATCGACAATTGGGGAGTTTTTTGAATTAGTGAGTCTATAAAACGAGGCTGTCCAAAAAGTCATTTTTCAAACTCCCTCCCGGCTTCGCCGTACTCCCTCTATAAACAGAGGGAGAGTTGAAATACTCCCTGTCTTCGGGAAGAGTCACCAGCTCCTCCTCTGTTTATAGAGGAGGTGGCACGAAGTGACGGAGGAGTTTTTTGAAATAAAATGACTTTTTGGACAGCCTCGTTAATGTTATTTGTAGTACCTTATTTCTTTTTCGGCATTTGTTTCATCCGTTGTTCCTGCATCCGTTGCATTTCTTCCAATTTCTGTTGGAATTTGGATTTCTTCACGGGTTTTGTTTTGGCGAGTTCTATTTGTTTCAATAATTTCTCGTCGTTTACGAATTTCCGGATAGCCCAAGTCTGAACAATCGTGATCAACGTGGCGATGAAGTAGTAGTAACTCAAACCGGATGAATAGCTGTTGAAGATGAACAGGAACATGATCGGCATGATATACATCATCGTCTGCATTCCTTTCATCTGGTCATTCTGCGGTTGGTTCTTACTGTTGTACCACATGTACAAGATGTTCGTGATCGTCATTAACAAACAGAACAGGCTGACATGGTTCCCGTAGAACGGAATGGTGAAGGGCAGCGTGGCGATGGAATCGTATGATGCCAAGTCGGTGGCCCACAGGAAACTCTTCTGGCGCAGTTCGATGGCTCCGGGGAAGAAGTAGAAGAGGGCAATCAAGATCGGCATCTGCAAAAGCATCGGTAAACATCCTCCCATGGGGTTCACTCCTGCCTTTTTGTACAATTTCATGACAGCTTGCTGGCGTTCCATGGCCTTATCGGCAGGGATTTTCTTGTTGATCTCGTCAATTTGCGGTTTCAAAACTCGCATCTTGGCCTGTGACATATACGATTTGTAAGTCAGCGGGAAAAGAACAAGTTTAATGATCAGGGTCAACAGTAAAATGATAAGACCGTAGTTCAAGGTCACGTGCGATTCCAAGAAGTTGAAGATTGGAATTACGACGTAACGGTTAAACCAAGCGATCCATTTCCAACCCAAGTTAATCAACTGGGGAAGTTCAATATCTTTGCCGTATTCTCTTAGGACCGGATAGGAGTTCGGACCGAAAAAGAAACGCATATCGTATTTTTCAATGGCTTTCCCGGAGTAAGGTAATGAAATTTCAGCATCTGCCGTTTTCAAAAAGCCCGGGTTCGTGTTGTTGGCCGTGGAGACCAACACGTTCGGGAATGACTCTTTTGCGATAAGTACGGAGGAAAAGAATTGTTGTTTGTAAGCCACCCATTTCACGCTCGTAGGCAGGTCTACTTTCTCGTCTCCAGTCAGGGAAAGATGTTCTACATCATTGTTTGAGAAGTTATAGTATACCCCGGTATAACGGCTTTCAAAGTCTCTACTTTTTTCAAGTTGAGGCATATCCACTCCCCAGTATAGCGTGAGGAAGTTCGTGTTCGAGGCAATAACGTCATTCAGATTGTACGTGTTGATGTTGAAATCAACCATGTAAGAATCCGGGGCTAATTTGTACTCGAATTCGAGGTATTTATTTTCATCCACGTAAGCACGCATCGTGAGTACTTGTTCGGCCGCCTCGGCATTCAGTTCTTTTTGACTCGTGTTGGGAACGAAAATCAGATCTGCCGTGTTGATTTGCTTGTTCCGGGCGTAGAAATTCAGGCCCATGGAACTCTTGTGGTCTTTCCACAGAATCAACGGGAGAGAGTCGTGTGTGCGATATCCTTTCAAGTCCACGTAGTCAATGCATCCCCCTTTGGTGTTGATGTGTAATTTGATTTTGTTGTTTTCTAGAGTGTATTGTTCTACCGGCAGTGAATCTTGTTTGAATATGGCCTCTGTTCCGGCTTGCTGTGCTTCTGTATTTTGTTGTTGTGCTGCAAAATCTGCCTGACGTTCTTTCTCCAATGCAGCGGCCCGTTGGGCTTCAACCCGTGCAATGGAGTCCCGGACATGCATGGCTTTCAGTTCCTCTTTGGAAGGACTCATGAAATAAGAGTAGCCGATTAGTATGAGCGCGATGACTACTAAACCGGTTATTGTATTTCTATCCATATTTTAATTTTAGGTTTTTAATTTTTAACTGTTATCTTTTAGTTTTTATCTTTTAACTTTTATGATAGACAGGCTTTCACAAACGCCACGAATAGAGGATGCGGGTTGGTTACCGTACTCTTGTATTCGGGGTGGAACTGTGTACCCACGAACCATTTATGGGTCGGGATTTCCACGATCTCAGTTAATCCCGTGTCCGGATTAACTCCTGTCGTGATCATTCCGGCCTGTTCGAATTGTTCGGTGTATTTGCCGTTGAATTCGTAACGATGGCGGTGTCTTTCCTCAATATCTTTTGTCCCGTAGGCCTCGATAGCTTTAGATCCTTCTTTCAGCACGCATTTGTATGCTCCCAGACGCATGGTTCCCCCTTTGTCTGTAACTTCTTTCTGAGACTCCATCAAGTCGATAACCGGGTATTTGGTTTTCGGGGCCATTTCCGTGGAATCGGCTCCCTCCAAGTGAAGCACGTTACGAGCGTATTCGATAACGGCCATTTGCATACCCAAGCATATTCCTAGGAAAGGGATATTGTTGGTACGGGCGTATTCGATAGCAAGAAGTTTTCCTTCAATTCCTCGTTGTCCGAATCCGGGAGCCACGAGAATACCGTCAACATCTTTGAATATGTCACACACGTTTTCCACGTTGATGTCGTGAGCGCTGTGTACCCATTTAATATTTACCTTACAATCGTTAGCCGCCCCGGCGTGGATGAATGATTCCACGATAGATTTATAGGCATCGTGTAACTCCACGTATTTTCCGACGAGAGCGATGGTGACTTTGCGATTATAGTTTTTGAATTTGTACAGGAAACGTTCCCATGATTCCAAATCCGGCTCGTGTTTTAAAGGTAATCCAAGCTGGGAAAGAACGATTTCATCCAGTTTTTCTTCCCGCATTTTGATCGGTACCTTGTAAATAGTGTCAACGTCTATGGATTGGATAACGGCTTTCGGGTCAACATTACAGAAAAGAGCAACTTTTCTTCTCAGATCAGAGCCCAGTTCATGTTCGGTGCGCAACACGATGATGTCCGGCTGTACCCCGTTTTCGAGAAGGGCTTTAACCGAGTGCTGCGTGGGTTTGGTTTTCAACTCGCCTGAGGCACTCAAGTAGGGAACCAAAGTCAAATGGATGAACACGGATTTTTCGCCCAGCTCCCAGCGTAACTGGCGAACGGCCTCGATGAACGGTAAGGATTCGATGTCTCCTACCGTACCCCCGATTTCCGTGATTACCACGTCGTAATCCCCTTTTGCCCCGAGGAGTTTTATATTTCGTTTGATTTCATCCGTGATGTGCGGGATGATTTGTACCGTTTTCCCGAGATAATCACCGCGACGTTCTTTCGTGATCACGTTTTGGTAGATACGTCCAGTCGTGATGTTGTTCGCTTGGGACGTCGGGATATTCGTGAACCTTTCGTAGTGTCCCAAGTCCAGATCGGTTTCTGCCCCGTCATTGGTCACGTAACATTCGCCGTGTTCATAAGGATTCAAGGTTCCGGGATCGACATTGATATACGGGTCCAATTTCTGGTTTGCAACTTTATAACCTCTTGATTGAAGCAGTTTTGCTAATGAGGAAGCAATAATTCCTTTTCCTAAAGAAGAAGCAACTCCACCCGTAACGAAAACATATTTTGTTGACACGATATAAATATTTTATAGTTATTTCTATATTATACATCCAACGGTTTGAAAATACTTGAACTTTTTGTTATTCAATGAATAACAATCAAATGGAACAAGTATGTTGAAACTTAACGACAAAAGTAAGAAAAAATATCATACAAACATAAAAAGAGGCACTTTTGAAATGCCTCTTTTTATGTTTGATGGTCTCAACTTAAATCATGCCATCGATGAGTCTCAGCTTTTCTTGCATTAATGCCAGTTTGTGGCGAGCGCTCTCGATCTTGTTGGAGAATTCTTTGACCAGACTCTCGGAATTGCTTGATTTGGAGAAGAATCCAATATTGTTTTCCCAAGCGTGAAGGTCTGTTTCCAGTTGCTTGATCTTGTTGACTAATTTTTCTCTTTCTTGAATGATCTTGCTGTCCTTGTCATCACTGTTGTCGAACGTGTTGATTTTGGACTTGAATCGTTCGATGTTTTTCTCGAATTCGTCGATGTCAAGCTGATCAAAATGATCGTTGATTAGTTTACGGAATTCGTTTTGAACGGTTTCTTTTTCTTTGATCGGAACAAATCCGATTTCTGCCCAGCGGGTTTGAAAGGCTTTCAATGCCTCGATGTCATCATCGTTATTACCGGTTAATTTGAAATTGCGTACTTCTTCGATCAGTTCTCGTTTCAGTTCAAGATTCTTTTCTTGATCGGAAGAGACATGTTTGAATTGAGCTGATTTTCGATCGAAGAAATGATCACAGGCAGACCGGAAACGGTTCCATATCTTGTTGGATACTTTTTTGGATACGGGGCCGATTGTTTTCCATTCTTTTTGGTACTCGATGATTTTCTTCGTGGTCGTACCCCAATCCGTGCTATCCTTTAACGCCTCGACTTTCTCGCAAAGTTCTATTTTCTTGGCTAGGTTTTTATTCTGCAAGGTTTGTATTTCTTGGAAGTATTGACGTTTCCTCTCGAAGAAAGCATCGCAAGCAGCCCGGTAACGTTTATACAGGCGATTGCGCTCCTTGATCGGAATTGTCCCGGCATGTTTCCATTCGGTTTGCAGGGCAAGAACGGTATCCGTGGCCACGTTCCATTCGGAGAGTTTTTCGAAGGAAACAGATGCGTAATTTTCCAGTTTCACGCAAATCTCTTCTTTGATTTTCAAGTTGTTGTCCTGTTCTTCCCGGAGGTTGTCAAAGAAACGGTGGTAAGCGCTGTTGATCTTGTCCGTCACTTCTTTGAATCGGTTCCAAGTTTCTTCTTGAACTTCTTTGGCAACTGGTCCGATCTCTTTCCATTGCGAATGGAGAGATTGCAGTTGTCGAAAGGCATTCCCGATGTTATTGTCTTCGAGTAAAGCGTTGGCTTGTTCAATCAAGGCATTCTTGGCATCTAGATTTTTTTTCAGATCAAGATCCCGCAACTCTTTGTTAATTTTAATATAATTGAAGAAGTTCTCCACGTGATGGTGATACGTTTCCAGCAAATCACTTGCTTGAGCTTGCGGAACCATACCCGTGTTTCTCCATCTGTCTTGCAAATTCCTGAAATCTTGGTATGTTTTGTTCAGTGATTCCTCGTGTTGAATCAGATCCTTTAATTCCTCGATAATCTGGAGCTTTTCCTTCAAGTTCTGTTCTTTCTCGCCTTCCAGCTTTTTGTAATATTCCGATTTTTTCTCCCGGTAGGTTCTGTACACGCTATAAAAGCGTTCTTTGGAATTGTCCTGATAGTCGAATGCCTCAGCCGGACTCCCGTCTTTGGTAAAATCGGCTAATGCTTTATCGTATTCTTTTTGATACTGGGCCTCGAAAACTTGGGGTAGGGAATCCAGCACCTTCAGGCGTTGCACGGGGAAATCGTCGATTAAAGACTTCATGTGAGAAATAATCTCGTCCGTGTTAAAACTGGAGAAATCCCATACCGGAACTTCCTTTTCGGGGGCTTTCTCTATCGGTGTAGGTTGACCCTGAACTGAAACCTCTTCTTGTGTTTCATCATTTAAAGTATCCGGAGAAATTGGCTCGTTGTTATTCAACTCTTCGGCTTGTTGTAAGTTTTCTTGCTCCATAACTGTTCGTATTTTTACGCATTCAACTCACGAAATTAATGATTAATTCTGATAATGCCAATTTATAATGAGTAAAAAAAGCGAGAGAAAGTTCTTTTTGGATTTCAATTGCAAAGCACGTATCTTTGACATTTATAATTGATGCTTATGTTTTCGTATATTCTGTATGGTTTTGTATGGTTGATTAGTTTCCTTCCGTTCCGAGTCCTTTATCTGGTGGCGGATTTGAACTATTTGTTGCTTTACTACGTGATTCATTATCGGCGTAAGGTTGTGAGGACGAATTTATGTAATTCTTTCCCGGAGAAAAGCTTGCGGGAGATCAAGGCGATTGAACGGAAATATTACAAGCATTTGGCTGATTTGTCTATCGAATTATATAAACTGTGGCATATGTCCGAGGGTTCGATCCGGAAACGTTGCGTGTTTAAAAACACGGAGTTACCGCAGTCGTATTTTGACGAGGGAAAGAGCGTGATCGGGGTGTTAGGGCATTATGGTAACTGGGAGTGGATGTCTTCATACAGTTTGTGGGAAACGGGGGCGGATTTTTTGGCCTTGTATAAACCGATTCGTGATAAAGTGACGGATCGCATGATGAAACAAATCCGTTCAAGGTTCGGGGCGGTACTCGTGGCAAAGGATGACACGTTAAGGGTTATCGCTCGTTATCGTTCGGAAAATCGTTTGTTTTTGGCTGGTTTTATCGGTGACCAGACTCCTAACGGGCGTAATTTGAATTTCTGGACGCGCTTTTTAAATCAAGATACCCCGGTTTTACTCGGCACGGAGCGGATTGCCCGGAAGTATAATATTCCGGTGGTTTCGGTGCATATGCGTAAGGTGAAACGTGGGTATTACGAGGTCGAGTTCGTGGATGTGTGTGCCAACCCGTCCGAGTTACCCCAAGGGAAATTGACGGAAATGCATACTCGATTGTTGGAATCTTTTATACAAGAAGAGCCGGAGTTTTGGTTGTGGTCGCATAAAAGATGGAAACATAAGAAGAAGTTTTGAATTTAAAATTTAGAATGAAATCAAAAAGCGTTGGGCTTGTGTGGCTGGTATCTAAAATCATAAATCTAAAATTAGAATGGCGAAACGGGTAGCTGTTATTATATTGAATTGGAACGGGGAGAAGTTGTTACGGGAGTTTTTACCTTCGGTCGTGAAGAACACGAATACTGATTTGGGGCGTGTTGTCGTGGTGGATAACCATTCGACGGATGGTTCTTGGATATGTCTGGAACAAGAGTTTCCGGACGTGGAACGGGTGTTGTTCGAGGATAATTTCGGGTTCGCCGGGGGATATAATCGGGCAATCGAGATGATCAAGGCGGAATACGTGGTTCTTTTAAATAGTGACGTGGAGGTCGCCCCCGGTTGGTTGGAACCGTTGGTCGCCGTGTTGGACCGGGACGAGAGGGTGGCAGCCGTGCAACCGAAGATATTAGCATACCGGGATAAAAAGATGTTCGAGTACGCCGGAGCAGCTGGGGGATACATTGATTATTTAGGATTCCCGTTTTGCCGCGGGCGTGTGATGGATACCACGGAACAGGATGATGGGCAGTATGATGATGAGGTCGATGTTTTTTGGGCAACGGGGGCCTCTCTATGTATTCGGCGGGACGTGTACCGTGCGGCAGGAGGGTTGGACGAGGCTTTTTTCGCGCACATGGAAGAGATTGATCTTTGCTGGCGATTGAAAAATGGAGGGTATACTTTAAAGGTGGTTCCTTCTTCTGTCGTCTACCATTTGGGGGGAGGCTCGTTGCCGATGAATCATCCGAGAAAGTTGTTTTTGAATTACCGGAATAATTTATTGATGTTGCATAAGAATCTGTGTGCTAAACAGCGTAAGAAAATCTTTTTTGCACGAGTTTTGCTGGACACGATGGCGGGAGGGCTTTTTCTGTTGAAAGGTCAATGGTCCAACACCCGTTCGGTAATCCGGGCATACAAGGCTTTCCGGGAGATGAGGAAAGCCTATCCGGTTCCTGAAAGTTCTATAAGTCTTTCGGGAATATATCCCCGGAGTATCGTGTTGGAATATTTCTTGCGGGGTAAAAAGAAGTTCTCGGATTTAAATTTTAAATGATGGTAAATAAACCTTTGACATAAAATGTTGTCATAGGGGTGTAGGCTTTAATGATATGATTAGAAAGCATGAACGAGATAAGTGATGAAGATATTGTAAGAATGTTTCATTCCGGAAATGGAGAGGAAAAAGCTTTTCGGTTACTTGTAGGAAAGTATAGCGAGAGGCTTTACTGGCATATCCGTAAAATCGTGATAGGGCATGAAGATAGCGATGATGTGTTGCAGAATACCTTTATCAAGATTTGGAAGGGGCTGAGGGAGTTTCGTTACGAGGCGAAATTGTTTACATGGATGTACCGGGTGGCGACGAATGAGGCGATTAATTTTTTGAGTGAAAAGCGTCGGAAGACTTATGGGAACTCGCAGGAGATTACTCCCATGCTGGAAAATCAGCTGGAAAGTGATAGTTTTTTTTGTGGGGATTCGATCCAGCGGGAATTGCAGAAAGCCGTGTTGAAATTGCCGGAGCGTCAACGTCTGGTATTTAATATGAAGTATTTTGATGACATGAAATATGAGGATATTGCCGAGGTACTGGATGTCGCCGTGGGAACGCTGAAGGCAACTTATCACAATGCGGTAAAGAAAATAGAGGAAAGTTTGAAGATTTCGGATACTTTACCCTCGTTCGAATAGTTATTGGATAATAGAAAATGGAAGGTTATGGATAATTTGGATGAGAAATATAAATCAAAGAACCCGTTCACGGTGCCTGACCGTTATTTTGACACGTTGGGCGACCGGGTGATGGACCGGATAAAGGATGAGGAAGGGAAGACACGGAAAACGAGTTTGTTTCAGACGTTAAAACCTTATCTCGGTTTAGCGGGATTATTCGCTTTCGCGATGATCGTCATACAGTTGCTGGTTCCTAATCTGGTGGATGAAAATCGGATGCTGTTAAAGAATGGAGAGCAGGCGAACGTGACGGCACAAGCAGAAGATGAGAATATTTTCGATGCGGATTTTAACCCTTCTCGTGAAGAGATCATCGAGTATCTGTCACAAGAGACTGATCCGATTGAGTTTTTATACGCGGAGCGTAGGTAGAATTGAATGTACAAGCAAGATATATGAAAAAGATAAGTTTGATTATATTGATGGTGGGGTTTGGTTTTTCTTTATTTGCCCAAAGCGGGAAATTGAGTGAAGACAAACGGAAAGAGTTCGAGGCTCAAAAAGTAGCCTTTTTTACTCAAGAGATGGATTTGACCCCGGAAGAGGCCACTAAGTTCTGGCCTTTATATAACGAGATGCAGCAGAAAATTCGTGTCGAGAATGATAAAATACGAGATTTAACCTGCCGGAAAGATAAAAAAGAGGTTCCGGAAGTGACGGAACAACAAGCATTGAAGAATTTGGAGATCATGTTATCTGCCGAACAGGCTGTACGAGATATTAAGAAAGAATATATCGAGAAGTTGACCAAGGCTCTGTCCGCCAAGAAAGTGTGGATGATGATTCAGGCCGAGCAGAAATTCCATCATCAATTGTGGAAGAAGATGGGGAAATATCCTGCACCCGCGCAGAAATAGTTGATCGCATGGGGAAATTCGTGGCTGGACGTGAAAAAAAAGAAAAAAATCACGTCAAAAGCTTGCAAGAACAATAAAAAGCACTACTTTTGTCAGCGCAATTGGAGAGATGGGTGAGTGGCTGAAACCAACAGTTTGCTAAACTGTCGTACGGGATACTGTACCGGGGGTTCGAATCCCCCTCTCTCCGCCACCAATTTTGAAGCTCATTTTCGGGGCGTAGCGCAGTCCGGTAGCGCATCTGCTTTGGGAGCAGAGGGTCGCAGGTTCGAATCCTGTCACCCCGACAGATAGACAGCCACGAGAGTGACTGTTTTTTTATTTAAATAAAATACCTATCTTTGTCCTTATAAATTTAATACTTACACGAATGAAGATGTCTAAATAAACAAGTCGGTTGTAAAACCGGTAAAGTCTCCAAAGTCTACGTGATAGGAGCATCGGGTTTTATTAATTGTTTTATGTGCAGCATACAATTGTCTTGAAGTTGTAGTGAGCCGACTTTTAATTTAGGAATCATGTGTACCATCCAAGGTATTCATTTGTTATTCCGAACAGGTTACGTGAAAACAAGTTTTTAAAAGAATTTGTGAGAGATTCATGTACATGTTTCCGCCCGAAATAAGTCAATCCGGTATTCATTTTTTTTATTTGAAGTTTTATGAGTGAGATTATAGTGAAACAGGTTATGTATAGCCATGCAGATAAGGAACTTTTGTTTCAGAATATCAGTTTTCGGGTTCCGGACGGGAGTAAGGTTGCGTTGATTGGGAATAATGGTTCGGGGAAGTCAACGCTGTTGCGGATGATTGCGGGTGATTTGCAACCCGTCTCGGGAGAGATCATTGTCTCGGAGAAGCCTTATTATATCCCGCAGCACATGGGACAATTCGATTCGTGGACCGTGGCTGAGGCATTGCGGGTGGAGCGGAAAATAGAAGCATTGCACGCAATACTTGGCGGGAGTGTTGATGTAGAGTCTTTCACGATTCTAGGAGATGACTGGGATATAGAGGAGCGGAGTCGTTCGGCGTTGGAGTATTGGGGATTACTGAACGTGAAACTTGATCAAAAGATGTCTTCACTAAGTGGGGGAGAGAAAACGAAGGTTTTTCTGGCAGGGATTCAAGTACATTCACCGGGGGTAATTTTGTTGGACGAACCGACGAATCATTTGGATAGAGGGAGTCGAGAGAAATTGTATGATTTGATTTGTCGGGGAAGTGCAACCGTACTCGTGGTGAGTCATGACCGGGTTTTATTGAATTTACTGTCGACGATGTTGGAGTTGGAACGTAAAGGGATAATGCTTTATGGTGGAAATTATGATTTTTATAAAGAGCAGAAAGAGATACATTTGAATGCACTGCGTGAGCAGGTCGAGGAGAAACAGAAAGAGCTACGTCTGGCTAAAAAGATTGCCAAGGATGCGGCAGAACGACAGCAGAAACGGGAAGTTCGGGGAGAAAAGCAAAGTTTGAAGAAAGGAATTCCCCGGATTATGATGAATACGTTGAAGAATAAGGCGGAAAAGTGTACTTCCCATTTGAGAGATGTGCATGAGGGAAAAATAGATGCGATTTCCATGACTCTTTCGGAAAGCCGGGCGGCCTTGCCGGGTGTGGAACAGATGAAAGTAGATTTCAACCCGTCGCGATTACACGAGGGAAAAACCTTGGTCACGGCTCGTGGCGTTAATTTCAGCTATGGCATGGAATTATTGTGGGCACAGGCGCTTTGTTTCGAGATCAAGAGCGGAGAACGTGTCGGTCTGGATGGAAAAAACGGTTCGGGAAAGACGACGTTATTAAAATTACTACTCGGACAATTGGAACCGACGGAAGGCGTGTTGAGCCGGGGGGATTTTAAATATGTATATGTGGACCAAGAGTGTTCTTTGTTGCGGGACAATTTGACGGTCTATGAGCAGGCAGAATGTTTTAACGAGCAGAATATCCCGGAGCATGAGTTGAAGATACGATTGAATCGTTTCTTGTTTCCCCGGGAGGTCTGGGATAAACCTTGTTGTAAATTGAGTGGAGGAGAGCGGATGCGTCTCGTGTTGTGTTGTCTGATGATCGGTAATAACACGCCTGACGTATTTGTGTTGGATGAACCTACGAATAATCTGGATATATTGAATATTGAAATTATAACTTCGACTATTAAGGATTACCGGGGAACAGTGATTGCCGTCTCGCATGATCGGAGTTTTATGGATGAAATTGGGGTGAGCAGGTATATAGAAGTATAAATGTTTTTTATCATCTTATAAAAAATGATCTGTTGAAAATCCATCAAAGGCACTTTTGAACAAATTCATTTTGTTTAGCCTTCCAGTTTATGTAGAGAACCAAGTGTAATCTAACCGTGAAGTAATGGAGAAACTACCTCTCGTTCGTTGTTTATTCTGAGCTTAAGCGGAGCTTATTCTATCCGGGCTACATGAGCCACGAGTAAGCTCTGAATCAGTTTCGAAAAAGAGGTACCTTCTCTCTTAATTCTCGGTAGGATTACTATTACTTCTTTTATTTTAACGCACACACGAGGAGCCGGATAATGATTGGGTTTACATCTTGGTTTACACGGGGGGGTATTTTGCTTACATCATTGCTTACATGAGGGGGTAAAAACCATGAAAATGGCCTGAAATGAAAAAAGCACCTACAATCGTAAGTGCTTTAAAATGAGAGCGGAAAACGGGACTCAAACCCGCGACCCCCAGCTTGGAAGGCTAGTGCTCTATCGACTGAGCTATTTCCGCGAATAAGTGGGGAGAGCAGGATTCGAACCTACGAAGACGATGTCAGCTGAGTTACAGTCAGCCCCAGTTGGCCACTTTGGTATCTCCCCTTTGTTCAAAGAACAGTTGCTTGTTTTAAGCGGGTACAAAGATAGGTAGTTTTGCGGAATTACCAAATATTACGTGGAAAAATCTTGAAAAAAATGTATTTCGTGGATAAAAGAATACGAGGAGCTTTCGGTACCGAAAACTCCTCGTTACATCTTATCGTCACTATGAGACCTATTTACGAGGACGATAAGTAATGTCAATGGTTCTTTCTTCCTCGAAACCTTTGTACTTGATGTGTAACTGTACGGAATCTGTTACCTCGTTAAATAATTCTTTTAGCGGGAAACTGACATAACCGTAAAGACTTTTGTTTTCCGGATCTCCGTATGCATTATGTCTGAATTCTAACAGGGTTTTCCCGTCCGCTGTTAATTCTTCATGCTTTGTCAGGTTGACCATGTGTTCTTTAGCGCCTCCGGCATAAAAGAATCGGAAGGTGATAAAGTCGTTGGCAATCCAGTATTCCGGTAATTCAATCGGATCCATACCCAAGCTGTCACTAATGGCTTCGGTATAGGGTACAATAGGTTTGGTAAGAAGCTTTTGCAGGTCGTTTACTCGCACGTAATGATCTACACTACTTCCCGGATTTGCATCTTGCAAGATGGTAAAATCCGCGTACACACGCATATTATTTTCTAAGTAACGTACCGGTACATTTGAAACGGATGGATACAATACAGGACCTTTGTCCAGTATAATTCTGTAATCCTGATCACTTGTTTTTTCAATCGTACCGACTTCTAACCAGAATTTGTCCAAGCTATACCCGTCGTCATTACAAGATGTGAAGGCGAATGTTGCCGAGAGCAAAAGAATAATTAGTGTCACTACTTTTTGATACTTCATTTTAAACCCCTTTTTATTACTCGTTGTTTTTTAGTTTTCATTACTTAGATGGATAATTGCGTGAATGGTTGCGTCTAATAATGTTAAAATCAATGGAAAAAGGCTATCATACATCGTATGATAGCCTTGATCCCTTGTTTTTGCCGGGATTTATGAATTTAGAAAAGAGTTTTTTTCAGGGAGAACAGGAATTCCAATCCCCCGTCTTTTCTATTTTTTGCCGAAATGTCTCCTTTATGGAAAAGAACGGCGTTCTTCACGATGGAGAGTCCTAGGCCGGAACCACCGTTTTGCCTGCTGCGTCCTTCGCATACACGATAGAAACGTTCGAAAATCCGGTTCAAGTGATTTTCTTCTATTCCTTGCCCCGTGTCATAGTAGGAGAAATAATAAAATTCCTTGTCTTCCATGTAGTTGTTTACCCCGATCGAAATATGATCTCCGGCATAATTGATGGAATTTTCAATGAGATTCCGGAATATAGCATAAACCAGCGTTTTATTTCCCTCGATAACCGTCTGGGGATTTATCTCGTTCTTCACGTTGATCCCGTGTGCTACGATCGGGGAATGCAGGTCATTAATGACCTCCTGCAAGGTGTTGTGAACATTCACTTGTTCCTTGTCAAAAAGTTCGGATGCCTCTTCCGTCTTGGTGATCAAGGCAATATCCCGGATTAAGTCGGATAGGCGAACGATTTGTGAATGCGTACGTTCCAAAAAGAAATGTTGCTTGTCCGGGGTAATATGGGGTTGTTCCAAAAGGGTCTCGATATAACCGCGAATACTGCTTACCGGAGTTTTTAGCTCGTGGGCGATATTATTCGTCATCTCCTGTTTTAGGAGCCTGTTTTTCTCGTTATCAGAGATGTTGTTTAGGGTGATTTCGAAACTGTTATCCGTGAAAATCAATAGTTTTACGGCAAAATGCTTGCCAGCCTTGCTGATCTTGTTCTGGTACACGGGGATGTTGGTGGTATTTGGGTTTACCGGGGTGTTCTTTTGCAAGAATTCGTTTAGTTCTTTGAAATCCGGTTGTTCCAGAAGTTTTTCGACTTTGAATGTCGGTTCGTCTAGGATAATGTTCAAGTACTGGATAAAATGCGTGTTGGCATATATCTTTTCCCGGTTAGCGGAGAAGATGGCAATTCCCTCGTCGGAGTAGTGGAAGTGACGGAGAAGTTTCTCCTGTTCCACGTTGATCTGCTTGTTGCTCTCTTCTAAAAGTTGATAGTTATGAATGATCTTTTCACCGATCTCTCCCAGTTCCGTATTCGGGAAATGAATATTGTTGTAATTAATGTTGTGATTGTCGGCCGAAACGATAAAATCTTTCAGTCCGGAAATTGCTTTCCCGAAACGATCGGAGATATAAATCAGCGAGATCAGCGTGATAAAGAATAGTAGCGTGATAAAATACAGGAATATGTTGTCCGTCTTTAAAAAGTTCTGGATCTCGATGTCGTAAGGGAGAGCCACCCGGATAAAATAATTCATGTAGTCTTTGGCAAAATAATAGTACTCGACCCCGGTACTTTTAGAAAGCCGGATGGCGGTTCCTGTTTTTTGGATTAATGCCGTTTGGATTTCCGGACGCTGCAAGTGGTTTTCGATCTCTTGTTCCTTGTCGAGACTATTGTCATAAAGAACTTTACCATCATGATCCACTATTGTTAATCGTAAGTTGGAGGGCATAAGTACGAGTACATTCTTTAAAGAATCCATTTGCCCGTTGTTTATCAGATGATGTTGTTGAACGTAACGGGCGATGATGTCGGAATAATCGTCCAGCGTGGTACGCAAGGTCTCCGTTTTATAGGCTTTTTCCCGGTTCTGTTGGAAAAAGGTAATGACAACCGTGAAGACGGCGAATACAATGAAGAAGTAAATGAACAACTTCTGTTTATAGGATAATTTCATTGGAAATAGTTTTTGTATTAACGTTTAAAGTTCCACGCAATAGCCGTACCCGGAACGATTTGCGATATGTTTTCCCTGTTCGCCCAGTTTTTTTCTCAGTCGGGTGATGTGTACGTCGACGGTGCGTTCAAGCACGTAGCTGTCGTCACTCCATACCTTATTGAGAATGTCTTCGCGGGAGAATATTTTTCCGGGAGATTGTGCCAGCATGTTTAATATTTCAAATTCCTTTTTGGTAATCGGGATGAGCCGATCGTGGATGGAGACACATTTTGTACTTAAATCGATGTGCATCTCACCTATATCGATCACCTGTTTTTTATTGGCAGCATTCAACGAACCTGCTCTTTTCAAGACGGCTTTCACTCTTGCCGAAACTTCCTTGATCGAGAAAGGTTTGGATATATAGTCGTCGCCCCCGATATTGAAACCGGTGAGCATGTCATTTTCCGTGTCTTTGGCCGTCAGAAAGATGATCGGGGTTGAGTTGTGAAGATCTTTCCGAAGTTTCTCCGCCATCTTGAACCCTGACATTCCTCCCATCATCACGTCCAGCAGGATTAGATCATATTCCTCGGTCAGCATCTTTAGAGCCTCTTCCGCGGAGGGTGCGGTGTCAACTAGGTAACCTTCGCTCTCCAAGTTGAATTTTAAAATTTCTCTCAGGTCCTCTTCATCGTCAACCACTAATATCCGTTGTTTATCCATTGCTCTAAAATTTAGTTGTTATGAATATGTTTCGCGTTCTTCCCTTCCATCAGATAAATGGCCGCTTCAGCAATGTTTGTGGCGTTGTCCCCGATTCGTTCAATGTTGTATGACATTCCACTAAGGGAAAGGGCATCCAGCATATCTTGATCTTTGATCGTTTTGCCGACAAAGTGAAGAGGTATCCCGTGAATGATTTCTTTGTGGTTGTTGTCCACGAGGTCATCCGTCCGGATAATCTCTTTTGCCAAATTCTCGTCTTCACACGTAAAGGCAAAGATAGCATTTTGTGTCATTTTTTTTACCGTTTCCAATTGTAATAAAATGGTCGGGTGGAAAGATGCGTAAAGAGAACCCTGTAATTCAACTTCCCGGAGGAAGTCGGCAATATTGAGCAACAGGTCACCGATACGTTCCAAGTAGGCCGTCATATCATGATAGGACATGATCTTTCGGCAATCACTGGCTCTGGGGCAGTAAAGTACGATGGAGTTGATGACTTCATCCCTGATTTTTACTTCCAGACCGTCAATGATAACTTCATTATGTTCGATCTTCGTGTATAATTCACCGTCTTTGTTGTTGTGGGTTGCGGTGATAACGAGTTCCATCTGTTGTAGTACGATGGTGGATAAGACTTCAAAGTCTTCTTTAATCTTTTCTAGGTATTTTTCTCTTATGGTAGTCATGTGGTGTAAGCTAAAAGTTATAAGCTAAAAGTTAATAAGGAATGTGTTTATAGAGGGAGTTCGATCTAAACTCATAAATCAAAAATTGTTTTATCCGAATTGTCCCGTCAAGTACTCTTCCGTGCGTTTGTCACTTGGGTTTGTGAACATTTTCTGGGTTTCGTCATATTCGATTAAATGACCGAGGTACATGAACATCGAGTAATCCGATATACGAGCTGCCTGTGACATATTATGTGTGACAATCAAGATTGTGAATTCGTTTTTCAGATCCAGCAACAACTCTTCGATTCGATTGGTGGCAATCGGGTCCAAGGCTGAGGTCGGCTCATCCATTAGCAAAACTTTCGGTTTTAGTGAAAGAGCCCGGGCAATGCATAACCGTTGCTGCTGACCACCGGAAAGGAAGGTCCCTTTCTTGAATAGGGAGTCTTTCACTTCGTCCCATAATCCCACGTTTTTAAGGCTTTCCTCTACTAACTGGTCTTTTTCCTGCTTGGGAAGAGAAATCCCGTTCAATTTATACCCGGCGATCACGTTGTCATAAATGCTCATCGTGGGGAACGGGTTCGGGCGTTGGAATACCATTCCCGTCATGCGTCGTACTTCCATGGGGTTTGTCTTTAATATATTTTTTCCGTTCAGGAGAATCTCTCCCGTGGTCTTGATGTCCGGGTACAATTCGTGCATCCGGTTGATCGCCCGTAACAAGGTACTCTTTCCACATCCGGAGGGGCCCATGATAGCCGTGATTTTCTTTTCTGCAATATCCGCGCTAACTTCTTCTACCGCGTTTTTTCCCGGGGTGTACGAAATGGAAACTTTTTTAAGTTGTAATATAGGATTTGTGATAACCATGATTAATTTTAGATTTTAGATTTTAAATTTTAGATTGAAAGCCTGTTTGTAATGCAATTTAAAATTTAAAATTTACAATTATTGAACTCTCCATTTTTTTGCAATTTGTTTTGCTATAATATTGAGGGTCAGAATTAACATTAACAGGAAGAGGGAGGAACTCCAGATCATGTCGATCAGGTTCGGGTCATTGTAAAACTCCCAGATCAACAAGGGAACCGCGCTCGTGGGTTTCAACACGTCCCAGTTGATAGCGGTGCTACCCAAGGCTGTTAACATCAGGGGTGCGGTTTCGCCCATAACCCGGGAGATAGCCAGCAAGATACCCGTGAACAATCCCCCGAAGGCTGCGGGTAACAATACTTTTAGAATGACACTGGTGTAGGAGGCTCCTAATGCAAGTCCGGCCTCTTTCAAACTTCCCGGGAGCATTTTTAACGTCTCTTCCGTGGAACGCACGATTAACGGGAGCATCATGATACTAAGGGCGACACTTCCCGCGAGGGCGGAATAACTACCTAGGGGTTTCACGACCCATGCATAAGCGATAATACCGATTACGATGGAAGGGCTACCTTGAATCAGATCTGTCAAGAAACGAGTGATGTTCGAAAATTTGGTCTTCGGGTGTTCCGAGAGATGAATGCCGACCATGATTCCGATAGGGATAGCAATAATTGCGGCTAGGACAACCATGAGTAACGTACCGGTAATCCCGTTTGCAATTCCGCCCGGAATAATGTCTCCCGTACCTCTGGCCAGCATGGCGTCCAAGGTACTTGGAGCGCTCTCCGTGAAAAAGTTCCAATTAATCTGTTTGTAGCCTTTTTTGATTAATTCCCAGATGATGGCGAATAACGGGATTACCGTCAGAGAGGCCAGAAAACAGGTCGTGTAGAAAAAGACCTTGTTTTTTATCGTTCTATATCTTAAACTACTCATTGTTGCAATCAATTAAGTTTCTTGATGATGAGTTTTGCCACTAGATTGATGATTGCCGTGATCAGGAATAATAGTAACCCGATGGCAATCAAGGAGCTTAATTTTAACCCGTCTGCCTCTCCGAACTGGTTTGCGATGATACTGGCCATCGTGTTACCCGTGTCTGCCAGTGAGGTGGGCAAGTTATTCGTGTTGCCGATAAGCATGGTTACTGCCATGGTTTCTCCAAGAGCCCGTCCCAGAGCTAGGATATAGCTGGCAAATACTCCGGAACCGGCAGAGGGAAAAGTGACTGTTCTGATCACCTCGTAGCGGGTGGCTCCCAAACTATATGCAGCCTCTTTCAGTTCGTTGGGAACCATGGATATGAACTCGCCACTGAGGGAGGATGCATAGGGGATGATCATGATTGCCAGAATAATGGATGAGGTCAATACTCCGAATCCTTGTGAATTGACTCCCATCTCGATGATAATCGGGCGGAAGGTATAAAATCCCCATAATCCGTACACGATCGAGGGAATTCCCGCGAGTAAATCTATAATGGAACTGATGAACGTGGCAATCTTTTTACCTCGAAAGAATTCACCCGTGAAAAGTGCCACGGGCAGAGAAAATGGGATACAGAATATAAGTGCCAGAAAAGAGGTTAGGAGGGTTCCCACGATAAAGGAAAGGGCTCCATAAGTTTCTCTGTCCGGATGGGGATCCCATTCTGTTGACCCGATAAACTGGAAGAATCCGTAATGGCTGAGAGCCGGGATCGAGCCGCTGACCAGTGAATAAATCATGCCGGCACTAATCAGTAGAATCAGGATACAACAAATAGAGAGTAGCCGTTTAAAAATAAGATCACGCATAGTTAGTTACAAGTTACAGGTTACAAGTTACAGGTTGGCAAGATTCAACTTGCAACCTGTAAACTTGTAACTTTATTAATTCAGGACTTTTTTGCCCTCGAAACTTATAGAGTTTAATAGTGTTTTGGCGTTAGCCACGGCTGATTGGGGAAGGGGAGAGTAATGAACTTTTGTAGTCAATGCTTGTGCTTCCGGGCTTAACATCCAATCGAGTAATTTCACGGTTGCCTGTGCTTGTGCTAGGCTTCTGTTTGCATAGGCTTGTTCCTTGTAAAGGATAATCCATGTGAAACAACTGATGGGGTAAGCGTCCGGTGCGGAAGAGTTCGTGATCATGGTACGGGTATCTGCCGGCATTTCGCCTTTTGCTGCTGCGGAAATACTTTCTGTATTCGGCATGATGAAGTTGCCGGAAGCGTTTTTCATTTGGGCCATCGGAATATTCAAGGAAAAAGCGTACTCTGATCCCACGTATCCGATCGCTCCGAGGGTTTGGCTGATTGTTCCGGCTACACCGGGATTACCTTTAGCTGCCAAGCCTGCCGGCCATTTCAATGATTTACCTGTACCCACGTTTTCTTTCCAATCATTGCTTACTTTCGTCAAGTAATCACTGAAAACGAAGGTGGTACCGCTACCATCTGAACGGTATACCGGGGTTAATTCTTTGTCCGGAAGAGTTACTCCGGGATTTAATTCCTGAATTTTAGCATCATTCCATTTGGTGATTTTGCCCAGATAGATGTCGGCAACCACCTCTCCGGAAAGTTTTAATTCTTTCACTTCCGGTAAATTGTAAGCCATAACCACGGCTCCCATACAAGTCGGGATGTGTACCGTTGCGTAGGGCATCTCTTGCATCTCCGCGTCAGACAGGTAGGCATCCGATCCCCCGAAATCAACAATCTTGTCTTTCAGGCTTCTGATACCACCGCCACTACCAATACCCCCGTAAGTCACGGCGTTACCCGTTTTCTCTTGGTAGGTCTTGAATGCCAAGTTGTAGAATGGTAAGGGGAAAGTAGCTCCGGCTGCAGCGATGTTCATTTTTTTGCTCTCGGACTCTTTGTTCTTCTTCGAGTTCCCGCAAGATGCAATAGCGATAGCTAAAATAAGGATCAATAAATTTTTCATTTCTGATAGTATTAATTTCAACGTCTTCTGATTCATTTATTACACTGCAAGTTTAGATGAATCTTGTTACACGAATGTTGCGCATTTGTTACATTAATGTTACAACTTGAATTCGATGTTCAGATAGACGAAAGAGCTTGATTTACCGTCTCTTGGGTTCCAAGTGGAGAAATTCGGGGCGATTTTTAGTTGTTTGATCGGGGCATATTGAACACCTACTAAGATTCGTTGTCCGTCAGCACTGCTCCAATCATCTTTGGAACCTAGGTTATCATATCTTCCGAAGAGGTTGAATTGATCTTCCAGCTTGATAGTAGAATAAACGGAGAATCCGGATTGATCGTTGTCTTCCTTGAACTTGGTGTTATACATTTGGTTATATTCAGCTCCGATGGAGAATAACTCGTGTTTGTAACCAGCGAAGAAGGCTAAATTCTGTTGATCTTTAGTCTCGTCTCCTTCGATGTTCTTACTGGCAAGATCGTAATAAGCGCGCAGAGTCAAATTCTTAACGGGAAGAATTGTTGCTCCCACGGCATACCTGTATTTGTTGTCACCGTTCAATTTTTTGTAACCTTCCCCGTTACTAATCGTGATGTCGGCAGAGAGCCATTTTGTAAATTTGTATTTACCCAAGATTCCCATATCTGCGCTGGAACCGAATTTATACTCGTCTTGGAAGGATTTCATGATATAACGATATCCCCAGAATTTTTCCTGTACGTTGAATTGTTCCAAACCGATCAAACCAAAGTCCAGCGTGAAATTACCCGTCTTCCAGCTTAACATGGCATTCTTGATATACGCCACTCTTTCGAGGTCGGAACCTGAAACTTTGGTGGAACCCATGTCAAACACAACTTTTCCGCTTAATTTTTCTGTCAAGGAGAATTGATACCCAAGGTAAGCACGATCAAGTGCGAATCCGGATTCTTTATTTGCGTTTCCAATCCCGGCATGATAGTTCGCAAAAACAGTAACAATCGGTTGTCCCTTGATTTGGAATTTCTTCTTTTCTTCTTGTTTCTGACCGAAACTACTTAAACAAATAGCAGCTAAAACCACACTAATTAAAATCCTTTTCATTTGTCAAACTTTTAGTTAATATTAAAATTAAATACCTCTTGTTTTCGGCAGCTAAAGTAGACTGAAAAGGTTTCCTAAATAATACGATTCCGTTACATCAATGTTACATTTATTAGGTTTGTTTATTGTCTTTTGAAGATCGAGAAGTTAACACTACCGTACCGGCGATGTTCGAAAAAGTTGGGTTCCGAGGAGAAGTCCACGGTGCCGGGATGTTCGATAATGGCGATTCCGTCCGGGGCCAGTAGATCGTTATTGAAAATGGCAGCCGGAATCTCGTTGATTTTTTCTAGGTTGTAAGGAGGGTCTGCGAAAATGATGTCAAAGGTCGTTCCGTTCAGTTTTTTGCAGGCGATAAACACGTCTGTTTTGAAAATGGTCATATTCTTGAATCCCAATTGGGCGGCCGTCTTTTTTATAAAGGCGTAATGGTTATAGTTGAGTTCGATAGAAACTATTTTCCCTGCCCCCCGGGATGCGAATTCGTAACTGATACTTCCCGTTCCTGCAAAAAGATCCAGTACGGAGGCATCCTCAATATCTATATAATTGTTGAGGACATTAAATAAATTCTCTTTGGCAAAATCCGTTGTCGGACGTGCTTTGAAATTTTTGTCGGGTGTGATGATTTTACCTTTGTGTGTACCGCTTATAATCCGCATCGATGAAGATTTAACAAGTGAGTAAAATGAGAACTGTTGAATTCTTTATCGTGAAGAATACCGTTTAACAGGGGTTCTTTAGCAAAATAGGGATTCGGGAGATAGAGCGAGAGTAACTCTTTCAGTTTATTATCTTTGAGCGCCGGGCCGCATATCGAAAGATGCGCTTTCTCTTGGTTGATTCCGCACTCTTTGATACAATTTAATAAAAAGTACACGATGTCAGTCATCGCTTTGTAGCTAAACGTGTTAAATAGCTGAATACCGGAGTCTCGGATAAATAACAGATCAAAATAGTTGTCCTGAATGTCTAGGAAGATCTGCTCCGTGTCTCGTAGCGCCTTGCTCATGGCACCTAGTATAAAAGGGTATGCCCCATTTACGATTTGAACCACGGGAAAATGTTCCCGTACAAAATCATGAAACGATGAAATAACCGTCTCCACGAGATAGGCTTCTATCCCCTCTATGTGGTGATAGAGGATCGTGTCATCCGGTGATACTTCTTGGTTGACCGTGTAGAGGGTGGCAATATTGGCCTTGTCGAAAAAGGCTCCCGGAACCAGTAGTTTTTCTTTGAAACACGGCATGATATATACTTTCTTGAAACGAAGGTTCAAGATCGTATCGTTCACCACGTAATTTTTTAACTTGGCCACGACGGCCTCTCTGGAATCCGCTGCATAGGGTTCGTGTACAAACACGACTAGCTTTTCCGTTTCATCATGCACGCAAAATGAAAATCCATCCGTTGCATAACGGATGGATAATATCGATTTTTTAGATGATTCGTAAGTAAAATTGGAGTCAACAAAATAAATGCTCTGCATGTATTTATTCGTTTACAAACCGGAAATTACTCCCAGTTACCCACGTTATTGTTAGCCTCTTGTACGCTACCCACTTTTAATCCCGGGTATTTGTTTAATCTTATTCTTTCACCGTTTTCCTCCAAAATGGCATCTTCGTATTCATCGAACAAGTCTTCAAAAATGACCATGTTTGAAATACGAGCCTCGAAAACAGGCACTTCAATACCGGAATCCGTCCAGATCATGTTGGTTCCCATTAAGAATTCATGTTTCTTTTTGGTAAAAGGAACATAACGAAGATCGTCAATGGGGTAGTTTTTACCGAATAATTGTTCTAAAGCGGCAACTCTGATCGTGTCACGGATAATCAACCCTTTTTTCAAAGCGTCTTGTTCCGTCATACCTTCTTCGAGTTGATCATCAGTAAGTTCTCCGATAGAACGTACGGTTTTCAATGAATCGTATTTCACGAAATTGATTAATGAATCGAAACTACTGGTGTATGTTCCATGGATACTTTTGAAAGCATCTTGAGCTGTTCTGATATCTTTCAGTTTTTGGATAACCCTATCATATCTCTGTTTTTTCAACTTCTGAAATTGAATAGGATTCTGCACGCTTTCGTAGCACATGTATCCCAGATAGAGAGCGGCAGCTGCTAAAAGAATTTGAATAATAATTTTTTTCATCTTTTTCGTCAGTATATTTATTATGTATTAAACAAGTTAGTTCTCGTTATTATTTAAGCTGTTTTTTCCTATCTTTACACGGTATTTTTTGACGATACCGTGAACAAATCCTTAATGGATTGTCGTGTCGGCAAATATAAAAAAAAAAAAGATCACAGCACACTTTTGTCTATTAAATTTAGTGATGATAAATGAACATTTTGAACGTATTGTAAAAGAGAAGTTTGGATTCGATTTTTCGCCCACGCAACAGGAGGCAATGAAGAATTTTTTAGCTTTTCTCTTTGATCGTCATCCTGAAAGTTTGTTTTTATTGAAGGGATATGCCGGAACGGGGAAAACTTCTTTGGTGGCGGCCATCGTGAATACATTACTGCAATTTGAACAACAGGTTGTTTTACTGGCTCCGACGGGGAGAGCGGCGAAAGTGTTTTCCGGTTATTCGCATCAGCCTGCTTTTACGATACATAAAAAGATTTACCGGCAGAAAAATGCACAGGAGGGAGTCGGGATATTCAACTTGGGATTTAACGGGAATGCCAACACGCTTTTTTTCGTGGATGAGGCATCCATGATCTCAATGGGTTCTCAGGATTCGAATTTTGGGACGGGGTCTTTGCTGGATGATCTGATTGAGTTCGTGTACAACGGGAGGAATAATCGCTTGGTGTTAATCGGGGATACAGCCCAATTACCCCCGATTGGCGTGGATGTCAGTCCGGCCTTGGAGGCTGATTTCTTGCAGGTGAGTTACGGAATGGAGATATATGAGGCAAACTTGACCGATATCATGCGGCAGTCGGAACAATCCGGAATCCTGTACAATGCTACTCGGGTACGGGAAATGATCGGGGCGGGACCTTTTACCAAACTCTTGCTTCGGGTAGCGGGTTTTCCGGATATTGTACGGGTAAGCGGGAGTGAACTACTGGAAGAGTTAGATCAATGTTATAGCTCTTTTGGGATGGACGAAACGATGGTGATTTGTCGGTCGAATAAACGGGCCAATCGTTTTAATGAGGGGATACGGGCTAGGATCCTTTACCGGGAAGATGCTTTCAGTAGTGGGGATAAGGTCATGATCGTGAAGAATAATTATTTCTGGGGAGCGGAGTACGATAAGGTGGATTTTATCGCGAACGGGGATATTGCCACTGTGGAGAAGGTCGGGAAATATAAGGATTTATACGGATTCCATTTTGTCAACACTCGTCTAAGTATTTACGGTTACGAGGAAGAGATCACGGCATGGGTCATGTTGGATACCTTGACCACGGAACAACCTGCATTGAGTTATGAAGATTATCGGCGGTTGTATATGGCCGTGGAAGAGGATTATACGGATATTGCTTCCAAGCAAAAACGGTTTAAGAAAATTCAAGAGAACGAATATTATAATGCCCTGCAAATTAAATTTGCCTATGCAGTCACGTGTCATAAAGCCCAAGGGGGACAATGGGATGCGGTATTTGTTGATCCGGGATGGCTGGGAGAGGATTCTTATGACGATGAGTATTGGCGTTGGTTGTATACGGCATTTACCCGGGCCCGCAAAAAATTATACTTGATTAATTTCAAGGATGAGATGATTGAGATGGAGGGATAAAAGAGAGGTGTCAAAAGTCATTTATTAAACTCCTCCGTCACTTCGTGCCACCTCCTCTATAAACAGAGGAGGTGCTGGTGATTTTTCCCGAAAATAGAGAGTATTTCAGCTCTCCCTCTGTTTATAGAGGGAGTACCCCGAAGGGGGGAGGGAGTTTGAAAAATGACTTTTGACACCTTTATGCTTTTTATTGAAGCTTCAAATCCTTGATAATAGCATCAATACGGGCGTTCGCATCCTGCTGCGCCCGTTCATAGTCATTCATATCTTTCATCTGGGCCCGGGCTTCAAAGTAAAATTTAATCTTAGGTTCAGTACCGGAAGGACGAACGGAAATCTTACTACCATCGGCCAAGAAGAATTGCAAAACGTCACTTTTCGTCTCGAAATTGAGGTGCGTTTTTTCTCCCGTTTGTAGGTTTGTTGCTTCCAAAGAGAGGTAGTCTTTTTTCAACACAACCGGACTATGATTAATCTCTTTCGGGGTGTTGTGGCGGAACTCTTCCATCATGGCTTTGATCTCTTGCGCCCCGCTTAAACCTTTGCGCACGATATAAATCATTCTCTCTTGCGAGAATCCGTATTTGGCATAGATTTCCTTGAGGAAAGAGTACAGTGTTTTATTTTGCATCTTTACCCAAGCGGCGATTTCGGCCATTAATGACGTGGCAGAAACCCCGTCTTTGTCCCGGGTAAATGCTCCCGGCATGTAGCCAAAAGATTCTTCCCCGCCACCGATGAATTTCTCCCCGCCTTCTTTGCGGATCACGTCGGCAATCCATTTGAATCCGGTGTACACGTCATAACAGATGATATGATTCTTTTCTGCGATGTCTTTAATCAATTCGGTTGTGACTATGGTTTTTACCGTGTATTCTCCACCTTTAAGCTGGTTCAGTTCTTTTTTTCTGCGGATGATGTATTCCGTGAAAATAATATTGGTCTGGTTTCCGTTCAATAGCGTCCATTCTCCCGCGTCATTTTTTACGGCAATTCCGATGCGATCCCCATCCGGGTCACAAGCCATAGCCAAATCTGCATCAATTTTGCGAGCTAGGTCCAGAGCCATTTTGAAAGCTGCCGGTTCCTCCGGGTTTGCAGATGCCACGGTCGGGAAATCCCCGTCGGGAATACTTTGTTCTGGTACGGTATGAATGTTCGTGAATCCCCAGTTACGTAAAGAGGCGGGAACAAGTTCGTAGGTAGTTCCATGTAGTGGGGTAAAGACGATCTTCAAATCGTGTTCTTTTTGTATGGCTTCCGGTGAAAGACTTAACGTTTTCACTTTATCCAAGTATTTTTTGTCAAAATTTTTTCCTAAAATGGTGATCATTTCCGGTACTCCTTCGAATTTAATATCCGAGACTTGTACTTTTTTTACTTCATCGATCACGTTCTTATCATGCGGGAGAACGAGTTGTGATCCGTCATCCCAGTATGCTTTATAACCGTTATATTCTTTCGGGTTGTGTGAGGCTGTAAGGATAACTCCTCCTTTGCATCCTAGATCCCTGATAGCAAATGACATTTCGGGTGTGGGGCGCAAGTCTTCGAACAGGTAAACGTGTATCCCGTTGGCCGAGAAAATATTGGCGGCTGTTTCTGAAAAGAGCCGGGAGTTATGACGGCAATCATGACCGATACATACGGCCTTCTTTTCATGCGGGAACATTTTGTTGATGTAGTTTGAAAAACCTTGCGTGGCAGCGCCTACCGTGTAAATGTTCATGCGGTTGGTTCCCACTCCCATGATTCCCCGTAAACCGCCGGTTCCGAATTCCAGATCGTTGTAAAACGATTCAATCAATTCTGTCGTGTCCGTGTTTTCCAATATGCGTTTTACTTCTTCGCGTGTTTTTTCATCGTATGCCTTGTCCAACCATTTTTCGGCTTTGGCTCTGGCTATTTTTATGATGTCATTATTTTCCATAAGTAATCATTTTATTTACCTTCTTGCAAAGTTAGGATTTTCTTAAATGAATAGTATGGATTTTGGAATTAAATTGTTACGTTTCAACGAAGAAATTTTGAGAAAATGTTTAAATAAAAAAGCCTCGTTTCAAACGAGGCTTTTTTATATGGCTAAAGCTTAAATTAAAATTTCTTCTCTTTAATTTTTGCTTTCTTTCCGGTAAGCTCACGGAAGTAGAAAATTCTGGATCTACGAACAACACCTCTCTTGTTCACCTCGATTGCATGAATGTAAGGAGAATTGAAAGGAATGATACGTTCTACACCCACGTTACCAGACATTTTTCTAACCGTAAAAGTCTTGGTAGTTCCTGTTCCCTTAATTTGGATAACAACACCTTTGAAAATCTGAATACGTTCTTTGTTTCCTTCTTTAATTTTGTAGTGTACGCTAATGGTATCACCCGTGTTGAATGAAGGAATTTCGATAGCGTTTTCTTGAGCAAAAGCCTGTTCCGCAATTTTAATTAAGTCCATTGTCTTTATTTTAAAAAGTTTATTTATCGAACGCAGTATTACGACTTTTGTCTTTTATGTAAGAGACTACGTACGTTTTAAAATCGAGTGGCAAAGGTAGAAAAATAAATATTCCGATGCAAGTATCGGAATATTTATTTTGTAGTGTTTATTCTACCACCTCAAGTTTTTTACCCGTTTGTTCGATAAGCATTCGGAGATACCATTCCGGTAAAGCGGGTTGCTCCACTTTCGGGTTTTTCTCTCCCGGGATTGCGGTTTTTACGTTACCATCCATGAATTTGCAGAACAGGTAACCGTAGAAATCTCTCCACGTGTCCACCAGATGATTTCCAGTGCGACAGGAGAAATCCGTGATAAATTTAATCGCTGATTCTTTGTCTTGAGCTAACATCTCTTTTGCTCCGGCATCGATCATTTGGACGAAATTCACGTATTGTTGTTCCAGCGCAACTTGTTTTGCACGAATTTCCGGGTGAATCAAGTTATAGCGTGTGTACGCGAAGTTCGTTACTTGGTTGAATACCCAGAAGGCTGCTTTATTGGTGAATTCCATCATGCTGCCGTTCCCCTCTGCGAATGCGAAAGGCACTTCCGTGGCTGCTGAATACATCGGGAAATACACGGAGCTAGCCGCATCGTCAACGCCAAACCAAAGGATTCCTCCGATTTCATCGGGTAACCAACTTCTACATTGTGCTACAAACGTGAATCCGGTTTGTTGGGTTGCTGTTGCTCTTTCGTGAACATATTCCTTCCCGTCTACTTTGAAACTCATCGGACGCCATCTGTACGGACATTCGTACGGACCGGCTCCCATATCCTTGCTCATATCCAGTTCTGTTCCTTCCAAGTGATCACGCATGAAATCCATTACTTGCATCACGTCCACTTTCTCGCTGGGTTTAATCCATAACGGCATACGGTTGGTTGCGTAACCTTTGCTATCCCGTTGAATGTTTCTTCCCGTGGCGTAATCCCAGTATTGAGCCATGTCCGGGTTCACGGCATTAAAGAATGCCCAAACACGGATTTCACAGGCACGAGCCCCGCTGAAGTCAACCGGAGCGTAAGTATCAGAAAAACTGAAATCTTTATTTTTCCCGTCTTGAGGATAGAATCCTTTTTCTTTCGCGAAAGAGATCACGTCCTTGGAATACACGGTGGTGATATTCGGATCGTAAATCTTGTTCATTTTGTCTGAAGAGATCGAAGTTTTGCCTTCTAACGGGAAAGTCGTGATACGAGCTTGGTTTGCGTGAGCGGAAACATATCCGTCCGGTACCATGCGTGCTACCCAAACAGCTCCTTTTTCTCCTTCTCCCTTACCGATGATTTCGATAATCCATACTTCGTTCGGGTCAATGATAGAGATCGACTCTCCACTACTTGCCCAACCGTATTTTTCAATCAAGTCGGTCATTATTACAATGGCTTCACGGGCATTTTTCGCACGTTGTAACGTGATATATATAGCGCTACCATAATCTATAATAGCTCCCGTTTGGGATTCCAGTTCTTTACGTCCCCCGAAAGTGGTTTCGGAAATAGCGAGCTGATGCTCGTTCATGTTTCCTACCACGTTGTACGTGTGGGCTACTTGCGGGATTTTACCCATAAATTTGCCGGTGTCCCACTCGTAAACATCGAGCATACTTCCGGCAGGCCAGTCTTGTGCGGGCCAGTGATACAATTCTCCGTATAAAACGTGGGAGTCGGCAGAATAAGTGACCATTGTCGACCCGTCTTTCGTTGCTCCTTTCGTGAATAAAAAGTTCGTGCAGGCCATCGTGTACGTGGTGCAGCAAACTAACGCTAGTGTAACCAGTAAATGTGCTTTTCTCATTTTTAGTTATTGGTTTATGATTATTTTGATAATTATCGAATTCTGTCAAAAGATTTGAGCAATTTGATGTCTTTAAGTATTCCCCTTATGGCCATGTATGTGAAAATAATACAGATCACGGGTAATATAAGGCTGAATTTATAAAGAATCTCGGCGTTCATTTTGTCTGCGAATTGATTGATGTGATACCACATCAAGATAATGGCACCGATCAATAGGATGATTTCCACGATGCATAAACGCAATTGGAGGAAACGTTTTTTGAACAGGAACACATTCACTAAGGGAACCCCGATCGTGAAAATATTCATGATTAACAAGGCCCAGTAGTGGGCTTGTAGCACGCTATTTTCTCCAATGAGAACCACGCCATAAGTAAAAAAGTTATAGCTCGCATCATTCGGGATAAGCAATTGGGCGATCGGCACGTACAATGGAATCGTCATGATGATTGCTACCACGAGCAAGTAAATAGTTTGAATCCTTTGAATCATAATTAATAAGTGATTAACGTATGAGAGAATTTAATGTATATTCAATAAGTTTCTTCATGTGCGGTTTGTAATCGGCCGAGGCATCCCCGTTGACCCGGTTAGCAATGATCAGGCAAATCGTGGTGGCCCGATGGCCCATAAGAGCTGCCAGCCCGGCAATGGCGGCACTTTCCATCTCGTAATTGACAATTTTGTAATTCCCGAATTCGAAACGGGCAATTTCATCATTCACTGTAGGCATCTCGATCGGTAAGCGAAGCACTCGTCCCTGTGGTCCGTAGAATCCGTTTGCCGTCAACGTGACGCCTTTCACGGTAACGCCTTCCGTGTGTAATTTGTCCACCAGTTCGTCAGATGCTTTTACTGCGTACGGGCGGGCTGCTAAGGGTGTCCAGTGACATTCCTTGATAAAGGCCTCCTCGAAAGCGGCATCACATACCATTTCGTTATCCCGGTAGAAACGCAATACCCCGTCTATGCCGAGGCTCATTTCCGAGATCACGAATGAATGTACGGGAACATCTGCTTGCACGGAACCGGAAGTTCCGATTCGTACTATATTTAATGTTTTCTTTTCTGCGTTTATTTCTTTGGTGTGCAAGTTGATATTGACCAAAGCATCTAGTTCATTCATCACGATGTCAATGTTATCCGCACCGATTCCGGTAGAGATAACTGACAGGCGGTGTCCCTTGTAATATCCGGTGATGGTACAGAACTCCCGGTCGCTTTTCCTGACGTCTATTTTCTCGAAATATGAGGCAATCATTTCTACTCGGGAAGGGTCACCCACGAGGATCACTTGTTCTGCCAGATCTTCGGGATGAAGGTGGAGGTGAAAGACACTCCCGTCATCGTTTGTGATTAATTCTGATGATTTTATTGGCTCCATATACTGTTTACTTTTTGAGCAACCAAATTTAGTAAAACAAATAATACCGGACAAATGTTTGGGGGTTTTTAATCCTGTCGCTCCGTTTGGATTAAAAAGTTACAGGTTACAAGTTAAGTCTTCGACTTTAAACCTGTAACCTGTAACTTAAAAGTCCGGCTATCTCGGCCGGACTTTTAATTATTTCGCGTAGTTTATAGCGCGTGTTTCTCGAATCACCGTTACTTTCACCTGTCCGGGGTAGGTCATTTCATCCTGAATCTTTTTAGCGATTTCGTATGAAATTTTCTCTGCCTCCGTGTCAGATACCTTTTCACTACCAACGACTACCCGCAATTCGCGGCCTGCTTGGATGGCGTAGGTTTTGACTACTCCGTTATAAGAAAGTGCAAGGTCTTCCATCTCTTTCAGTCGTTTGATGTATGACTCAACTACTTCCCGTCTTGCGCCCGGACGTGCGCCTGAGATGGCGTCACAAGCCTGAACGATCGGGGCGATCATCGTTGTCATTTCAATCTCTTCGTGGTGAGCACCGATAGCGTTACAAATATCCGGTTTCTCCTTGTATTTTTCTGCTAGGCGCATACCGAGGATTGCGTGCGGTAATTCCGGTTCATCATCGGGTACTTTACCAATGTCATGCAATAGTCCGGCACGTTTTGCTTTCTTCACGTTCAAGCCCAATTCCGCAGCCATGATGGCACAGAGGTTGGCTGTTTCGCGAGCGTGTTGTAACAAGTTCTGCCCGTAAGAAGAACGGTATTTCATTTTACCGACCAACCGGATCAATTCCGGGTGCAACCCGTGAATACCCAAGTCGATGGTGGTGCGTTTTCCAGTCTCGACGATCTCTTCCTCGATTTGTTTTTTCACCTTGTTGACTACTTCCTCAATCCGTGCCGGGTGAATACGTCCGTCGGTAACTAATTGGTGGAGTGAAAGGCGAGCGATTTCTCGTCTTACCGGGTCAAATCCGGAAAGTACAATTGCCTCCGGGGTGTCGTCCACGATGATTTCAACACCGGTGGCTGCTTCCAGCGCCCGGATGTTACGTCCTTCCCGTCCGATGATACGTCCTTTGATTTCATCCGAATCAATATGGAATATAGATACGGCGTTTTCAGTGGCAGTTTCCGTGGCCACCCGTTGGATGGTTTTTACCACGATCTTTTTCGCCTCCATGTTTGCCGTCATTTTTGCCTCTTCCATAATCTCGTTCACGTATGACATCGCTTCGGTTTCGGCCTCGTCTTTCAAAGAACTGATGAGTTTTTCCTTTGCCTGATCGGCAGACATCCCGGAAATGGCTTCCAGTTGTTCGATCTGTTGTTTTTTGAATTTATCCAGTTCGGCGTGTTTCTTTTCCAGTAATTCTTTTTGGGCCTCTAGCGTCTCCTGTTGTGTCTCCGCATCTTTGATCTTGCGCTGACATTCTTCCATTTTACGAGCCAATTCGGCGTCTTTTTGTTTTAGCTTATTTTCCGCGAGAAGGATTTTGCTATTGCGGGCATTCACTTGTTTTTCGTGTTCGGCCTTTATCTGCAGGAATTTCTCCTTTGCTTGCAAAATCTTGTCTTTTTTAATTACTTCCGCCTCTGCTTCCGCTTCCTTGATGATGTTTTTGCTCCTGTATTTCAAGGTCATGTTGATTAGCAGGTATCCGAGAACGAATCCCACTATCAGAGCAATAACACCGGTAATTATTATTGTTATCATATTCGTAACTTGAATTTATAGTTATATAATATATTTTGGTGTTTTTTGTTTATACAAAAAACCCGCATCATTTCTTCTTTAAAAAACCCCTGTTAGACACGGGTAGAGCTGCCGTCAGATTCAAACTTCCACCGTCCCGAAGGAACCCCGAAGGGTTGAGGCCTGTCTTTGGCTAACTAAGCTTCACTCTAATTGGTTAAGTGTTGAGTTTTCCAGTTAAATACGAAATAATGCGGGTATATCTATTTCCTTTTCAAAGAACTCTTTCTTTTTTACTCTTTCACAACTTCATCGAGCCTGCTACTAATCTTCTTCACCTCGTCCAATACCGGCTCCACGTCGTTTCGCCTTTCAGCCTCCAGCATTTTTACCGTGAATTGTAATGCGGTAACAGCTAGAAAATCAACGGGATCAGCAGTTGCGTACTTTTCCCTATATTTTGCAATCTTACTATTAATCAGTTGTGCAGCTTTTCTGATCTCCTCTTCTTCCTCTCTCTCTATGGTCAGAACGCAGGGCCTACCGGCTATATTTAGCGTAATAGTAAGTTTATCATTCATATTTAATTATTCAAAAGAGCAATACATTTATCAATCTCCCGCACAAGTTGGCTTATTCTATTTTTGGCCTCGGAACTTCCTTCTCCGGTCGAGATAGCGGCAGCCACCTTCAATGTCTTGATTTCTTCATGTAATTTCATGTTCTCACTTTTCATTCGCTCGATTTGAATCCTGAGTTCTTTCATCTCTGAATCCATCTCTCTGTTTTTGTCCAGTGAGGATATATATAGTTTTATCAGTCGTTCAACTTTTGTGTTTAGCTCGTTAATAACGGCATCTTGTTTTGCTGTCATAACATAATCTTTACACCACAAAGATAGAATAATTTCTTTTAATTATCAATAGTGTTATTAATTTTGCAATGGATTTAATGGTTTTTTTATGACAAACAAGATAATGTGGAGGGGGATTGGAGCATTGTTGTTGATGTTACTTCTTTTATCATCAAATGTTTGCGCACAAACAGACACGTTGCTTTACCCGTTGAAAAATGTTCCGCTATTGAGTGGAAATTTCGGAGAATTGAGAGCGACACACCTGCACTCCGGGCTGGATTTTAAAACCGGAGGGCGGGAAGGTCTACCGGTGATTTGCGTGAAAGACGGTGTCGTGGCACGTGTAAAGGTGTCTGCCACGGGGTACGGGAATGCCCTGTACTTGGAACACGAGGGGGGAATAACCACGGTGTATGGTCATTTAAGCCGTTTTGTACCCCGAATTGCGAAAGTCGTGAGAAATATACAATATAATAAGGAGTCATTCGAGGTGGACGAGAATATGTCGGGCTATGAACTCCGTTTTCGTGCGGGTGACACGATTGCTTATAGCGGGAATACCGGCTCTTCGGGTGGTCCTCATTTGCATTTCGAGGTGCGTGACACGAAAAGCGAGCGTGCTTTAAATCCTTTACGTTTTCTTTCGGTGAAGGATCAAACGGGACCGAGCGTGCGAGGGGTTTACGTGTATCCGATTTCAAACGAGGGGGTGCGGAATGCAACTCGTCGGGTGGAAGTGAAAAACACGGGTAACCGGGTGTTCCGGGGAGGAAAGGTCGGGGTACCCGCCGGGATGGTCGGGATTGGGATACAATCTGATGACTATATGAAAGATTCTTGGAACAAGTTGGGCGTGTATGACTTGAGCGTGAGTGCTAACGGACAGGAGGTCTTTAAAATGACCATGAACGAGCTTTCTTTTGACGAGACGTTTTTGGTTAACGAGTTGAAGGATTTTCATCATTACAGGGAAAACCGTTTGGTTTACTTGACTTTCGGGAACTATCAGGAGCAATTGTTGTCCGTTCGTAATCAGAACGGGGGATTTATCCCGGTTGAGAAAGATAGCGTGGTGGATGTTACAGTTGATTTATCGGACATTAATGGGAATCGTTCCAGTATCATGTTCCAGTTATGGGGTAAATCTCCCTCGCGGGAATTGGTATTGACGGACGAGGAAAAATTATTGATGAATCATCAAAACGATAGCTTGAAACAAGGAATATATACCCTGTGGTTGGAGGCGGATGCTTTATCCTATCCGATCGTGTGCAAGCCGGAGGTGTCTTCCCGCTTGAGAGATAGTGTCGAGACGATCGAGGTGTTTTCTACCGGGAAACAAATATACCCGTTGATGAAAAATGCCCGGTTGGTGGTTGGCGGGAAGTTCCCGGAAAAGTCCGTGATCTGTTTGCTGGAGAAAAGTAATCGTTTTTCTGCCTTGAAGACCCGATGGACGGAAGAGGGGCTTGAGGCATTTCCCCGGGTGTTGGGTGAATACACGGTTCGTCAGGACACGATTGCCCCGGTTGTTCTTTACACGGGGAGGGCCGGGCAGAAGATCCGCTTCAAGATGGTTGATGATTTGTCGGGCATCTCTTCTTATCGGGTTGAGGTAAATGGAAAATGGTGTTTGTTCACGTATGACGCGAAAAATCGCCTGCTGGAAGGTAACATAAATGAACCCGTTTTCGTGAAAGGAAAAAACAGGCTTGTCTTGAAGGTGGAGGATGCCGTGAAAAATATTGCTACCTTTGAGACGGATATTTATAAAAAGTAGAAATAACAATGAATATAGAAGAAGCAAAACAACTGGCAAAACAAGGCGATCGGGAAGGTGCAATTGCCATGCTCCGGCAAATGTTGGAACAGAATGAAGGAGAACGGGAACTCGTGCTGTTGGAACTGGGAGTGGTGTATAATGCCATGGGGGAGACAACGCAAGCGATAAACCATCTGAATGAGGTGATGCGTATAAATCCCGAAAATACAAAGGCGAAGGCTTATTTGGATATGATTAATGGAATTTTGAATTATTATTGTAAGGATTTGCTGAATCCCTGATTTATCACCGTAATTCTCTTGAAATACCGCAGTAATAATCTCGCATGATTCTTTCATCCAACTTTTCACTCCGTTGCTCGCTTATGGGGAATGGGCTATGAAAGGGCGATGGAAGGGAGTTGAAAGGGCGTGAGGAGATTATTACTTTGATAGAAGTTTGGTATTACACTGGCTTTAAGCTATGGCAATCTATTGTTCTCTTGGTTGTTTGCTGATAGTTCATTTAGACCACGGAGCATTCATCCTGTATTCTTCTTGCATTTATCTTCGATAAAATTGATTTTTGAGACGATTGTATTTGTAATTTGAGTGTGTGGTGTGGTATATTAGCTATCTGGAAAAATAGACTTGTTGGGCAGGTAAGGAAAGCGAAGTCTATGAGAAGGGGGGGCAGCGGCGAGCGAGTTCCCTCTCCCATCTTGTGATGGTATAGATTGGATTAATCCTCTTCTTCTTGTGCCAATTTTATTCCTACTGCGTTTAGCTTCGCTTCAATCTCGTTTGCTGATACACGCCCGCAGGAGCGTAAGTTTTGTATTTCGTATTTGGTGTATTTTGTTATGTCTTTCACTGTTTTTATCTCTGCCATCAATAAAACACTCATAGCCCTTGTGCTAAATCCAAACTCCCGAATGTTTGTTGCCAGTATTTGTTCTATTGTTTTGGCTTGTTTCTCCTTTTTGGTTGCGTATCCTTCCAATTCTGCAATTATTTCTTTAGCCTCGTTTAGAATCTTGATAAGTCTGTTGATTTTATCCTTTTCCATGATGTTGTGTATTTATTGGATGCAAAGATAATTTATTTGTGGTGAAAAATATCCTTGATAGCTTTATTTTTGCCTTGTAATTTGAATTAGTGAAAGTTGAGAATAAAGATTATGGTTATATAATTGATCCAGCTTTCACTGTTATTATAAAGTAATAAGCGAAGATTGTACTATTTTGTCGAAAACTTGAAAAATAGTTTAGTGCTTTTTTGTTTATGAGATAATTATTTATCATCTTTGCGCTAACAGAACGCAACACGTTCGGTTTTTATTGATAGCGTGCAATTATGCACTGTGAACGGAAACTAGCAACTTCTATATAGAGCACGGTGATTGCAACGCCTTCGTACTCGATTACGTATAGTAATATATATAGTCGGGTCGAGGCTTGCTTTTCGTCTCTATAGGTTTGCTAGACCTCCGTTACGAAGAGCAGCCCGGTCCGATTTTTAAATCTTCCGGATTGCTAAAATATAGCGCCGGATTTTTTTAATTCCGGTGCTAACAAGAAAGCAGCCGGAAACGCACAGGGGAGCCACGTTCATCTTCTCACGTTAGTAGTTTGAATCCCACCCGGCTGTTTCCTTTAAAAATAGAATTGATAGGTTGGATACTTAACGGCGAGAGAATCTGTTAACTCCTTCTCGTTTTAAGTCCATCCCTGAAACCGCCTCTTTTCCTTGAGGCGGTTTCATTTCTTCCCGCTTGTACTTCAGAACGCTAAAAACGAAATTTTATTTTTATATCTCGATTAATTGATTTATCTTTGCGCCCAGTTTTCGAATTGTTAAATATGAACTTCAATCCGCTTGAAAGGGGGTGGTCAATTATTTTTGAGATAGTAAAAAATATACATATATTTAATTAGTAAGCAGCACATTATAGTGTTGTCGGATTTTTTTATTATAAAATAAGTATTCATTTTTTAAAATTATAAATCATGATAATTGTACCATTAAAAGAAGGCGAAAATATCGAGAGAGCACTGAAAAAATTCAAAAGAAAATTCGAAAAAACCGGCGTGATTAAAGAGCTGAGAGATCGTCAGGCTTTCACCAAACCGTCTATTAGAAATAGAATGGCCCGGATGAAAGCTGCCTATCGTCAATCTTTGCAACAAGCGGAAGAATAAATCGATCACTTTCTTTGTTTTTCCAAACAAAAAACGTAACTTGCTTACGTTATTAAAATAGTAGAAATGATGCAGATAGAATTGTTCTTGAAGTATTTGAGTAGCGTGAAACGTTATTCGGAAAATACGATCATCGCGTATAAGGCGGATTTGTATCAGTTCTACGAATTTTGTGGATTGGAAGGGAATAATGAGGATTTTTCTCGAGTGACGACCAAACTCGTTAGAGAATGGGTCGTGGCAGAGATGAGGGGAGACTTGAGGGTGAACGGTACCAGAGGGAAGTTAAGTGCTGCTTCCGGTAAGCGTAAGTTGAGCAGTATAAAGGCGTTTTTTCGTTTCCTTGTAAAAGAGAAAGTGATAGAGGTGAATCCCGCTGAGAATATCAGCGGGCCGAAATTGCCGAAGCGATTGCCGGTTTTCGTGAGGGAAGAGGAGATGGAATGTACGCTGGATGATGCGGAGAAAAAGAAAGGTTTTTCCGGGTTAAGAGATTTCTTGATCTTGTTGATGGCTTATGATACGGGAATGAGGCGTTCTGAAATTGTTGGATTGAAGGTAGGGAATGTTGATCTTTCACGGCGTTGTATTCGTGTTTTCGGGAAAGGTGGAAAATGGCGAGAAATCCCAATCATGACCGAGTTGATACAGGACATCGAATGTTATTTGGATGCCCGGAGCCGCGTGGTGGAAGGGGAGCATGACATGTTTTTCGTGACCGATAAGGGAAAGCCGCTTTACGCTAATTTCGTTTATCGTTTGGTGACGAAAGAACTGGAATCACATACTTCTTTAGCAAAACGCAGCCCGCACGTGTTGCGACATTCTTTTGCCACGCACCTGTTGGATAACGGTGCGCCGATTCAAGGAATTAAAGAATTGCTGGGGCATTCCAACTTGGCAGCTACTCAGGTGTACACTCATAATTCTGTGGAGAAAATGTTGAAGATTTTTAAACAAGCTCACCCGCGAGCATAAATTATAGGAGGAAACGATATGGACATTAGAATTAATCCTGTAGGTTTTTCAGTAAATCCAGTGCTGGAGGAGTTCATTAACAAGAAGTTCTCGAAATTGGAGAAGTATCACGACGGAATTATGAGTATAGATGTTACGTTGAAATTGGAAAAAGACGATCATCTGGAAAATAAGTTAACCGAGGTGCATGTTGATGTCAAAGGGCAAGACGTGTTCGCTAAAAAGAACGCGAAAACTTTTGAAGAAACAGTGGACGAGTTGTACGATGTATTGAAGAGACAACTTGTTAAAGCGAAAGAAAAAAGAGAAAATTAAGAAAAATGATCTCATTTATTGTGAGATATGATTTTTAATTTGTACATTTGCAAGCCAAATTAAATGGGTTTTCTCGCACTTGTCCGGGTAATTTCCAGGTAAACAGCGAGTTGCTTGCATGAAATTGAGTTATTGAGATAAATTGTTTAATAATAAAAATTGTTTTAGAGTTATGGCTAAAGAACATTTTGACAGGTCCAAACCACACGTAAATATTGGTACTATCGGTCACGTTGACCACGGTAAAACTACTTTGACGGCTGCTATCACTACGGTATTGGCAAAAAAAGGTCTTTCTGAATTACGTTCATTCGATTCTATCGATAACGCACCGGAAGAAAAAGAGAGAGGTATCACCATTAACACTTCTCACGTTGAATACCAGACTGCAAATCGTCACTATGCACACGTTGACTGTCCGGGACACGCCGACTATGTAAAGAACATGGTAACTGGTGCTGCTCAGATGGACGGTGCTATCTTAGTTTGTGCCGCTACTGATGGTCCGATGCCTCAGACTCGTGAGCACATCCTTTTGGCTCGTCAGGTAAACGTTCCGAGAATCGTTGTATTCTTGAACAAGGTGGATATGGTGGACGACCCGGAAATGTTGGAGTTGGTTGAGATGGAAGTTCGTGAGTTGTTATCATTCTATCAATATGACGGAGATAATACTCCGGTTATCTTAGGTTCTGCTCTTGGAGCATTGAACGGAGAAGCAAAATGGGAAGAGAAAGTAATGGAGTTGATGGATGCAGTTGACAACTGGATTGAGTTGCCGCAACGTGCCGTTGATAAACCGTTCTTGATGCCTGTTGAGGACGTGTTCTCTATCACTGGTCGTGGAACTGTTGCTACCGGTCGTATCGAAACTGGTATCGTTCACACGGGTGATGAGTTGGAAATTATCGGTTTGGGTGCTGATGGTAAGAAAACCGTATGTACCGGAGTTGAGATGTTCCGTAAGATTCTTGACGAAGGTCAAGCTGGTGATAACGTTGGTTTGTTACTTCGTGGTATCGACAAAGACGAGATCAAACGTGGTATGGTATTGGCAAAACCGGGTTCTGTTAAACCGCACGATAAATTCAAAGCTGAGGTTTATATCTTGAAGAAAGAAGAAGGTGGTCGTCACACTCCGTTCCACAACAGATACAGACCTCAATTCTATATCCGTACCTTGGACGTTACCGGTGAGATCACTCTTCCGGAAGGACGCGAGATGGTAATGCCTGGTGATAACTTGACAATCACTGTTGAGTTGATCACTCCGGTTGCTTGTAACGTAGGTTTGCGTTTCGCTATCCGTGAAGGTGGTAGAACCGTAGGTGCTGGTCAGATCACTGAGATCTTAGACTAATACAATTTTAGATTTAATGATTTTAGATTGTAGATTCGCAATTAAAATTTGAAATTTAAAATAATGAGCCGGCTTCGGTCGGCTTACACACGGGAGTGGCTCAGTTGGTAGAGCATCGGTCTCCAAAACCGAGGGTCGGGAGTTCGAACCTCTCCTCCCGTGCAAATTAAATATAGAACAAATGAAGATTAAAAGTTATATATCAGATGTTTATAACGAGCTGGTGAATAAAGTAACTTGGCCCACGTGGTCTGAGCTCCAGAGTAGTGCAACAATTGTGATGATTGCTTCCGTTATCATAGCGTTGTGCATTTTTGCAATGGATTTTTCGTTCAGACATATCGTGACCGGTATATATAATTTGTTTTACTAAAAATCTTGGAGGTCTAACATGGCTGAAATGAAAAAAAGATGGTATGTACTTCGGACCATTGGAGGAAAAGAGAAGAAGGTAAAGGAGTACATCGAGAACGAAATCGCCAGTTTAGGGCTTCAGGATTACGTTTCACAGGTTTTAGTACCTGCAGAGAAGGTGTATCAGGTGCGTAACGGGAAAAAGTATAGCAGTGAGCGAAATCTTTATCCGGGTTACGTGTTGATCGAGGCCGCACTCGTTGGAGAAATCCCTCACATACTTCGTGACATCACGAATGTGATCGGCTTCCTGGGGGAAACCAAAGGAGGAGACCCTGTACCGATGCGTCAAGCAGAGGTAAACCGGATCTTGGGTACTGTAGATGAACTTGCGGAACAACCAGAAGAAATAAGTATCCCTTATTTCGTTGGCGAGTCAGTTAAAGTGACTGACGGACCGTTTAATGGTTTTACCGGTGTGATAGAGGAGGTGAATACGGACAAGAAACGCTTGAAAGTAATTGTCAAGATTTTCGGACGGAAAACACCACTTGAATTAAGTTTCATGCAGGTAGAAAAAGAATAACAATTATTTGATTAAAAACAATCATGGCAAAACAAGTTGAAGCTATTATCAAGCTGCAAATTAAAGCCGGAGCTGCTAATCCTTCGCCTCCAGTAGGACCGGCGTTAGGTTCTAAGGGAGTCAATATCATGGACTTCTGTAAGCAATTTAACGCTAGAACTCAAGAGCAGGCAGGAAAGATCATCCCGGTAATTATACAGGTGTATGGTGATAAATCGTTTGATTTTATTACAAAACAACCTCCTGTTGCTATTCAACTTTTGGAAGTTGCTAAAATCAAATCCGGTTCCGCAGAGCCTAATCGTAAGAAAGTGGCCTCTATCACTTGGGATCAAGTGAGAGCAATCGCTACGGACAAGATGAAAGATTTGAACGCTTTTGAAATTGAGAAAGCAATGAGTATGGTAGCTGGTACCGCCAGAAGTATGGGTATAACCGTAACCGGTGACAGACCTTTTTAATGAACTTGTAACACTTCAAACGTAATGAGTAAACTGACAAAAAATAAGAAGTTAGCTTTAGCGAAGATCGAAGGTGGAAAAGTATATTCTATCGACGAGGCCGCACAGCTTGTGAAGGAAATCACTTTCACGAAGTTTGATGCGTCAGTTGACATGGACGTTCGACTGGGTGTAGACCCGCGTAAAGCCAATCAAATGGTGCGCGGTGTATGTACTTTACCTCATGGAACCGGTAAACAAGTAAGAGTTTTGGTTTTGTGTACGCCTGATAAGGTGGAAGAAGCTAAGGCTGCCGGAGCCGATTACGTTGGATTGGATGAATATATCGAAAAATTGAAAGGCGGCTGGACCGACATCGATATTATCATCACGATGCCTTCTGTAATGGGTAAAGTAGGTGCTCTTGGTAGAATTTTGGGTCCTCGTGGATTGATGCCAAACCCGAAGAGTGGTACTGTAACCCCGGAAATCGGGAAAGCAGTAACCGAGGTGAAGGCTGGTAAGATCGACTTTAAAGTTGACAAATTCGGTATTATTCACGCTTCTATTGGTAAAGTTACATTCGAGCCGAACAAGATTATGGAGAACGCTAGAGAATTCTTGAACGTGATCAATAAATTGAAACCGGCTGCCGCTAAAGGTACTTATATCAAGAGCGTGTATCTGTCAAGTACGATGAGTCCCGGTATTCAAGTAGACCAAAAGACTTTACTTGATTAATGTAGTAATCTAAAAAGGACTTCAGTAGTATGAAAAAAGAAGATAAAAAAGTCGTAATAGAAACCTTGACGGAGCAAGTGAATTCTTACAAGCACTTGTATGTTAGTGACATTTCCGGTCTTGACGCTGTAGACACTCAGGCTTTGCGTCGGGCTTGCTTTGATGCTAACATCAAACTGGTGCAAGTGAAGAACACATTGTTGAAAAAGGCTTTGGAAAACGCTACCAACAACTACGAGGAAATTTTTTCTGCGTTGAAAGGCGATAGCGCAATCATGTTGTGCGACACCGGAAACGGTCCTGCAAAACTGATTAAAGAATTCCGTAAGACTAAAGACAAACCGGTATTCAAGGCCGCATTCGTAGAAGAATGTGCTTATGTTGGCGAGGATCAGCTTGAATCGTTGATCAGTATCAAGTCTAAAGAGGAGTTGCTTGCAGACATTATCGCAATGTTGCAGGCTCCGATGCAGAATGTTATTTCCGCATTGCAATCCGGACAAAATACTATCGCTGGTGTTGTTAAAACACTTTCTGAAAAAGAATAATTTTTATAGTTTAGTAAACAAACAATTTTAAATAGTATAGAAATGGCAGATTTGAAAAAACTTGCAGAAGAGCTAGTAAACCTTACCGTAAAAGACGTAAAAGAATTAGCTGATATTTTAAAAGAAGAGTACGGAATCGAACCTGCAGCAGCTGCTGTAGCTGTTGCTGCTCCTGCAGCTGGTGGTGCTGCTGCCGCTGAAGCAGAGCAAACAGAATTCGATGTAATTCTTAAGTCAGCTGGTGCTGCTAAATTAGCTGTTGTTAAGTTAGTGAAAGAATTGACCGGTCTTGGATTGAAAGAGGCTAAAGAAATAGTTGACAAGGCTCCGGCTCCATTGAAAGAAAAAGTTTCTAAAGAAGAGGCTAACACGCTGAAGACTCAATTAGAAGAGGCAGGAGCTGAAGTTGAACTTAAATAAAATAAAACCGGTTGGTTTTTCCAGGTTTAGAGTCTCATGTGGACTCTAAACCATTTTGTTGTTATGATTGTTTAGGTTCAAAAAAAATAATAGATGTCTTCATATAATTCAAACAATAGAATAAGCTTTGCATCGATAAAGAATCAGTTGGAATACCCTGATTTTCTTGAAGTGCAATTAAAGTCTTTCAAGGACTTTTTTCAATTAGGTACCACGCCTGAGAACAGAAAGAATGAAGGCCTTTACACGGTTTTCAAGGAGAATTTTCCTATTACTGATACTCGGAACAACTTTGTTTTGGAATTTTTGGACTATTTTATAGATCCGCCTCGCTACACGATCGAGGAGTGTCTGGGTCAGGGATTGACTTATGGCGCACCCTTGAAGGCGAAATTGAAGTTGTACTGTACAGATCCGGAACATGAAGATTTTGATACCGTTATCGAGGATGTATATTTAGGAAATGTTCCTTACATGACCCCGAAAGGTACTTTCGTGATCAATGGAGCAGAGCGAGTGGTCGTTTCTCAGTTACACAGGTCTCCCGGTGTTTTCTTCGGGCAGAGTATTCATGCGAATGGTACGAAGCTTTATTCCGCTAGAATTATTCCGTTCAAGGGTTCCTGGATCGAGTTTGCCACGGACATCAATAACGTGATGTACGCGTATATCGACCGGAAGAAAAAATTGCCGGTAACCACTCTTTTACGAGCTATCGGTTTTGAAACGGATAAGGATATTCTTGAAATATTTGGTCTGGCTGATGAAGTGAATGTTTCCCGTACGGGGTTGAAGAAAGTCGTTGGCAGACGGTTGGCTGCTCGTGTTTTGAAATCTTGGATTGAAGATTTCGTTGATGAAGATACCGGTGAAGTTGTTTCTATCGAGCGTAACGAGATTATCGTTGACCGTGAAACAGTGCTGGAGCCTGAGCATATTGATGCGATTGTCGAGTCAGGTGCGAAGACGATCCTTCTTCACAAGGAGATGCAAAATCTGGCAGATTATGCCATTATATATAACACGTTACAAAAAGACCCCTGTAACTCGGAGAAAGAGGCCGTATTACATATTTACAGGCAGTTGCGTAGTTCGGAGCCGCCTGACGAGGCTACTGCCCGCGATGTGATCGACAAGTTGTTCTTCTCTGATAAACGTTACGATTTGGGTGACGTGGGACGTTACAAGTTAAACAAGAAATTGGGACTTGCAACAGATCCGGATATCCGTGTTTTGACGAAAGAGGATATTATCGAGATCATCAAATATTTGATTCGTTTATTGAACGCTAAGACCGACGTGGACGATATTGACCACTTGAGTAATCGTCGTGTACGTACTGTCGGCGAACAATTATATAATCAATTCGGCGTGGGATTGGCCCGTATGGCCCGTACGATTCGTGAAAGAATGAACGTGCGTGACAACGAGGTATTCACCCCGGTTGATTTGATCAACTCGAAGATTTTGTCTTCCGTGATCAACTCGTTCTTCGGAACGAATGCGTTATCTCAGTTCATGGATCAGACGAATCCATTGGCCGAGATCACTCACAAGAGACGTATGTCGGCCTTGGGTCCCGGAGGTCTTTCCAGAGATCGTGCCGGATTCGAGGTGCGTGACGTACACTATACTCACTATGGTCGTTTGTGTCCGATCGAGACGCCGGAGGGACCGAATATCGGTTTGATTTCTTCTCTTTGCGTGTACGCTAAGATCAACGATCTAGGATTTATCGAAACTCCTTACCGTAAGGTGAATAATGGTATCGTGGATCTTTCCGAGGAAGGGGTACGCTACTATTCGGCAGAGGAAGAGGAGGAGTTGGTAATTGCTCAGGCAAGTTCTGCTATCGATGAAGATGGCAAGTTTACGAATAAATGGGTAAAAGCCAGAAAAGATGCGGACTTCCCGTTGGCAGCCGGAGAGGATGTCGATTTGATCGATGTTGCCCCGAATCAGATTGCATCTATCGCGGCGTCTTTGATCCCGTTCTTGGAGCATGATGATGCCAACCGAGCGTTGATGGGATCGAACATGATGCGTCAGGCAGTTCCGATTATTTCCCCGCAATCCCCGATCGTGGGAACCGGTTTGGAGGCTAATCTGATTAAGGATTCCAGAACGCAGGTTGTCGCAGAGGGACCGGGAGTGATCTCTTTTGTTGACGGACGCAAGATTGTTGTTAAATATGACCGTACGGAGGAAGAGGCTTTTGTAAGCTTTGAACCTGATACGAAAGAATATTACCTGCCGAAATACCAACGTACAAACCAGAGTACGACGATCACGTTGAAACCGATTGTGAGAAAAGGTCAACGTGTGGAAGAAGGTCAGATATTGACGGAAGGATACTCTTCAGAAAAGGGAGAATTGGCACTCGGACGGAACTTGAAAGTGGCATTCATGCCGTGGAAAGGATACAACTACGAGGATGCTATCGTGATCTCCGAGAATATCGTGCGGAATGATGTCTTTACATCTGTTCACGTGGACGAGTATTCTCTGGAAGTTCGTGAAACGAAACGTGGATTGGAAGAGTTGACGGCTGATATTCCGAACGTAAGTGAGGAGGCCACGAAGGATTTGGATGAAAACGGAATCATTCGCGTGGGGGCTCGTGTTCAACCGGGAGATATCCTGATTGGTAAGATTACCCCGAAAGGAGAGTCCGATCCTAGTCCGGAGGAAAAATTGTTGAGAGCAATCTTCGGTGATAAAGCCGGTGATGTGAAAGATGCTTCATTGAAAGCTTCTCCTTCATTGAAAGGTGTTATTATTGATAAGAAGTTGTTCCAACGTACGGTAAGTGATCGGAAAACGAAAGCTGCCGGTAAGAACATTTTGGCCGAACTGGATGAACAATTCCAACGTAAAGTCGGAGATTTGACTACTTTATTGATCGACAAATTATTCGAGTTGGTAAATGGTAAGACTTCGCAAGGCGTGAAGAATTACTTGAACGAGGATATTGTTCCGAAGGGAGTGAAGTTCTCTTACAAGATGTTGCAGAACATGGACTTCTTGCAAATCAACCCGAACAAATGGACGACCGATAAGCAGAGAAACGATATGATTCGTGACTTGTTGCATAATTATATCATCAAGTACAAGGAGATCGAAGGTCAGATTAAACGTAAGAAGTATAACGCTACCGTCGGTGACGAGCTTCCTTCTGGAATTATCAAGATGGCTAAGGTTTACGTGGCTAAGAAACGTAAATTGCAAATCGGTGATAAGATGGCAGGACGTCACGGTAACAAGGGTATTGTATCCCGCGTAGTAAGGGTAGAGGATATGCCGTTCTTGTCTGACGGAACTCCGGTTGATATTTGTTTGAACCCGCTGGGTGTACCTTCCCGTATGAACTTGGGACAGGTATTCGAAACCGTGTTGGGTTGGGCCGGAAAGAATTTGGGATTGAAGTTTGCAACTCCTATTTTCGATGGTGCCTCTTTGGACGATATCAACAAATACACGGACGAGGCAGGTGTGCCTAGATTCGGAACCACCTATCTGTATGACGGGGGAACGGGAGAACGTTTCGACCAGCCGGCAACCGTGGGTGTGATCTATATGCTGAAACTGGGACACATGGTTGATGACAAGATGCACGCTCGTTCTATCGGACCTTACTCGTTGATCACGCAGCAACCTCTTGGAGGTAAGGCTCAGTTCGGAGGTCAGCGTTTCGGAGAGATGGAGGTTTGGGCTCTTGAGGCTTTCGGAGCATCACACATCTTGCAGGAAATCTTGACCGTGAAGTCTGACGACGTGATGGGTAGAACCAAAACTTACGAGCATATCGTGAAAGGTGAACCTCTTCCGACACCCGGAATTCCGGAATCATTCAACGTATTGTTGCATGAACTTCGCGGGTTGGGATTGAGCGTTAATCTTATATAATGCAAAATTGAAAATGGAAAATTGAAAATGGAGAACCGGAAGAATTAATTTTCAATTCTCAATTTTCAATTTTCAATTAACAGATAAAATATGGCCTTCAGAAAAGACAATAAAGTAAAAAATTTTACTAAGATCGCTATTGGATTGGCTTCCCCGGAAGAAATTCTGGAACGGTCCAGTGGTGCTGTATTAAAACCGGAGACGATTAACTATCGTACTTACAAACCCGAACGCGACGGTTTGTTCTGCGAACGTATCTTCGGTCCGGTGAAGGATTACGAATGTCATTGCGGTAAATATAAACGTATTCGGTACAAGGGTATCGTTTGTGACCGTTGTGGTGTTGAGGTTACGGAGAAGAAGGTTAGACGTGAGCGTATGGGACATATCCAGTTGGTGGTTCCGGTGGCTCATATCTGGTATTTCAAGTCGTTGCCAAATAAAATCGGTTACTTGTTAGGGTTACCTTCCAAGAAACTGGATACCGTTATTTACTACGAGAGATACGTGGTTGTAAACCCGGGTATCATGGGGGATTCCGGTATCAAAACAATGGATTTCCTGACGGAAGAAGAGTATTTGGATATTCTGGATAAACTTCCAACAGATAATCAATATTTGGATGATGATGATCCAAACAAGTTCATTGCAAAGATGGGTGCGGAAGCTATTTCCATGTTGTTGGAACGTCTGAACTTGGATGATCTTTCATACGATTTAAGAAATAAAGCAAATACGGAGACTTCTCAACAGAGAAAGAACGAGGCGTTGAAACGTCTTCAGGTCGTAGAGGCTTTCCGTGAAAGTAAAGAAATTAATAAGCCGGAATGGATGATCGTGAAGGTGTTGTCTGTGATACCGCCTGAATTGCGTCCGTTGGTTCCGTTGGACGGAGGTCGTTTTGCTACTTCCGATTTGAATGATTTGTACAGACGGGTGATTATCCGTAATAATCGTTTGAAGAGATTGATCGAGATCAAGGCTCCGGATGTAATCTTGCGTAATGAAAAACGTATGTTACAGGAGGCCGTAGATTCGTTGTTCGATAACTCTCGTAAATCCAATGCGGTTAAGATTGAAAATAACAGACCGTTAAAGTCTCTTTCCGACAGTTTGAAAGGTAAACAAGGACGTTTCCGTCAGAACTTGTTGGGTAAGCGTGTTGACTACTCTGCACGTTCGGTAATCGTTGTAGGTCCGGACTTGAAGATGCACGAGTGTGGTCTTCCGAAAGACATGGCGGCTGAATTGTATATGCCGTTTATTATCCGTAAACTGATCGAGCGCGGTATCGTGAAGACGGTGAAGAGTGCCAAGAAGATCGTGGATCGTCGTGATCCGATCGTTTGGGATATTCTTGAAAACGTGTTGAAAGGTCATCCGGTATTGTTAAACCGAGCCCCGACCCTGCACCGTTTGGGTATTCAGGCATTCCAGCCGAAATTGATCGAGGGTAAAGCAATCCGTTTGCACCCGTTAGCTTGTACCGGATTCAACGCTGACTTCGACGGTGACCAGATGGCCGTACACTTGCCATTAGGTAACGAAGCTGTATTGGAAGCTCAGATTTTAATGTTGTGTTCTCATAACATTTTGAACCCGGCTAACGGTGCGCCTATCACGGTGCCTTCTCAGGATATGGTGCTCGGTTTGTACTATATCACGAAACCGAGGAAGGGTGTGAGGGGTGAAGGTTTGAAGTTCTATTCTCCGGAGGAAGTGATTATCGCTTTCAACGAGAGAGCCGTAGACTTGCATGCTGAAATCGAGGTGAAGATTGATAACGTGGACAAGGACGGTCAACCGATTAGGCATATGATCAAAACAACGGTTGGTCGTGTGATTTTGAACCAGTTCACCCCGAAAAACTATCCTTATATCAATACGTTGATTACGAAAAAAGCGTTGCGTGACATTATCGGTGACGTGTTCAAACGTTGCGGTGTGGACGTGACGGCTAAATTCTTGGATGATATTAAGGATTTGGGTTATCGTAAGGCATTTGAGGGAGGTTTGTCTTTCAACTTGGGAGACGTTATCGTTCCGGAGAACAAACAAGATTTGTTACAAGAAGGATATGACCAGGTTGAAGAGGTAATGGCGAACTATAACATGGGATTCATTACCAATAATGAAAGATATAACCAGATTATTGATATTTGGACACACGTGAACGCGAACTTGACCGCCACGTTGATGAAACAATTGGCAGCGGATGACCAAGGATTCAATTCTATCTACATGATGTTGGATTCCGGAGCCCGTGGATCTCGTGAGCAGATTCGTCAGTTGGGAGGTATGCGTGGATTGATGGCAAAACCGCAGAAATCAGGTGCTACTGGGGGACAGATTATCGAGAACCCGATCTTGGCAAACTTTAAAGAGGGACTTTCGGTGTTGGAGTACTTTATTTCAACCCACGGTGCCCGTAAGGGTTTGGCCGATACTGCGTTGAAGACTGCAGATGCCGGATATTTGACTCGTCGTTTGGTTGACGTGGCTAACGATATCACGATTACCGAGGAAGATTGCGGTACGTTGAGAGGTATTACCATTTCGGCTATCAAGAATAACGAAGAGATCGTGTCTTCTTTGTCAGAGAGAATTTTAGGACGTGTTTCCGTGCATGATATTTATCATCCGAATACGGGTGAATTGATCGTGGCCTCTGGAGATGAGATCACGGAGGTAGTTGCCGATATTATCGAGAACTCCCCGATCGAGCGTGTTGAAGTTCGTTCTGTATTGACTTGCGAGGCGAAGAAGGGCGTTTGTGCTAAATGTTACGGACGTAACTTGGCTACCAGCCGTATGGTTGAGAAAGGTGAGGCTGTCGGGGTTATCGCTGCACAGTCTATCGGTGAGCCGGGTACTCAGTTGACATTGAGAACCTTCCACGTGGGAGGTACTGCGGGAAATATTTCCAGCGAAAACTCTTTGAAGGCGAAGTATGATGGTTACGTTGAGTATGAAGAATTACGTTCTGTTGAGTACACGCAAGATAACGGAACGACCTGTGACGTGGTTGTAGGACGTTTGACGGAGTTGCGTATATTGGATAAGAACACGAATATTATATTGATTTCTCACGCTATCCCTTACGGTGCTAAGTTGTTCGTGAAGGATGGACAGGAGATCAGCAAGGGTGAATTGCTTTGTGAATGGGACCCGTTCAATGCTTTGATCATTACCGAATTCTCCGGTACGGTTGGGTTGGAAAACTTGATCGAGGGTGAAACCTATAAGGAAGAATCCGATGAAACCACCGGATTTAGGGAGATGATCATTATTGAGTTCCGTGACAAGATGAAAGCGCCTGCTTTGTGTATCAATGATGCAGAAGGAAACACGGTGAAGAGTTACAACTTGCCGGTAGGCGCCCACATTGTCGTGAAGGAAGGAGCTGAGGTTGTTGCCGGTAGTACCATTGCCAAGATTCCGAGAGCTGTTGGTAAAGCAGGCGATATCACGGGAGGTCTTCCGCGTGTTACCGAGTTGTTCGAGGCTCGTAACCCGTCGAATCCGGCCGTTGTATCGGAAATTGACGGTGAGGTAACTTACGGTAAGATCAAACGCGGTAATCGTGAAATTATCGTGACATCAAAAGCCGGAGAGGTAAAGAAATATCTGGTTTCTTTGTCTAAACAAATTTTGGTGCAGGAGAACGATTATGTACGTGCAGGTACCCCGTTATCTGACGGTGCAATTACCCCGACTGATATTTTGAATATCGAGGGACCGATCAAGGTTCAGGAGTATATCGTGAACGAGGTACAGGATGTATACCGGATGCAGGGTGTGAAGATCAATGATAAGCATTTCGAGATCATTGTACACCAGATGATGCGTAAGGTATTGATCCAAGATGCCGGAGATACGAGATTCTTAGAGAATCAGGTGGTGGATAAGAGTGAGTTCATGGAAGAAAACGATGCAATCTACGGAAAGAAAGTGGTACTGGAAGCCGGGGATTCGGATCGGGTGAAACCGGGACAGATTATCTCTGTACGTATGTTGAGAGATATTAACTCACAATTGAAACGTAGAGACTTGAAGGTGGTAGAGGCTAGAGATGCTGTACCCGCAACTTCAGCTCAGGTATTACAGGGTATTACCCGTGCTGCATTGCAGACGGCAAGCTTTATTTCTGCCGCATCATTCCAAGAAACCACGAAAGTATTGAATGAAGCTGCAATTTACGGTAAAGTCGATCCATTGGAAGGATTGAAAGAAAACGTGATTTGCGGTCACTTGATACCGGTGGGTACAGGTATGAAAGAATTTAGAAGTCTGATTGTAGGTTCTAAGGCGGATCTCGAAAGGATGGAAAAATAAAAATAGATAGAGGCGCCGCAAGGCGCCTTTATTGTTTAAACTATTAACCAAGGACTATTATGGAAGAGAAAAAACAACAATGTGATATTGAATTAGATCGGGATGTTGCACAGGGAACTTATTCGAATCTGTCAATTATTTCTCATTCTTCCTCCGAGTTTATTATTGATTTTATCCGTATTATGCCGGGGATGCCTAAGGCTGAAGTGAAAAGCCGTATTATTTTGACCCCGGAACACGCAAAACGCTTGTTACTGGCATTACAGGATAATGTTCGGAGATTTGAGATTGATTACGGGAAGATTAATTTACCGGAAGGCGGCCCTATTGCACCCATGTTCCCGATGGATTTGGAACCGCAGGGACAAGCTTGATAATTTTAGATTTGATGATTTTAGATTTTAGATTGTGTGATAAAAATCTAAAATTTGAAATCTGAAATTATTAGAGCCACTTTTTTCTTTTGAAGTAAAGGAGCATGGTGATGGTGATGATGACCATGATGCCCCAGAGGATGAAGTAGGCGTAGTGGTGTTTTAATTCGGGGATATATTCGAAGTTCATTCCGTAGATTCCGGCGATAAAGGTGAGAGGGATGAAGATCGTGGAGAAGATGGTTAGTACTTTCATGACATCGTTTTGTCGATTCCCGATGTTGGTTTGGTAAAGATTGATTTGGTCGGATATCATGGAATAATATATCTCGATGGCTTCTTGAGCCTGTACAACCAGATCATCCAAGTCGTGTAAATACGTGTAGGTGTTTTGATTAATGAGGGGGGAGTCGCAATTGGTGAAGCGGGTGGTGACCTCTTTGAACGGGCGTACGTTTTTTCGGATGTATGAAAGTTCTGTCTTGTAATGATAAAGGTCCTCGATCACTTTGGCATCTGCCTCTAAAATGGTTTTACCGCGTTCTTCGATGGCGGCTCCTAATATTTCTAGGTTAATGATATAGTTGTCAACGAGGGTGTCCAGTAGGGCGTAACAGAGGTAATCCGTCCCGAAAGAGCGGATGCGGGTTTTGCCGTCGTATAGGCGTTTCTTCACGTCTTTAAAATAATCGGCATCTGTTTCTTGAATGGTAATCAGGTAGTGAGATCCGACAATAAAAGAGATTTGTTCCATGTGTACGATCCCGTCGTCCTTGCCGAAATAGAAGGACTTGGCAATGATATATAAATGGTCGGATTCTTCGCTGAACCGCGGACGTTGGTCCGTGTTTAGAATGTCTTCCAAAAATAGAGAAGATACATCGAAGGCCTTGCCCATATCGGCAATCAGTTTGGTATTTTGCAGGCCGGATATGTTGATCCAAGTCATGTGGTCGTTGGACACGATGTCAACAATGTTTTCCATCGTTTCGGGAAAGAACTCTTTCAGGCCTTCTGAAGTGTATTGAATAACCTGAATGGAGTTTTTTGTCATTTTTTGTTTGCCGATGAAGATCAAGGAGCCGGGTGCGGCTCCTTTTGATTTCGTTCGGTCTTTAAGAAAACGGGCCATGTGCGTGCGAATTGAAAGTTAAAAACTAAAAGATAAAAGTTATTTCGAGTCTGAGTCTGCCGGTTCTATTTTCAGTTTTATGGGGTTAGAACTATCTCCCCAAGTTAGCGTGCGATACGGGAAGGGGAATTCCACGTTCTTGGCATCAAATACTTTTTTCAGACGACGGCGATATTCCCGGCCAACGGCCCATTGTTGCATGGGTTTTGTCTTGATAACAAGGCGAATGACCACGGCACTATCGGCAAAGTCGTTTACCCCGCTGATGGCCACGGGTTCGAGCATCATTTCTTTGTAAACAGGGTCATTGAACATTTCGTCTCCGACTTGTTGCATGAGCATGACGGCATTATCCGTGTCTTCCTTGTAACCGATCCCGATTTGCAGAACAATGGCAGACCATTCTTTGGTCATGTTGGAGAGCGTGTCTATTTTCCCGTTTTGGAAAATGTGTACGGTGCCTGAACTATCCCGTAGAGTAACGGTTCTTAATTCAATTTTTTCAACCAGTCCTTCTGTTCCGTTAATTACCGCCCAGTCTCCGGTGCGTAGCTGATCTTCCAAGAGAATAAAGAAACCGGATATGAAATCCCGTACTAATTCTTGAGCCCCGAAACCGACTGCTAATCCGACAATTCCGGCACTGGCGAGGATGGGGGCGATGTTGATATTGAATTTTCCGAGTAAGATCAGTAGGAAGATCACCCAAAGAAAGATTCTTCCGATACCGTATATGATCCCCGTGAGCGTGTTAATTCGTTTTTCCGCCTCGTTGTTGTCAATGTTTTCAGTCTTATGGGCTTTATTGATGGCGAGCTTTTTCATTTTTCGGGTTGTGAATCGTAAGGCTCGGAGTAGTGAAACGAATAAAATGACGAGAATAGCGATTGACGGGAGCTGGATGACACACCATGTAATTAGTTTTGTAAGCATTTCATTCCAGAATGCCGCTGTAAAGACGGCCGGAATATGTTGGGCTTCTTTCGTGTTCCAGAACACGACAATCCCATCTATTTGGGCGCTGTCAGGAATGTTTTTTTCGATGATCTGGTTTGTATTGTTATCCCACCAAGAATCATCCAGAGTTGCTTTGTTGATTAAGAAACTGGTGCTGACTTTCGGAACGGAAACGACGATCTCTCCCGAGGAAGGGAGATAGTTTATGTTGTGATAGGCATCCCGTATTTGTCCTAAATTGGAATTCAGCCCAATTCCTTCCGGGGTTTTGAATGAGGTGTCCCGAATGATGATACGATTAATAAAAGAACTAGTGTCTCCGGCAACTTCCGGGGTGGCTATAAAAAGGAGTTTGCCGTTATTGTCATATACATTGTAATCATCAAATTCTTGATTGAAGAATCCACCTTTGTTTTTGATGAGTTTGATTTGTTTCGCAGGGAATATGGAGTACAGTTGATGAATATTTGTACCTCTGGTAATGGAGCCAACATGGGTAGAACTTATGGTGTAGGGATTTTGTGAATCATCCGGGATGCCCATCAACTCCGGGATGGATGATTTTTTCCCGCAACTTATCATCGTGAGTATCAGACAGAGTAGAATTAAATAGTTTTTCATGGTAAGTGTATTTTAAATAACTTTATAGCCGTGCAGGTGTTTACTTGATAAAATTATACAAAACTTATTATCTATACAATTTAAAGACTGATTTTGTTCCATATTGAAAGGAATTTTATCACCGGAATTTTCAAACGTAACAAAAAAGTAACCGAAAAACGACGGGAAAAGATTCGTTGTTTAGAATTGTTTTATTTTATTTGTGCTGAAAAATATGTTTTTTGACATGCTCTGGCTTGATTGTCAAGGCAATATCTGAAAAGAAAAAAATACTGATACAAACTTGTTTAGATATTTCTATTGGCTACCTTTACGCATGTTTTACAACATAAAATTCGTGTGATATTATAGAATATAATTTATAATTTAATATTTAAGAACAAGTAACTAAGTCATGAGTGAAAAGACAGAAGTTATCGACAAAAAAGACATTGTAATTCGTTTCTCGGGAGATTCGGGAGATGGAATGCAATTGACCGGCCAGCAATTCTCGGATGCTGCTGCTTTATTTGGAAACGGTGTATCAACGTTTCCGGATTATCCTGCTGAAATACGCGCCCCGCAAGGTACGGTTGGTGGTGTTTCCGGGTTTCAAGTACATATTGGGAATGATCCCATTAAAACTCCGGGAGATTTTGCAGATGTGCTTGTGGCGATGAATCCTGCCGCTTTGAAGGCTAACTTGCGTTGGGCAAAAAAAGGTGCAACGATTATCGTGAACTTGGATGCATTTACCGACAAGAACATTGAAAAGGCCGGGTATAAAGAAAACCCGCTGGAAGATGTAGTCTTGCAAGATTATAACGTGGTCCCCGTGAAGATCACGACTTTAACGGAAGAGGCTTTGAAAGACAGTGGTCTGGATCAGAAATCTATCGTTAAATGTAAGAATATGTTCGCTCTTGGTATGATTTACTGGATGTTCGACCGTACGGTGGATCACACGAGAGATTTTATTAACCAGAAATTTGCCAAGAAACCGGAAATCGCAAGTGCTAACGTGAAAGTGTTGGAAAGTGGTTTCAATTATGCAGCTAATGTTCATGCTTTGGCTGTACACTTCAACGTGGCTCCCGCTCAGATCGAGAAAGGACGTTACCGGACGATTACCGGTAATAAGGCTACGGCATGGGGATTCTTGGCTGCTGCTGAAAAAGCGAATTTACCTTTGTTCTGCGGTTCTTATCCTATCACTCCGGCAACAGATATTTTACAAGAGTTGGCGTTGAGACGTGATTTGGGTGTGAAGACTTATCAGGCAGAGGACGAGATTGCCGGAATTTGTACTTCTATCGGTGCAAGTTACGTGGGTAATCTGGCTATCACGACGACTTCAGGTCCCGGTTTGGCATTGAAGAGCGAGGCTGCCGGTTTAGCCGTAATGGCGGAGTTACCATTGGTAATTGTTGACGTACAACGTGGTGGTCCTTCAACCGGTCTTCCCACGAAAACGGAACAATCCGACTTGTTGCAGGCTCTTTACGGACGTAATGGTGAAAGCCCTATGCCTGTTGTAGCTGCAAGTACCCCGGGTAACTGTTTCGACTATGCTTTCTGGGCTGCTAAAATAGCTGTAGAACATATGACTCCGGTTGTCCTGTTGACAGACGGGTTCTTGGGGAATGGCGCTCAACCGTGGAAGATTCCTTCATTGAAAGATTATCCTTCTATTACTCCGAGAGTGGCTAAAGAAGGTGATGATTATAAACCGTACGCTCGTGATCCGGAGACTTTGGCCAGAATGTGGGCTTTGCCGGGAACGAAAGGTTTGGAACACCGTATCGGTGGTTTGGAGAAGGTAAATGTAACGGGAGAGATTAGTTACGTGCCGGAAAACCACCAGATTATGACTGATTTGCGTGATGCTAAGGTGGCTAAAATTGCTGACAGCATTCCTCAACAGGAGATTTTCGGAAACCAAGACGGTGGCGATGTTCTTGTTGTTGGATGGGGTGGTACTTACGGTCACTTGTACTCGGTCGTTCGTGAATTGAGAGAAGAAGGTAAAGATGTGAGCTTGGCTCATTTCAACTTTATCAACCCGCTCCCGAAGAACACGGGTGAGGTTCTTGGTAAATTCAAGAAGATTATCGTTTGCGAGTTGAACTTGGGACAGTTTGCACAGTATTTGAGAGCTAAATTCCCGCATTACACGTATTATCAATATAACAAAGTAGCCGGATTACCTTTCACGGTAGTTGAGCTGAAAGAAAAAATAACCGAATTATTAGGAAAATAATCATGGCAGAACAATATACACCGAAAGATTTTAAGAGCAACCAAGAGATTCGTTGGTGTCCGGGTTGCGGTGACCATGGTATCATTAACTCCGTACAGAAAGCCATGGCTGAATTGGGGTACCCGAAAGAATCGTGGGCAGTTATTTCCGGAATCGGATGTTCTTCCCGTTTCCCCTATTACATGAATACTTATGGTTTTCATACGATTCATGGACGGGCTGCTGCTATCGCATCCGGAGCTAAAAGTGCTAATCCGAAATTGAATATCCTTCAAGTTTCCGGTGACGGAGATGCTTTGGCTATTGGTGGTAACCACTTTATTCATGCTATTCGTCGTAATATCGATATTACCACTTTGGTGTTCAATAACGAGATTTACGGGTTGACGAAAGGACAATATTCTCCGACCACGAAGTTGGGTACGAAAACTAAAACTTCTCCCTACGGAACAATCGAAACTCCGTTTAATCCGGGAGAGTTGGTAATCGGTGCGCAAGGAAGATTCTTCGCTCGTACGTTGGATATGAATATCAACTTGAGTGCAGAAGTTATCGAGGCCGGTGTGCGTCATAAAGGTACTGCTGTCGTGGAGATTCTTCAGAACTGCGTGATCTTTGCTGACGGGGTTCACTCTGCTATCACGGATAAAGAGATGAAGGAAGAGCGTCAATTGATCTTAAGACATGGCGAACCGATGGTTTTCGGAAAGAACAAGGACAAGGGTATCATGTTTGATATGAAGGCCGGTAAGTTGAAAGTTGTTGAGATCGGTAAGGATGGTATCACGTTGGATGATATTATGGTACATGATGCTCACAGCGAAAATCCTTCTATGCATTGGATGCTGGTACACATGAAAGCTCCGGAATATCCCGTGGCTTTAGGTGTGATCCGTGACGTGGAAGGTACGACTTATAATGATGCATTGGATGCCCAGATTGAGAACGTGAAGGCGAAGTCTTCTATCCGTTGTGTTGAAGATTTATTGAACAGCGGAGACGTTTGGGAAGTAAAATAATGGTTTTTAATATGTAGAAAAGTCCGAGTTTAAAGCTCGGACTTTTTTGTTTTGTTATTTGGAATGGGGCATGGATGCAATCCCCCAACGGGTATTTGGGGTAGAGTCCATTTGTAGTTTCAAGTGTCCGCCGTTTATAATTTCCCGACGATAGAACCAGCAATCTTCTAACGGTTGCCCGTTGAGTGTCGCGGACTGCACGTAATAATGATCGGGAGCGTTATTTTCTGTTTCAATCACGAGTGTTTTACCGGAATAGTACCGGGGATCAAGTTTAATCGTGATTTTGCGGAATTTAGGACTGCCAATTTGGTAAGAAGGGGTGATGTTGGTTCCTCCCTGTACGTCGAATAAACCCACGGCAGCCATGACATACCAGGCTCCCAATTGTCCTTGATCTTCGTCCTGTCCGTAACCGTAACCGTGTTCCGGTGTGGTACCGTAGAACTCATCACAGATTAACCGGGTGTATAGTTGTGTCAACCACGGTTTGCCGGAATAGTTGAATAGCCAAGCATCGTGTAGGCAGGGTTGATTTCCTTGATTGTATAATTTCTCGACACCGGAAAAACTATCAATCTCTTTTCCCCCACCAAATTGTGTTTTCCGGGATTCGATAAATGTTTTTTCCAGTCTTTCGTTGAAAAGATCGATTCCCATGAGGTTTATCAAACCTTGGATGTCATGGGGAACATACCATGTGTATTGTGCGGCATTCCCTTCTTGGAATCCTTTCCAGCCTTTCAGAGGGTCGAAGTCTTTCATGAAACTGCCATCCATTTCACGGGGACGCATATATTTTGTTTCCGGGTCGAATAGATTTTGGTAAGCGTACGAGTATTGTATGAGGGTATCGTAGGCGGCTGTTTTTCCGAGAGCTTTGGCCATTTGTGCCGCCGCGTAACAACTGAAGGCGTATTCCAGCGTGTGGGATGCCCCGAAGTTGCAGACCCAGTTATTGGGATACAGATAATCTTTCAAAGGAACAAAACCTTGTTTAATAAAGTATTCATTGTCGTATTTCCCGTTCCCCATATCCCGTCCTTTGTATTCTAGTTCGTTTTTACAGATGGCACTCCATGCTGTTTCGATGTTGAAATCACGAATCCCGGCTTGATAGGCGGCACATATGATTAATCCTTGGAAATTGGTTTGTACCCCGTTCGTGTATACTCCGGCAGCTTCCCCGTCGTGTAACCAACCGGAATTCTTGAAGAAGTCCAGATTTGATTTTATATAGCTGGAAAATATTTCAGGATAGGCTAAGGTCCATATTTGGGTGAGGTTCCAGAAACCGCCCCACATCCCGTCAGTATTGTGATGGGAATAGAGAGGAATTCCGTTTTTGTCTAGAGGGATCTGGCCAATCGTTTTATCATGTCGAATGTATTGTCCGTTTATGTCGTTGGCAATTCCCCTGCCGAGTAGGGCATGGTAGAGTCCGGTATAGAATTTGGTTTTATCTTCCGGGGTTCCGCCTTCTACTTGGATGCGACCGAGCAGTTCATTCCAAGTTTGACGGGCGGCATTTTTCACGTCATTGAAACTTTTGTTGGCAATTTCTGTATCCCGGTTGTTACGTGCGTTTTCAATGCTGGTATAGGATAGGCCGACTTGCATTTGTACCTGTTCATGCGCTTTTGTCGGGAAGGTGAGATATAGCCCGCATCCGGGGCCTTTTACCGTGTTGGAGTTTTCTTGTACCTTCTCGTTAATAAATGTTCCGATTGTTTGCGGTTGCTTGTCCAGCTTGGCGGCAAAGTAGATTTTTATTTTCCCGTCCGGCTGGCAGAATGTGGCATAAATCGGATAGTTTTCCACCCATCCGATCACTTCGTTAGTTTCCGGATGATACGTGACTTCTGCATCCGTGATGGTGGCACTTTCTCCTTGTTTATGCCCGATGTCAAACAGAATTCTTGACGTGGCGGATTGGGGAAAGGTATAGCGGTGAAAGCCCGTCCGGGTGGTTGCCGTGATTTCTGCTTTGATATTGTAATCCGTGAGAGTTACTGCGTAATAACCGGGAGTGGAAACTTCTGTCGCTTTGTCGATGCGTGAACGATACCCCGAATCCGGATCTTCTAATGTCCCCGGTAAGGTTTTTAATTCTCCAGTGGTAGGAATCGTTACAACGCCCCCGATTTGGAACTCGTGAAAATGGGCGAATCCTTCAATGGAAGTATGTCGATCGTCATATCCACAAGGTAGCCAACTCCCATAGCTTCCGTAAGCATTCGTGGTTGGGGCAAGTTTGGCCATTCCCATGGGGAGTGCGGCTGGGGTATAGAAAAACCAACGGCCATGTACCGAGCCGATTTGCGGATTAACCCAATCTACCGGTTGTTTCTTTTCCAGTGCAGGTTGGCATGAATAAAAACCTAGAATCAGTAAACATAGGCTAAAGAGACGGGTTGTAGTTTGCATCTTATTTTTAGGTTAAGGTGATTTCGCTTACAAATTTATCTTTTTTTACTTCTTTATTCATTAAAAAAGAATAAATTTGTAATGTAAAAGTAGAAACTCGGCTAAAATATTCCTTCTATGTTGAATCTGAATATATTAAGTGTTACATTGCCATTAACGAATCCCGTGTTAATCTTTTCTGTAATCCTTTTTATTATTCTGTTTGCCCCGCTTGTATTACATCGTTTTAAGATTCCGGATATTGTCGGTCTGATTATTGCCGGTGCTTTGATCGGGCCTTACGGCTTGCATATCATGGATCGGGATAGTAGTATCGTGTTGTTCGGGACGGTGGGTTTATTGTATATCATGTTCGTGGCGGGGCTGGAAATTGATATGGCGGATTTTAAAAAGAATAGTAAACGGAGTTTGATATTCGGTCTTTACACGTTCTTTATCCCGATGATTTTGGGAACATTTGCCGGGGTTTATTTATTGGATTTCTCTTATCCTACTTCCATTTTACTGGCGAGTATGTTTGCCTCTCACACGCTGGTGACTTACCCGATCGTGAGTAAATACGGAATCACGAAGAATCGGGCGGTTAACGTGACGATTGGCGGGACCGTGGTAACTTGTTTGCTGGCCTTGCTCGTGTTGGCGGTTATCGTGGGAATGTCCACGGGAGAGTTGACCCAAGGATTTTGGATCCAGTTAGGGGTATCGACAGTCGTGTTCGCCTTTATCGTTCTTTGGGGATTCCCTTTTGTCGGGCGCTGGTATTTCAAACGATATGATGATCGCGTGGGGCAGTTTATATTTGTTCTGGGCCTTGTTTTCTTTGCCTCTTTCTTGGCAGAGGCGGCAGGGTTGGAGGCTATTATCGGGGCATTCTTGGCGGGATTGGCATTAAATCGTTTGATTCCGAATACGTCGGCATTGATGAACCGGATTGAGTTCGTGGGGAATGCTTTGTTTATTCCGTTTTTCCTGATCGGGGTCGGAATGTTGGTAAATTTTCACGTGTTTTTGTATGATTTGACCACGATATGGGTGGCTGTTGTCATGTGTGTGGTGGCAACCGTATCGAAGTTTATCCCGGCTTGGTTGGCACAGAAGAATTTCCGGTTTACGACTTCTGAAAGGACATTGATTTTTGGATTGAGTAACGCTCAGGCAGCGGCTACTTTGGCGGCAGTTTTGGTGGGGTATAACGTTATTTTGGGAACAACTCCGGAAGGAGAACCGATTCGTTTACTGAATGAAAGCGTGCTGAACGGTACGGTCGTGATGATCTTGGTGACCTGTATTATCGCCTCTTTTGCCACGCAGAAAGGAGCGCAGGAGGTGGCTTTGGCCGAGTTTGCAGAAGATGAGAGCGTGGATAGTGAAGAAGTAGAAGATCGCATTTTGATTCCATTGAGTAATATCGAGAATGTGGAGGAGTTGGTCAGTTTGGCTGTAACGATTAAATCCAAAAAGGCGAAAGCCGTGATGACGGCTTTAAACGTGATTCAAGCGGACGAGGGGGACAGTATGGCGGAGAAGAAGGCGAATCTGTTACTGGAAAAGGCAACGAAAGCTGCTGCGGCAACAGACAATGAGTTGGTGACTTCTCTGCGTTATGATGAGGATATTGTAAATGGAATCAAAAATGCCACGAAAGAGCATAAGATAACTGATATTGTACTGGGACTTCGTAAGGAAGGGGTCATTTCTGATACTTTTTTGGGGAATCTGACAGACCGGGTGTTGTCAAAATGTGCGACGACCACGTTGGTTTACCGTCCCGCACAACCCTTGTCCACGATAAAACGTTACGTTGTGGTGGTGCCGTTTCGGGCAGAGCGAGAAATCGGTTTCCCTTACTGGGTAATTCGTGTATGGAATATGGCTAAAAATTCAAGCAGTAAGATCGTGTTTTATGCCGATACTGCTGTGTTGAATGTATTGCAGGATATACAGGCTAAGCATCATATAGAGGTGGAATTTAATGAATTCAATAATTGGGATGATTTTTTGATCATATCCCGTGATGTAAAGGAGAATGATGCTTTGATGATCGTGATGAGTAGAAGGAATTATCCCTCTTATTTGAAAAATATGACGATGATCCCGACTTATTTGAACAAGTATTTCTGTAAAAATAGTTGTATTTTGGTTTATCCGATGCAGATAGGTATTGGCGAACAGGAATTAGGGGCGTTAAAGAGTATACCTCATGCAGATTCTCATGACAGCTTGGATGATCTGGCGGATGTGTTGAGAGGATTGTTCAAGAGAAATAAATGATTTAATTCGTTTGCCGTATGAAAAAAGTGATCGTTCTTTTGGGTATTATTTTATTGGGATATGCTTTTAACGAGTTTTCTCCTTTTGAAAAGAAGTTGATCACTAATTTTACGGCACAGATCCGGGAGTTGCAACAGGAAAAAGTGTACCTGCACACGGATAAAAGCGTGTACACGGTGGGGGATAAGCTGTGGTTCCGGGCTTACCAAGTACATGCGGCTGCGGTGTTTCCCATGGTTTATAGTCACTATATCTATGTCGATTTGATCGATCGACGGGATTCCGTGATTCAGCGGGTGAAAGTTGCTGAACGGGATTCTTGTTTCTTCGGGCAGATCGAGATCCCCAAGGATTTACAACAAGGGGATTATGCTTTGCGGGCTTTTACTTATTATATGCAGAATGGAGGGGAGGATTATTTTTTCAAAAAGAAGATCCGGGTGATTAACCCGAAAGATTCAAGGGTATGGACGGATGTGACTTACACGAAGAATCGGGAAAATAATTATACGGCAACGATTCGTTTGTCTGACGGGCAGGGAGAACCATATAGCCGGACGTCGGTAACTTATATTGCCGGGGTGAAGAAGGATCAGTATTCGGTGAAACCAGCCCGGACGGATAAAGACGGGAAGTTTGAAGTGAAGATTGATACCACGATGAAAACAATCGAAGTGGAATTTCGGGATGGACAACCTTTCCCGTTTAAACGCTATATTTATATCCCCTCACAATTAAAGGATTTTGACGTGCAGTTTTTCCCGGAAGGAGGAAATTTGTTATCGGGGAATTTTCAGCAAGTGGCGTTTAAGGCTATCGGGGCTGACGGGAGAGCCGTGGAGGCCTCGGGAGAAGTGTATCAAGATTCGATCGTGATTGCTACGGTTCATACCCAGCATGACGGAATGGGAAAATTTCGTTTGCCCGTGAATCCGGGAAAGAAGTTTTATGCCGTGATGAAGACGGAGGAAGGGGTAGAAAAACGATTTGATTTGCCCGAAGTTTCGGAGACGGGATGGGGACTTTCGGTTAGCCGGAAGGATTCAATTCTGAGTTATCGGGTGATCAAAGGGGAGAATGCTATATTGCCGGAGGAATTGTACACGGTAGTGCATTGTCGGGGTATCGTTGTCGGGATAAATCGGGTAAATGGCTTGCAAAGGGGAAGTGTGAATTTGAATATTTTGCCGGAAGGGATTTCACATATCGTGTTGCTTGATGCCGCGGGAAAGGTGTATAGTCAACGATTATTCTTCGTGAAACGTAACCAGCGTCCGGAGTTGAAAATTACGACAGATAAGCCGACGTATATTGCCCGAGAGTTGGTGGAAATGGAGATCGATTTCGAAGAGGCATATAAAGGCCTGTTAGACGGATCGTTTTCAATATCTGTGACAGATGATCAAAAAGTGGTGCAGGATTCTTTGGAGGACAATATTTTATCCAATTTATTGTTGACTTCGGATTTGAAGGGATACATTGATAACCCGGCTTATTATTTCAATGATACGACACCAGAGATTGCGGATAATCTGGATTTGGTGATGATGACACACGGGTGGACTCGTTTTGACGTATCCAAGTTGGCTAGGGGGGAGTTTGATGATTTAAAATACCCGTTGGAGATCGGGCAGGTGATTTCCGGGAGAGTGAATAATTTCTGGGGGAAGAAGTCGAAGGGGGCTAATATCGTATTGATTTCCAATTATGGATTGTGTCGGATGGCAGAAACGGATGAGGCCGGGAATTTTTTGATTGACGGTCTGGCTTTCCATGACAGTACTTCATTTTTGGTGCAGGCATTAAGCGCTAAAGGACGTCGGGGGGTAACCGTGAATATAGATCAAGATGAATTTTTACCTCCACATTATACGTTGCCTAACACGTTGGAGGCAAAGAAAAAAGAGGACGATTTTTATAAGAAGTTTGGGCAGGATTATTATTACGAGAATGGGGAGAAGGTGTACGTGCTAGACGAAGTGCTCGTGTCCCGTCGGAAACAGAAAAAGAGTTATTCTTTTTACGATAATATCGCTAATTATCAGTTGGATTCGGCCCGTATTGCTGAAAATTCAGCCTTGGATATAACTTGGATCGTGCAACAGCTGCCCGGTGTGACTTTTGAAAAAGATGATGAGGGGGAAGATTGTTTCAAGCAATTCGGACGGAAATTGTACGTTTTGGTAAATGATTTTGAAGAAACGATGGATCAGATTCGTTTGATTCCGGTAGGTGCTTTGCGGAATATATCTTTGCTAGATCAGATGCAAGGAAAAATCTTTTTTGGCGATCGGGGGGCTAACGGAGTATTAATTATCTCCGCGGAACCGGGGTGGACACCGAAGGATTTGGGACGTCCTAATGTGTTACCTTTTAAAATTATGGGGTACCAGATCCCGGATGAATTCTACGTGCCTAAATACGAGATTGATTCCGTGCGTCGGGATAATCGTTATGACGAGCGCTCGACAATTTACTGGCAACCGGTTGTCAAGATCAGTAAAGATGCCCCGGCTAAATTGTCTTTCTACACGGCAGATACGTATGGAAAATATTCTGTTATCGTGGAAGGAATAACTTCAAGAGGAGTGATTTGTCGGAAACGTGTTTCCTTGATATTGAAATAATTCAATTTTTATTTGCATATTTGTCATCGTGTATGGAAGTCGAATTATACGGTGCGAATGAATCAGAGTGTACAAAATAAAAGATTTCGAGAGGAGCCGGAATATCTGGTAAAGAGATTGCGGGAGAGTGACGAAAATGCTTTTGCCTTTTTGTTGGATACTTATGGGAAATCGCTTTATTTTTATTGCAATTCTATATTGAAGAACGACACATTTGCTGAAGATATAGTTCAAGAGAGTTTTGTTCGTTTGTGGGAACGACGTAAAAATTTTGTTCAATTACTTCCTATTCGAGTTTTCTTGTATCAAACGGCCCGAAATAAATGTTTGGATCTATTAAAGCATGAACAGGTGGTCCATAAGTATGAGGCCGATATTGTTCGGGAGCTTAGTGAAGATTTTCTGGATGAAAAGATGATAGAAGAGGAGATGTTGGGACAACTTTATCGAGCCATAGAAGAACTACCAACAGAGTGCGCCCGTGTTTTTAAATTGGGGTTGGAAGGATTGAGTAATCAGGAAATTGCAGACACGTTATCTGTATCCATTCATACGGTTAAGACGCAAAAACAGAGAGCGATGTCTGTGTTGAAACAGCGTTTCGGGATAGGGACTATTTTAGTGATGTTCGGGATGACAGATTTTTTTATCTGATTTTTTCAAAAAAAACGTATTTCTTGTCATTCTTTTTGTCCGGCCAGTCGTTTCTTGTGTGAAAGAAATTGAATGTATGCTGGATGAAAAGAATATAAAAGTAGCCTCATGGATAGTGGCTCGTTTGCAGGGCGAGATTCGGCCGGAAGAAGAAAAAGCTTTGGAGGACTGGATCGCGGAAAGCGGGGAGCATCGGGAATTTTATGAACGGATGGCCGATAGGGAGTATGTCGCAAAGCGTTTAGATGAATACAAGAATTATTCTCTGGATACAATGCGGGAGCGGATGTTACCTTCTATTCGGAGAGAAGGAAAACGTACGCGTGTGATTCGTTGGTCGAGAAGAATCGCGGCTATTTTGATTCTCCCCTTGGTTGTTGGTAGCGTATTGTTGTTGAGAGAGCAAAGTGGTGTTGAATTTAAGAATCCTGTTACGGCTGATATTTTGCCGGGGCAGGAATGTGCCATATTGGAAATGGCTGATGGGCGGAGGGTTGATTTAAGTTCAGCCTGTGGAATTGAATCTTTACAGCTTGAAGGTATAATGCTGAAGAATGATTCTAATGTACTTTCTTATGAGGGGGTGCAGGGGGCGATCTCAGATTCGTTGAAATTTAATACAATTATTATTCCCCGGGGCGGGGAATACCGTTTGACCTTGGCTGACGGGACCCAAGTGTGGTTGAATTCCCAGACCCGTTTACGTTACCCGATAACGTTTTCCGGGGATAAAAGGGAAGTGTATCTAGAGGGAGAGGCTTATTTTGAGGTGACACGTACGGGAAAAATGTTTGAAGTACATTGTAAGGGGATGGACGTGCAGGTGTTAGGAACATCGTTCAATATAATGGCTTATCGAGATGAGCCAGCCATACAGACGACATTGGTGAACGGTCGGGTGCAGGTAAACTCAGAAAGAGAGACAGGTGGGTCGATCGTGATGGAGCCTGGGTATCAAGTGCAATTGGATACGTTGACCGGGAAGATGGAGATGTATGAGGTAAACGTGGCAAATTTTGTCGGTTGGAAAGAGAAACTTTTCGTGTTTGATGATGAAAATATGGAGACGATGATGCGTAAGCTGGCTCGTTGGTATGACGTGGACATTGTTATCGAATCTCCGGAATTGAGAAAATCCGTGTTTTACGGGGTAATTCGTAAATATGAGAATATTTCGAAAATACTGGATATGCTGAAAAAAACTCAAAATATAGATTATGTCATTGAGAATAAGAGAATCGTGATAAAAGAAGCCCGATAAGTTTGTCGAGGACTTATCAGGCTGCTGTAATTTTTAAACTCGCCTCGGATTGGCGTTTGATGCGAGTATTAAATAATAACTAAACAAATGTATGAAAAAAGATGAATTAATTTTCCATTTATGGCGATGGAGTAGAAAAAAAATGTTAGTGATGAAATTTGTGGTACTCATGATATTGTTGCCTGTTATTACGTTTGCAATACCTGCTTATAGTCAGAAACAAATCAAGATGGACGTTCAAGGGGTATCTCTGGAACAGGTGTTAAAAGAATTGCAAGTACAATCCGGTTATTACATTTTGTATAACAAGCAAGATGTGCAAGGGGTAAAGAATGTTAGTCTGAAGGTTGATGGAAGTTCGGTAAAAGAGGTTTTGGAATTGTGTTTACGGAATACTTCTCTGCAATATGCCATTGAGGATCAGACGATCTTGATTTCATTAAAAAAGGCTGGAATAGAACCGGAAAAGAAGGAAAGCGTGATTATTAAAGGTGTCGTGAAAGATTCTAAAGGTAGTGTTTTACCCGGGGTGACAGTTATTATTAAAGGAACAAGTGTGGGTACGGCAACCGGGATCGACGGGAATTTTTCATTGAATCTTGTTAAACAGGATACGGCAACTTTGCTTTTTTCATTTGTTGGAATGAAAACTAAAGAGGTGAAATGGACGGGGCAATCCGAGTTAAATATCGTGTTGGAAGATGAGATGAGTGAGATGGACGAAGTGGTGGTGATTGGTTACGGAACCTCTACAAAGAAGGATTTAACGGGTGCCGTGGCTAGTTTTGATACCCGGGTGATTGAAGAATCAACGGCAACGAACGTGGCGACCATGATGCAAGGACAAATTTCAGGCTTAAGTATATTGGCGGGAAGTGGGGCTCCCGGTAGTCCGGCTCGTTTGGAGATTCGAGGTGTTCCCTCTTTGAGTGGGGCAACGTCTCCTTTAATCGTGGTGGATAATGTTCCCATGACTAGTGATTTTGATATTAATGAATTGAACCCGGATGATATTCAGAGTATCGATGTTTTGAAAGGTGCTTCTTCTGCCGCAATTTACGGGTCAAGGGCAGCCGCCGGGGTTATCATGATCACGACAAAAGCGGGACGGCGTAATCAAAAGCCCGTTATTAATTACAGCTTTGATTATAGTATGACCAGTCTAGTGTCGGATATTAATACATTATCAACGGATGAATTTAAAATGTTAGTCTTGGAGGCGGCCAGTAACTCTGCCAAGGCGGCCGGATATGAGGATGTTACGCAATGGTCGACATACAAGAAGTTTGCTGATCCGAGTTTTTGGGGCGATGCAGATACTCCTTGGATGGATTATATTATGCGGGATGGTTCCCGGCAACAACATAAGGTTTCCATTCGCGGGGGTGGAGAGTTGTTCGGGTATAATGCCTCTTTGGGATATACGAACGAGTTAGGACAGGTGAAAGGAACGGAGTTTGAGAGATACACGTATGATGTTGGTTTTGATACGGATATAAACCCGTGGATAAGTGCTACCGTGAAAGTGGCAGGAACGATTACAGATCAGTTGAGTAATAATGGTAGCTTGTCGATTGCGGCAGAGGCTAGGCCTGATCTTGAACCTTATAATGAGGACGGGTCTTATTATATCCATTCGTATACTTGGTATGGACGGACGTATTACGTGGGGAATCCGATTGTCGAGATGGAAGAAAATACGAATCGGATGGAAGGTAATAACCTTCGCCTCACGGGAAATTTGGAATTTAAGATATTGCCGGAGTTGACTTTGATGACACAATATACCTACCAAACACGGAAAGGGGAAGGATACTCGTATGCTTCCAGTCAGACGGAAGAGGGGAGTTTTAATTGGAGCGACCAGAAAGGATTAGGAGTGAAGAGGCATAGTAAGACAACGAGTAAGGAGCTTGAGGTGCGTTTGTCTTATGCGAAGAGTTTTGGCGAAAAACATCGCTTGTCTGCCGTGTTAGCGAGCAACTATAATGAGGAGGATTCGGAATCTTATTCATTGGCCATGTCTGATTTCGCGGATGATTACGTGCAGAATGCTATTTGGCAGGGAACGAACCCGTATCAGTATGGAATGTTGAGTGGAAGTGCCAGTGGTTCGAAATTGTTGTCTTTTGTGGGAAGGGTTGAGTATAAATTTATGGATCGATATTTATTTACCGGAACGCTTCGGTCGGATGGTTCTTCAAAGTTCGCACCCGATTATCGGTGGGGTACTTTCCCCTCTTTTGCTGCGGCATGGATTGTTTCTGAAGAAAATTTCATGAAGGGAATTGATTGGTTGTCGTTTTTGAAAATACGAGCCGGATGGGGTAAGTCCGGTAATGGATTCGTGGGTGAATATGGTTGGAGAACGTTATATTCTTCTACTGATTATCAAGGAATGCCAGCGATGGTTCCCAGCCAGATTGGTAACGATGAGTTGAAATGGGAAGCGACGGAGCAATATGATTTGGGATTGGATTTCGGTTTCTTGCGGAATCAGAGAATACGAGGTTCATTAGGATTTTACGTGAAGAAAACGGAAGGATTGTTGTACCCGTTTACCATGGCGTTAAGTACGGGAATGACTTCAACAACAGTGAATTTTGCCAATATCGAGAATAAAGGAGTTGAGTTCGATATTTCGGCCGCAATTATTCAAAACAAAGATTGGGACTGGTCTTTCGGTTTTAATATCGGAAAGAATAAGAACAAGATCACGGGACTTGATGCGGAGTTCGTTTCTTCACCGGGTTCTACTTCATTGGGAAATACCGTTATCCAAGAGGGTAAATCGTTGGGATTGATTTATGGTTACGAGACAGATGGTGTTTTCCGTTCGCAGGAAGAAGTTGATTATTACGAGTCGTTGAATCCAGATTATATGTATCAGGAAAAGTATTCTTACCGGAAGACGATACCGGGTGATTTGAAATTTGTGGACCAGAATGGTGATGGCCGGGTGAATCGGGATTACGGTAATATGGATGATAAGGTTGTTTTGGGATGTTCCCGTCCGGATTTTGAAGGAGGTTTTAATACTCGTTTGAGATGGAAAGGATTGACATTAAGCATACAGGGAACATTTAGTTACGGGGCGCAAAAGGCTTGGCTGGCGGAAGCAAATCAATTTACTTTTTCTTCAGCCGGTACGCTAAACGTGTTGGATGTTGCTCTAAAACGTTGGACTCCGGAAAATCCGACGAGCAATTATCCATGTGTGAGAATCGACTTCTTGAATACGGACTTTACAGATTTCTCTGTTCACGATGCTTCTTTCCTTAAAATTCAAAATATAAATCTGGAGTATAAATTGCCGGAATCCATTGTGAGCAAAACGAAGATTTTTGGAAATGCCAGTGTTTTTGTTTCGGCAAATAACGTGTGTACGTTTACTTCTTATCCGGGTCCTTCTCCGGAGTCATATAGTAGTAATACTATTCAGGGAGCAGCCATAGATTCGGATGCTTACCCGAGAACACGTACGTTTAATTTTGGATTAAAATTAACTGTTAAATGATTTAGTTATGAATAGATTTATATATAGTTGGATATTCCTGCTTTGTATCTTGGCAACGGGATGTGACAGTATGTTTGAAAAGGAGTTACCCCCTCATAATTTGGTTGGGGAGAATGCAATCACGAATGAATCCTCGGCAGAGGTTGCATTAAATGGGATTTACTCTTATTTGACGTCATACGGAACAATGAGTGCTTTCTATATTAGTGATAACGAGTATCGTATCGGCTTGTTGGATAGTACTTTCCGTACGACATTTGAGTTGAACCAATTGTTGGAATTCGAGATGAATGATGAGGATGGGTACGTTTCTGCTCCTTGGCAACTTGTTTATAAAATGGTGAATGCCGCGAATAATTTTATTTATAACGTGGAGAAATTATCTGAAAGTAAGTTCGGGCAGAACCGGAAAACAGAGATGTTGGCGGAAGCAAAGTTTACTCGGGCTTTTGCTCATGCATTTTTACTTCGGAGATATGGTTATTTCTGGGATACAAATAGTGATTACGGGCCGATTATCCGGTTGGAACCTTCCGCTCTTTCAAATAATAATCAAGGGCGTAGTTCTGTGAAAGAGAGTTACGAGAAAATTTTCGAGGATTTGGATTATGCCATCAAGTATGGACCGGAATTTTATTCCAGATACCGTGGTTGTGCAACAACAGCAAAGGCTTTCAAGGCTGATTTATTGATGAATCGGGGTGCCGAGGGGGATTATGACGAGGCGATCCGGTTGGTTGATGAGGTGATTGGTAGTAGTGAATTTGGTTTGGAGGCTACGTATGGGGATATTTTCACGAATGGGTATAATTCGAAAGAATTAATGTTTACAAGGCATTTGAAGAGTGTGCCTACAATGATGACGAATGTGGGGAGTCTGTTGAAATTATTCGGGGGTGGAACTTATAAGCCGAGTAAGCTGTTTCTTGAGATATTGACGCCGAAGGATAAACGTTATGCGGTGACTTTGGATTCCATGATGATCGGTAGTGGGACGCTGGCAAAAAAGGCTATCGTGTGGAAAAAACATTACGTCACGAGTGGCGATTGTCCGATGTATTATATGAGGGTTGCCCAGATGTACCTGATAAAAGCGGAGGCAATGGCCCGGACAAATGCATCGATAAAGGATTGTATTGATGTATTGAATGTTCTGCGGGAACGGTCAGGCAATACGTTATTTGATGAGGCAGATTACTCTTCTCTGTCAGAGGTGTTGGAAGAAGTTTTCCGGGAGAATGTCCGGGAATTGGGAATGGAGAATGGTGGAATCTTTTACTTGACGGTAAGATATAATGAGGGTGGCCACCGGAAATTGAAAGACATGAATCCGAATTTCCAAAGTGATGATCAATTGTGTTTCCCGATTCCTCGTGCTGAATTGGAACATAATTCTAAGGCGGAACAGAAACCCATGTAGCATTTTTGAAAAAATAAACATCATTTGATACCAAAGGAAGAAGTCATTAACCATGGTTTCTCCTTTGGTATCATATTTTTGTTTCGTCAAGCAGCATGAAGGATAATTCAAAATTTATTTGCATATTTGCCATTCATAGAGATGGATGATAGGTATGAACAGGGATTATTGTTTTAAGTTAACTAGTGGGACACGGCTTGATTTTAAGTCGGTGTTCAATCAATATTTTAATTCCTTGGTTCTTTTTGCTGATCGTTATTTGGGAGAGCGAGAAGAGAGTGAATCTCTTGTGCAGGATGCTTTTCTGGCTTTATGGGAAAATCGACTGGAGTTTCCGGATGAACTTTCCGTGAAGGCGTATTTATATTCTACGGTGCGGAATAAGGCTTTGAATGTACTGAAACATCGTAAGATAGAGCAAAGTTATGTGAATGAAATCCTTCAAGACGAGGATGCGGAGCTTTATTATATGAGGTCGGTGATTGAAGAAGAAACACGCCGGTTAATTTTTACGGCCATTGATTCTTTGCCGGAACATTGCAGAAAGGTGTGTCTGTTGAATTTGGAGGGGATGGATAATCAGGAAATTGCGGATGAGTTGCAAATTTCTTTGAATACAGTGAAATTCCATAAAAAGAATGCTTACAAGCTATTACGGGATAAATTGAAAGATCAATTTTATCTTCTGTTTCTTATTTAGAACATCCTTACTAAAAAGATCGATTTTTTTAAGTTTTTCACTACCCGCTTTTTTATTTCAGTTGTTCTAGGAATATAAACGAATAGATATGACTAGAAAATATATTCGAATAGCGGAATTGATCTATAAGGATAAAATCGGGGAACTTACCGGGCAGGAGAAGCAAGAACTGCTTGCTTGGTTGGAGGAATCTGATTTTAATAGGCAGATATTCGATGAATTAGCAAAAGGAAGTTCATTAAGTCGGAGTTATGCTGAATACCGGAATGTACATCGGGAACAGGTGTGGAATAAAATTGAAAAACAGATAGCTCCGCAAAGGTCTCGGTTGTCGTTGCGATGGATCGGGTATGCGGCATCCGTGATGATATTGGTGGTGGCGGGATGGTTTGCCTTCCAAATGTCGGATAATAAGGATTCGGTACAGGAAGGTAAAAAAGTAGCCCGGATTACACCGGGGACACAAAAGGCGATATTGCATTTGGATAATGGGGAACAAGTCGTTTTAGCAGACAATAACACGGTGATTGTTGAAGACAGCCTTTCAGGGAAAATAGAACAAGTGGATAAGACGTTAGTGTATCAAACGGAATCCACCGTGAAGGAAGAACGACTTAACGTGTTGGAAATTCCGAATGGGGGAGAATTTCAAGTAACATTAGCTGATGGGTCGAGAGTATGGTTGAATGCGGGGACTAGATTGACTTACCCGATTGCTTTCGTGGGAAAAGAACGGCGGGTACGTTTGGATGGTGAAGGTTATTTTGAAGTTGAGCGGGATGAGAGCAAGCCTTTCATCGTGGAAATAAATGGAATGGAGGTGAAGGTGCTGGGGACATCCTTTAATTTGAGGTCTTTTGCTGCAGACAATCGTTCGACGGCAACTTTGGTGAGTGGTAAAATTGAGGTGAAAACTCCCACGCAACGTATTGAACTTTTACCGAATCAACAAGCGGATTTATTGGTAGGGGAAAACAAACTTGCTGTGCGTGAAGTTGATGCAGTTGCTTACAGTGCTTGGACGAAAGGAAGGTTTGTGTTTCGTCGGGAACGTTTAGAGACGATACTGGATGATGTGTCTCGTTGGTATAACGTGACGGTATTTTATGAACAAAGTCGGGTGAAGGATATACTTTTCTCCGGAATCGTGGAGCGATATGCAGATATATCCGAAACGTTGGAAATGTTAGAAAAGACTGGGAAAGTGAATTTTATAGTAGATGAACAGAAAATTATAGTGCGAGCCAAATAAAAAAACAGGAAAGTGCTCCAACACTTCCCTGCTTAAAGTTTCATTATTGGTAGTTTGCTCCAACAAACAACCAATAGAGTTTAACCTTAAAGAATTAAACAAAACTATGAAAAAAAAACGAGAATTTGACTTTCTCAAGAGGGGAAAGTTGCAAATTAGTTTGTTAAAGATGAAAGTGACAGTATTACTACTTTTAGTGTGTGTCCTGCAAAGTATGGCAGGAGCGTATTCCCAGACAACGAAGTATGATATTTCGATGACAAGCGGGAGGTTGGAAAATGTGTTCAAGTTGATTGAACAGAAAGGTGAATATACCTTCTTGTATTCAATTGAAGACGTGGATCAGATTTCTTCTGTAAACGTGAATGTGAAACAAGCGGATTTGAAAGAGGTGCTGGACATTTGCTTGGCGAATACAAAATTGACTTACGAGATCAATGGCCGTTTGGTAATTATCCGGGTGAAGGATGAGAATCCTAAAGTTAAGGAACGAGTAATTAAAGGTGTAGTGAAAGATAGAAAGGGGGAACCGTTACCGGGGGTAACAGTGTTGGTGAAAGGAACTGCGGTAGGTGTTGCCACGGATATAGATGGTAAATTTACGATGAATGCGACTCGTGATACGGTTAATTTGTTATTTTCTTTCATCGGGATGAAGACGAAAGAGGTCGTTTGGAAAGGACAAAAGGATCTAGTCGTGGTTTTAGAAGACGATTCTCGGGAAATGGAGGAGGTCGTGGTAACAGGTTATCAGACAATAAAAAAATCCAATATGGCAGGATCTGTTAGTACTGTTAAAGGAGAGGATTTAGTGATTACAGGAACGGAGTCTTTGGAACAGATGTTACAAGGTAAGTTACCCGGGGTGGTCATTACGAATCAAAATGGAATGGTGGGAACCCGTCAGAAAGTACGAGTTCGAGGAACTTCAACGTTATTAGGAAGTCAAGAACCGGTTTGGGTAGTTGATGGAATTATTCAGGAGGATCCGCTTCCTTTTAAGGCAGAGGAATTAACATTATTTGGCCATGACCCTGATAATTTTGATATCATTCGGAACTTTGTGGGAAGTGCTATTTCTTGGTTGAATCCATCTGATATTAAAGATGTTACTGTTTTGAAAGATGCTTCGTCTACGGCAATATATGGGGTTAAGGCTGCTAATGGGGTTATTGTTATCACGACAAAAAAAGGAGAAACCGGTCGTTTGTCTGTTGGTTATTCAGGTAATTTTTCAATAGGTTCTAAAGTTACGTATGATAAACTGAATTTGATGAATTCCAAGGAACGTGTTGATGTTTCACGAGAAGTGTATGAAAATGGACTAGTTTCTGCTCATAGTCTGCAACCTGTAGGGTATGAAAAATTGGTATCGGAATATTTGTTGGAGAAAATTTCTTATGATGAATTTAATACTAAGGTAAAACGTTTGGAAACGGTCAATACCGACTGGTTTGATATTTTGTTTGAGAATCCTTTCAGTCATAATCATAATTTGAACATTTCCGGAGGAAGTGATAAAACAACTTACTATGCTTCTTTTGGAGTATCAAGAACGAATGGTACAGCCAAAGGAAATGATTCGGAGAAATACTCGGGGAGCATCACGCTGACAACGAAGTTGTGGGATCGTTTACAAATTAATGGACGTATTGCAGGTAGTGTTAATGAAACGAATGGATTTAATAAGGTAAATCCTTATAGCTATGCCTCTACAACGAGTCGTGTGATATCTTGTTATGATGAGGATGGAGAATTGGCATATTATACGGCGGAAAATCGGTATAAGTATAATGTACTAAATGAATTGAAAAATTCAGGAAACATGAATACTACGAATAGTATTAATATGAATATTAGTGCAACATTGGATATTATAAAAGGGTTACGGTTTGAGACAACATTCGGTTATAATTATTCGTCCTCCCATGCAGAATCGTATTTGACAGAGAGGACTAATCATATTGCAACTTTGAGAGGTTACGAATTTGGAGCCTATTCTTCTACTGATGCGGAATATAAACAAAGTGTACTTCCTCATGGTGGAATGCTGAATGCATCTGATAATCGTAATGCGAATTATACATGGAGAAATTCGTTGAATTATGTGAAAAATTTTGGCACTCATTTATTAACCGTAATGGTAGGACAAGAATGTAAAAGTAGCAAATATGATGGGTTGGCTCAGACGTTGTATGGATACTTGCCGGATCGAGGCAAATCAATCATGGCTCCATCGGCAACGGTAGAAGATATTAATGGAAACTTGATGGCTAATCGTTTGTATAACAATTTAACACAGACCGTAGTAGACCGGAAATCAAATTACCTTTCTTTCTATGGTGCATTAACCTATACTTATGACGAACGTTACGTGTTGAATGCGAGTATTCGTACAGATGCATCCAATCGTTTCGGGCAGGATAAGAGCGCTCGTTTTCAACCGGTGTGGTCTGTTGGGCTACGTTGGAATATGGGGAGAGAACATTTTTTAGAAGGACAAGATTTTTTGAATGAATTAAGTCTTCGGGCAACATATGGGTATCAAGGGAATGTCGTGGAGAATACCGGACCGGATTTGATTGCTTATATCCCTTCAGGGGCAGCAGGAATCTCTCGTCCTACCGGAGAATATTTGTTGAAAATAAAAAGTTTACCCAATCCCACGTTACGTTGGGAAAAAAATAGAAATATCAACTTAGGTGTTGATTTCGTATTTTGGAAAAATAAAATTTCAGGATCATTCGAATATTATTACAAGAAAGGAACTGACATTGTTGTGAATCGAGAAGTTCCATTGGAAAATGGAGTTGTTTCAATGCCGATGAATGGCGGCTCGATGGAAAACTCTGGATGGGAATTAAGTCTTAGTTTCGCTCCAGTAAGAACGAAAAATTTTGTATGGTCTTTAGGTTTTAATACATCGAAAAATTATAATGAAGTGACCTCTACGTTAGCGACAAATCAGTCTTGGCAAAAAGCTGTTTCCGGGTCATTAAACCAAAATGGTTATCCTGTTTCTGCTTTTTGGGCATTTGAGTTGACAGGATTGTCACCGGAAAACGGAACTCCGGTATTTAACTTGAGTGGAATGGAAAATAATGCTTTAGCAGAAACTGATGCCACGCAATATATGAAATATATGGGTAAAATGGATCCGGATTTGTCTGCGGGAATGAACACGTCTTTTAGATATAAGTCGTTATCCCTTTCTGCTTCTTTTAATATTCAAGTTGGTGGTAAAAAATTCTTAGCGACCATGTTTGGAGCAGACATGATTAATGATACTCCTTGGGAGTATAATAATTTACCAAAAGATTTAGTAAATAGATGGCGAAAACCGGGAGATGAGTTGCTAACGGATATTCCTTCACTACCAGCATCAAAGAAAGGGGGTATTATGCTTCCTAGTGGGAGTGATGACTTGTACAGGATGTATAATTTTTCTGATACAAGAGTAGTTAATGCTTCATTCTTGAGATGTAATAATATTTCGTTAGCCTATAATCTTTCCGGAAAAAAGATAGCTGGTTTTGCACGCAACATAGCGATGAGTCTTAATGTGACTAATCCATTTATAATTGTTAGTAAAGATTTTAAGGGGAAAGACCCGGAAGTAGCTACAGGATCACAACCGATTTCCAGAAATTATACGTTAAGTTTAAATATAAGTTTTTAATGATAGGAGGAGAAATATATGAAATATAGTTTGCTATGGATATTCATCGCTTGGATGTTGGTAAGCTGTAACGACTTCCTAGAGGAGTCGAGTCAGGATGAAGTTCGTCCGACAACAGTTGAAGATTTGATGCAGGTTATGATTGGTGAGGCTTACCCGATGGAAACGAAATTCAGTCGTTTTTTGGATCATCTTACAGATGATATGGAATGTAACGGAATTTCCGGGGAAGAGACCTTGGAAGTTGGGTTGGAAAATGCACGTCCCGCTTTTTCTTGGAGCGAGGATATGTTTGAGGAAATGGCAAGTGTTGATGGTGTTGATGCGTGGAGTGCTTATTATGCGAAAATAATGGGATGTAATGTTGTGTTAGGTTATTTGGATAGAGTATCCGGGGACATTGAAACGAAAGAAAATATGCGAGGGCAAGCTCTCGTATTGCGTGGATGGTACTATTTTATGTTGGTAAATCTTTTTGGTCAACCGTATAATGTGGGAAATCCTGAAGAAAATTTGGGCGTCCCACTAAAATTGAAAATGGAAGTGACCGATGAATTTTTTGCTCGTAATACAGTAGCGGAAGTTTATGAGCAAATAGAAAAAGACTTGTTGGAGGGGGTTGATCTTTTGGAACGTTATAACAAATCTGTTTCATTGTATAAGGTAAATTACTTGGTTGGAAAGTCTATTTTATCCCGAGTATATCTTTATATGGAGGAGTGGGATAAATCATTAGAGTATTCAAATGAGGTATTAGCTGAAAAATCAGAGTTAACCTCTTTAGTTAGTATGAGTGATTTGGGACTTCAATCAAAGATTGGCATATATAGTGATGCTGTTGGAGATGAAGTGATCTGGAAGTTTGGAGATCTTACAGAATATGATGGTTCGCCTTTGTATGCGACTGGTTTGAATTGTTCTTCTCCTTATGTCGTGTCGAAAGAGTTGATGGCTTTGTATGAAACGTCAGATAATTCGTTGAATTATTTGGATTTAAGAGCGCGTCTTTACTATTATTACGCTGCTTATTTCTCAACTACAACTTATATGTTGGAATATTATATTCGTTTTGGTTGGAAGGGAGGGTATAATCAGAAGTATGCAGCGGGAAAAGGAATTCGGACTGCTGAACTTTATTTAAATCGTACGGAAGTTTATGTACGGAAGTATATGGAAACCGGTGATGATCAGTATCGTAAAGATGCATTAAACGACTTGAATAAATTACGGGAAAATCGTTATGACATTCGAAATGTAGAGTATATGAAGGTTGAAATTACAGATCCCGATGAATTGTTTGAATTTTATAAAAATGAACGTCGTCGGGAATTGAGTTTTGAAGGTCATCGTTGGTTTGATTTGCGACGGATGGGAATGCCTCGTATCGAACATAAATACTTTCTGGATGCGACCAATGTGCAAACTTTTGTTTTGGAAGAAAAGTCTCCTCGTTACGTATTACCTATTCCGGATAATGCTAGAGAGCGTAACCCGTTGTTAGTTCCGAATCCATGATATTAATTTAAATGATGAATATGATGAAAAAGATAATGTTATATATCGGTTTAAGTGTCTTTATTTACGGCATGATAGCATGTGATGACGACAATTTGATTCCTACAACACGACCGGAATTTGGTTATTCTGTTCCTCAGGGTGAGCATGATTATGACGATCGGATTGTTGACTGGAAAAATAGATGTAATTTTTTTATTTTATATGAATACCAACCACGGGATATTTATTGGAGTGTTTCAGGATGGAATGAGGCTTATGATAAAGGAACTTCTGATGGAGGAGCTACGTGGCAAGCTGGAATAAAAGCTACGGAAGCGGACCAGAATTATGTCGGACAGCAACTTGATTTGTTAGAGAACAAATTTCTTCGCTTTTATCAAGATACCATGTTACGTCGTTGTATGCCTTTGAAGTTATTATTGTGCAGTGAATTGTATAATGTGAAGAATGCTGGAACCCATACTCTTGCAAATGTGGTAAATGGATTTGATTATTTGGCTGTAAATTGGGGAGCAGAGTCAATACTTTCGATGACTGCTACTCAGCAGAACCAATTTAGGGTGGATATAAATAATACTTTTTTGATTCGGTTAATCGATAATGCTAAAACTGTACAGACTCCGGAATTTTATAAAGGAACAAATTATACGGATAACGTGACAAATCAAAATATGTACGAACGAGGGTTTGTAAAGGCTTCAAAAAATCAAAAAGATGATTGGCCGAATTATATAAATGCGATTATTTCTACTCCTTATAGTGATTTAATTGCAAAACCCCAAGCTAATGATTACACGAGTAAAGGTATATTGCATTCGGATAAAGATAAGAATGGGTTGATTCGTAAAAAATACGATATTATCATAGAGCATTATAAGACCAATTACAAGGTCGATCTGCAAGCTATTGGGGATGCCAAGATTACACAATAAATTTTATATATTTTTTGGCGGGTTGTGCTTGTACAACCTGCCAAAATAAAAGTAATACTATGAAAAGATTTACTATATTGTGTATACTCCTGTTGGGGAGTATGGCGTTACATGCACAAGTGGGACTGAAAATTTCCGGTAAATTACGAATATTAAAACCGTTGGAAATTCATCTTGAAACAATAGATGGACAACAACTTTTGTCAGCAAAGGTATCGAAAGATGGGACGTTTTCAATGGGACCGAGGGAAATAACTCCCGATCTATATATCCTTTGTATGGGAGAAACGAGACAGCCCGTGTATTTGACTAATAATCAGGTAATAATCAAAGGTTTTTATGATGCAACGAGTCTGGAAAATAGTTCGTTAGCATTTACCGGTATTGATGATTTTTTGAAAATTTCAGCATGGATTCCTAAAGGAAAGAATGCTGTCCCTAAAATTATCGGGAGCGAGGTAAAGGGGCAACTTGAGGGAACCATGTATAGTGCTCTTGCTTATCTTGCAGCAACGGATGATTACGAGACCAATAAAATGTTGTTGGAATTAGTTCCCGAGTCTGCGAAAGATGCTTTATCTGTGAAGTGGTTGGCTTGTAAAGTGGACAGCTTGTCTCGTTTTGCAATTGGGGCAGAAGCTTATGATTTTACCTATGTTAATCCTGATGGTAAGCCGGTTCGTTTAAGTGACTTTCGAGGGAAATTCGTTTTGATTGATTTTTGGGCATCTTGGTGTGGACCCTGTCGGCAGGAAATGAAAAGCTTATTACCAATTTATAATGAATTGAAAGATGATGATCTAGTTTTTATTAGTATCTCACTTGACAAACGAGAGAAAGATTGGCGAAATATGCTTGAAGTAGAAAATTTACCTTGGGTAATGTTGTGGAATAAAGAAGGCTTTACCGTGGGCGATGCTCCGAACACAATACAAAAAGCTTATGGATTTTACGGTATTCCTTTTATTGTCTTGATTGATAAGAAAGGCCGGATTCTTGCTCGTGGTTTACGGGGTGAAAAAGTAAGGGAAGAAATATTGAAAGCTAGAATGAATGTTGAATGATGAGTTTTGATTTCGTATTGTATAATAAATATAAACTGTAAATGATGAAAAGATATTTTTTATTACTTGCATTAGGATTATCCACTTGCATGGCAAGTGCCCAATTGATCAAGCAAGGAGATCAACTTGCAAAAAAACAATCTGATTTGGATTGGTATAATTGCTCATTTGAAGAAGATGGAGTGTATGGTGCGGAAATTAATAAAGCATACGAGTTTTTAAAAGGTAAAAAATTGAAAAAAAGACCGATCGTGGCTCTTGTCGGGACAGGATTGGATATTGAGCATGAAGATTTGAACCAAGCCATCTGGTTTAACCCGAAAGAAAAGGCCAACGGGAAAGATGATGATAAAAACGGGTTAATTGATGATATTAACGGTTGGAATTTTTTGGGAGGAAAAGATGGTAGTGTCATGGAAACATTGACGCGTGAAGGAGAACGTGAATTTATTCGTTTGAAAGATAAATATGCTGGTTATGTTTTCGATGGGAAAAAGTATTATAAAGCCATAAATGATAAATTAACAGAGGTGCCTGCTCCCGAAAATTTGCAGGAGTATTACTATTTCCAGCATAAAGTAACACCGGAATCTCCGCTTGCCGGACGATATGGGGGTATCGGACTTGCTTATGTGTCTAGGGATTATGCATTGAAGTTTGACAAGCAGATGAAGGAACGTTTCCCGGGTAAGGAATTAACAATAAAAGAATTTCAGTCTTGTTATGACCCAGAAGCTCCTCGTGATTCTTTAGGAGAAATTGCGTTCACACTTATGGCTTATGGGTTTTCTATATTACAAACGGATAAGTGGGAACCTGTGTATGAGATGTATGCTTCGGGACAGCAATTAGAGGGAGCTAAATCTTCATATATGAAGAAACTTGAAAAAGAGGGATCTGATGGACGTAAGGAAATTGTGGGAGATAATTATTTGGATATAAATGACGATAAATATGGTAACAATGTATTATTGACATCTGATGCGGCGATTGGAACTATGCAGGCTGGGATTATCGGGGCAAAAAGAGGTAATGGTTTAGGGGGAGATGGAATTATGGATCAGGCAGAGATTATGACTTTGCGGGTGACTCCCGGAAAGGGAGAACCTTATCTGAAAGATATGGCCTTGGCAATTCGCTATGCCGTGGATCATAAGGCAGACGTGATTGTGTTACCGGAGCAGAACACGTTTTACCCGGAAGTGCAGAAGAAATGGATGATAGAAGCTTTGCTGTATGCAGAAGCTCATGGGGTACTTGTGATCGCTCCCGTGTGGGAATTATCAAAAGATTTGTCAAAAGAGACTTTCTTCCCGAATCGCTGGATGGCGGGGACGAAAGAGTTGACGAATCTGATGGTTGTAGCTTCTTCTGATAAAAATGGTAATCCTTCATTAAAGTCTAATTACGGGGCTAAAGAGTTAGATCTATTTGCACCGGGAATTAATATTTTTTCAGCTTACACGGGCGATACCTATCAGATAGGGACAGGGTGTGGTTTGGCTTCGGCTTCTGTAGCCGGAGTTGCAGCTTTGATCAAAGCGTATTATCCCAAATTGACAGGGACTCAGATTCGTAATATATTATTAGAATCCGTGACCTCTAGAGATGGAGTGGAAGTTGAGAAAGGTATTCGGGTGAACGGGAAGCAGGCACAAGATTTGTTTTTGTTCGATGAATTGTGTTTATCTGGGGGAATATTAAATGCTTATCAAGCTGTTGTTGCGGCAGATAAACTGGTAAAATAGGATGAAGAATGTATTATAAGATAATAACCATCTTGCTATTTTTTTTTACGACACTTCAGGTAGGGGCACAGCAATATAAAAGCGTGCTTCCTTACCGGGTGGTCGGTGGTAAAATGATCGTGGAGATGATCATGAACGGGACTGTCCGTTCTTTTATTTTTGATACGGGGGGGCGTACGGCGTTGACTGGAGAGATTTGTGAGGAATTGGGGTTGTCTGTTGTTGATTCGTTGATGGTTACGGACGTGAATAGTAAGAAAGCCGCTTATCCTCTGGTTACAATTGAGAGTTTAATGACTTCTGACCGGAAAGTTAATTTCAAAAATGTTTCGGCAATGAAATTACCGAAACCAACTCCTTTTGAGTGTTTTAACACGGACGGGTTAATTGGTAGTGATCTATTGGTTCAGACAATGGTAGAAATTGATGGAAAGGCGAAAACAATTACACTTACTTCTGCAGAAAAGCCTTCATCCGTTTCATTACGTAAAATGCTACCTTTTAAGAAGTCGGGAATGCCTATTATTGTTCTGCAGGCAGGAGTGGGGAATAATATTGTAGCGCTTTTTGATACAGGTTGTCCGGGATTTTTCTCTTTAAAGAATTCTGATTATGAGAATTTGAGAGGAACTGGGGCATTTCGAGTGTTATCAGAAGGATATAGGGAGGGTGCTATCGGGGTTGCCGGGATGGCTGAGGCAAATATTTCTCATCGAGTTTGTTTTCCGGTTTTATCTGTCGGTGGAACTAAATTTCAGAATGTAACATCGGAAACTGCGACTCCTCCTTTTACCTTGTTAGGAGTGAAACTTTTGGATTATGGTAAGGTTACGTTGGATTATCCCCGGGCCCGATTCTATTTTGAAGCCAAAGAGAACGAGAATGATATAGCAAGTAAACGTTACAACGTGGCACTTCGAGTACACAATGGCGAGTTAATGATCTCTGCGGTATGGGGTGAAATGAAAGGTGTAGTGGAAGTGGGTGATAAGATTACACATATAAATGGCAAACCGGTGGGTATATATGATTTTTGCGAGAGCATTATCGATGGTATTCCCGAATTGCAAGTAAAGAAGAAAACAAAATTGACGGTACGTGCAAAGCAAGGGGAGAAGGTCATTGTTTATCAAAAAGAATAAACTCAGAACGAAATTTGTATGTAAATTTGATCAAATACAGAATAAATGTAAAATTCATCGTAAAATGAAAATAGTATTATTAATTTTATTGAGCTTGTTACCTTGTATGGCATGGACGCAGGTAAAAAATGTTTCGACAGAAGTGAAAGATTACCGGGAGATTGATGGGAAGATTATATTGGATATGGCCGTGAACGGGGAAATTGCTAGTTTTGTGCTGGATTTGGCCGGACATACAGCAATCTTGTCAGAGTATTTGGATTCCTTGAATATTGATTCTAATAGTCAAGTACCCTCTCGTAACAAGACTTTTCTTTACAAACAAGTACCTGTTTCGACGTCAGTAATGATTAATACGATGGCTTTTGGAAATAGTGTATTCGGGAATGGAGTGTCGGCTTATGTGCTAGAGGATATACCTTATTTTCGAAAATTAGGAGTTGTAGGAGTAGTTGGCGGAAGTTTATTTCAAAATGTAGTATTAACGATTGATTCCCGGCGTAAAAAAATAACAACAAGTAAACCTTATCGCCCATCATACATGAAGTTGGATCATCGGGCAGAAATAGAAATTATACCCGGTTCGGGGATTATTTGCTCACTAATGCTTGATGGAAAGACTTACCCTTTACTATTTGACACGTGGAATAACGGAATGATCTCTATGACATCGGAAGATTTTGCTAAACTTAATGGAGATCATGGAGGTGATGCTATTATTATGACCGGTTATAAAGAGGCAGAAAAGACTTCTGTGACAAAAACTGTCGGGACGTGTAATTTCGTAAAAGATCAATTGGGCAGTGTGGTCGTATCAGAGAATAAGAATTTACCACGTTCTGTGTTAGGAGCTGAAATTTTAAAGAGAGGAATTATCTCTATCGATTATCAAAAACAGAAGATTTATTTCCAGCCTTTTGATTTGGTGGAAGTGAAGGATGACGTGGTTGAAGATATTTCAACGCAAATTGTCCCCGGAAAATTAAACCCGATTACCCGTGAATATTTTTTGGAACATATTTACGATTATCGTAAAGATAAAGAGTTCGTGTTCAAGGGAGATAAACCCGTGGTCATTGATTTTTGGGCGACATGGTGTGGGCCTTGTATGCGTCTGATCCCGGAATTGGAAAAGATGGCAGAAAAGTACAAGGATCAGGTTTTGTTCTTGAAAGTGAATGCAGACAAGGAAAAAGAACTTTGCACGATGTTTAACGTGGTCGCTTTGCCTACCTTATTTTTTATTCCTGTTGGTGGAAAGCCTATTATTGATGTGGGTGCGCAACCAGAAAAACACGAACAAATTATCAAGGAACAGCTACTGAAAAAGTAATGATTTGAAATCGTTAATAAAGGCAATCTTCCATGTGAGGGTTGCCTTTTTTGATTGATGAGATCGGATGGAAATATGATTTAGTTCTGTTTTTCAGGAAAAGTGATCGGCCTTTTGGAAAATGAAGAAATCTTGTCTATTTTTGAGTTTAGATAAAAAAGCAATAATACTCAATACGTGCGAGGAAAACAGGGACATACGATTCATTTTTCTGGAGGAAAGGTTTTCTCGGTGGATGAGTTATATGATCGTTTTTACGATGAATTGGTTTTGTGGGCTGATACAATATTGAATGATATGGGGGAGGCGGAAGATTTAGTGCAGGACTTTTTCGTGCGGCTGTGGGAGAAGAAGTTGAACGAGAATCTGGAGGGGGAACGGGTACGGTCGTACTTGTATGTTTCCGTGCGGAATATGGCTATCCGAAAGGTGAAGGATCAGAGTCGGATGCGGCGGATTCCGGATATATCGGTTGTGGAAAGGGTGTGGGAGGATGAGGAGGTGACGCACGAAGACATGATAGATCAGGTGCTGAAAGCGCTTGACGTGTTACCGCCTAGAAGCCGGGAGGTGTTGGAATGCGTGCATTTGAAAAATATGAAATATGCCGAGGTGGCGGAATTACTGGGAATTTCGGTGGCCACTGTAAAAACGTTATTGGTGCGTAGTCTGAAGACGTTGAGGGGGATTGTTTCTGATACGGCTTTTTTGTTGTACGTGCTTGTTTACGGGGAAGATCATAGAAGGTCTCGATCGTTTGGAAAATCTTGTCATAAATCCCCGAAATTTTAGGTTCCGAGAAGATGGTGGTAAGCGTTCTGATCTAGGAATGTTTGACAAAAGGTTTGTTTGAATAAATGTAAAATAGTGTTATTAAAATGCTATGATATTGTTATCATATTGTGAGCCGCTCCCATTCCGCTCCCATTCCGGCCCTATTCCTGTCCTATTGAAATGATAAAATATTAGGTTATAATAGTAATTGTTAATGATTGGATGAGTCTATTATAATAGTTTGATCACAGAATAATAGTTCTAACTGTTAGGTGTTTTATTGAAATTTTTATTTTATAGGGACAAATTCCAGCTTACTTGGGCTACTTGCTAATAAGGGTGTTCGTAAAGGTAGCGATTTTAGTTGTATCTTTAATATGCTCTCTAGGAGGAGAAAAATCAATCATCACGATAATTTTTGAAAATATTTTCATTTTCTTGTCAACCGTTTTGTTTGTTGATGTCTATTATATATGAATATTGAGTAGAATAATATGAATCAAGAAGAACGGGATATACGATTATTTGAATACTGGCAGGGAGAATTACTCTCTCCGGAGGAGGTGCGAGAAGTGGAAAGTTGGTTGGGTGAGAAGGGGGAGAATCGTCGGTATTTCGAGGATTTGCAACGAGAGTTTTTGCGTCAGCGTTGGGTGATGCGGGAAAGGTTGGTTAGCCGGAAGGGGGAACACCGTTTCCGACAGGTGGCAAGGAAAAGGGCGATGCTCCGGCGAGCCGTGGCGGTTGCTGCCTGCGTGAGTGCTTTGCTCTTGGCCGGGGGCGGATATTATTGGTGGACGGGAGAGGTGAGGAATATGCCATTGGCAGAAAGCGGGGTGATCCATCACGGTTCTTCCAAGGCACGGTTGTTTCTTTCGACGGGGGACGTGGTGGAGTTGGGAAAGGAACGGAAGTCGTTGCGGGAGCAACAGGCGGTTGCTATTGACGTGGAACAGGAAGGGATGGTGGCTTACCGGGATTCGGTGACTGCAGAAGAGACGGGGAATGTGGTGTATAACAAGCTGGTGGTGAATCGAGGGGGAGAGTACCGGATCGTGTTGGCAGACGGGTCCGAGGTGTGGGTGAATTCCGAGAGCGAGTTGGTCTATCCGGTGCGTTTTGCGGGAGAGAAGAGAGTGGTGCGGTTGAAGGGAGAGGCTTATTTCAAGGTGCAGGCAGATGCGGACCACCCGTTTATCGTGGAGGCGAACGGGGTAGAAGTGGCGGCTGTCGGTACGGAATTCAATGTAAATTCCCGGAAGGAGAAGATCGTGGAGTCCGTGCTGGTAAAGGGACGAGTGGGAGTGGGGAACGGAATTCGGCAGGTGATGTTGAAGCCGAATCAACTGGCCGTTTGTGACGTGGAAACGAGTGGGATCGTGGTGAAAGAGGTTGACATCAGGAAGTATATCGATTGGACGAACGGGGATTTTGTTTTTAGTGACGACCGCTTGGAGGACGTGATGAACAAGTTGGCTTTATGGTATGATTGTGACGTGGTTTATGCTGATGCAGAATTGAAGGAAATCCGCTTGTCCGGTGATATGAAGCGGTATGGCGAGGTGGAAGAGTTCCTGCATTTCTTGGAGATAAGCACGGGAGCGCGTTTCAGCGTGAAAAATAAAACGATTGTGGTGAGCATAAAATAAAAACGGAAAAACTGGCAGGTCTTTCCGTCTTGTAGTGAACGCCAGTTGGCTCTGGCTAATAATAATCTATTATCGACAAAGTTATGAAAAAAAGTGGAGAATGTAAAGGAAATTTACGCTCGGCTCAAAAAATCTTTAGAGTGATGAAAATGATGTGTTTTCTAATGTTCGTGTTACTGGTACAGGTTCGGGGGGACGTGATTGCCCAGAATCAGGTGGTCAGTGTGGACATGAAAAATTGTAGTGTGGAAGAATTTCTCCGGGAGATTAAGGAGCAAACGGGTATTCGTTTTATGTACAAGAGTGAGTACGTGGAGGCTATTCCTCGTTTTGATGTTCATGCTAAGGAACGGCAGGTGTTAACCTTGCTGGATGAGGTTTTCGCGGGGAAGGGAATTAAGTGTCTGTATGATAATGGCGTGATCGTGTTGACGAAGGTGCAACAACAGAAAGGGCCGGAAGAGGTGGTGATCAAGGGTGTCGTGAAGGACGAGAGGGAGCAACCGTTGCCGGGAGTGACCGTTTTGATCAAGGGAACGACGATTGGGGTGGCGACGGATTCGAAAGGGGAGTTTTCACTGACAACCGTGAAACAGGATTCCCTGACACTTCTGTTTTCGTTCATCGGGATGAAGAGCCGGGAAGTGAAGTGGACGGGGCAGAAGATGCTGCACGTGGTGTTGCAGGATGATTCCCACGATATGGAGGAAGTGGTGGTGACGGGTTACCAAACGATTAGTCGGAGGGAATCGGCAAGTGCCATTTCTACAGTAAAGGCTAAGGATATTATGGTACAGGGCGTCGGGTCGATTGACCAGATGTTGCAGGGGCGTATTCCCGGTATGATGGTGCTGAACACTTCCGGGGAACCGAGTGCGACCCCGAAGATCAGAATCCGGGGAAATGCCACGATCAATGGAAATAAGTCCCCGGTTTGGGTGGTTGACGGGGTGATTCTGGAACAGGACGTGCCGTTCACGGCCTCGGATATAAATAGCGAGGATGCCGAATATTTGATCGGTAATGCCATCGCAGGTTTGAATCCGCAGGACATCGAGACGATCACGGTGTTGAAGGATGCCTCGGCGACGGCAATCTACGGGGTGAAGGCGGCCAACGGGGTGATCGTGATCACGACGAAAAAGGGTGTGGTGGGTCGTCCGGTGATCTCGTATAACGGGAATTTGACGCTGAATACCCGGCCATCTTATAAGAATTATCACCGGATGAATTCGCGGGAACGGGTGCTTTTCTCTCGCCAGTTGGTCGAATCGAATATGAATTTCGGACGTGTACCCACGGGAGAAACGTACGAGGCAGCTTACGAGCAATTGATGAGCAAGCAAATCTCACAGGCGGAGTTCGAGCAAAAGGTGGAGACGTTGCAGAGAAGGAACACGGATTGGTTTGATTTGTTATTCCGATCGGATGTCACGCATACACACGCGTTAAATGTCAGCGGGGGGACGGAGGCCGTGAAATACTACGTGTCTGCGGGGTATTCAAATATCGAGGGGGCAGCCCGGGGTTCTGATTCGGAGAAATTCAGTGCCTTGGCGAAAGTTGACGTGGAATATAATGAATACTTGGGTTTTACGGCAAAGATTGATTATGCCACGACTTCTAACACGGGGTATTCTTCCGTGGTGAATCCGTTTGATTATGCTTATTCGACGACCCGGACCATGCCGGTTTATAACGAGGACGGTTCGTATTACATGAGTTACCGGGCTGCCGGAAGTACGGGACGGGATTATATCGGGTATAATATTCTGAAAGAGTTGAAGAACACGGGTAAGTCTTCCAAGATGGATGATTTTAACGCTTTGCTGGCTTTGAGGTTAAAGTTGTGGAAAGGGTTGAAGTACGAAGGTACCTTCTCGTGGCATACCGGGAACACGAATACGAGGGATTGGGCGACGGCACAATCGTATAAAGTGACTGAAATCCGGGGATACGAGTATGGCGCTTACACGGAGTACGACCCGGAGTTTTCCGATTCAAGGTTACCTTACGGGGGAATGTTGACGCAGGGAAGTACTCGCAAAAGCGGTTACACGTTGCGTAATATGTTGTCTTATTCGCATCTGTTTGGTGTTCACGATGTTTCGGTTTCTGCCGGGACGGAGGCTCGTCGGAACGAGTATAAAGGTGTTTCCACGACGGGGTACGGTTGGGTGCCGGAGTTCGGGGAGATGTTCAGTCCGGTGGAGACGCCGAGTTATATCAGCACGTACGGGGGAAATAAGCCGACGAATACAAATTCGTTCACGCAAGTTGCTTCATTTTTCGGAATTGCCAGTTATTGCTATGATAATCGGTACGTGTTCAATGCCAATATTCGTTCGGACGGCTCCAATAAATTTGGTAGTGACCCGAAGTACAGGTGGTTGCCGACTTATTCGTTTGCCGTGAAGTGGATCGCCTCGAATGAATCATTTTTGGAAAATGTAAAATGGATTAATAATTTGTCCTTCCGGGGTTCTTACGGTATCCAAGGGAATATTCACGAGAGCGCCACTCCTTACCTGATTGTTACGGTGGGGGATCGGGATGGCGTGACCGGGTTACCTATTTCGAAAATTTCAAAATTGCCGAATCCTGATTTGCGTTGGGAAAAGACAAAATCTTGGAATGCGGCCGTCGATTTCGCTTTGTTTGACGGACGGGTAAAGGGAGGATTTGATATTTACCGGAAGAATACTTCCGATTTGATCATGTCGAAACAAGTGGCGGCCTCCACGGGGCAAAACGTGTTGTACTATAATGCGGGAAAAATGGTAAACAAGGGTTTCGAGGGATTTGTGAACTTGGGTTTGGTGAATAACCGGGATTGGGATTGGCGTTTCGGGTTTAATTTCGGGCGTAACGTGAACGAGATCACGTTGGCGAACCGGGATGATTTGAGCGAGGCTATCGTGGTGGATCAGATGCTGGCTGGGACGTTGGCCGTGGAAGGGCAGCCTATCGGTTCCATGTATGCTTATCGTTTTGCCGGAATAAATCAGGATAACGGTTATCCTTTGTTTTACGCGAAAAACGGGCAAAAGGTGCATCGGGCGTTGCGGCAGGATTTGGAATTAGTGCATTGCGGTTCTATATTTCCGAGACTTTCCGGGGGATTCGATACGCAGGTGACTTTCAAGAAAGTACTTTCTTTATCCTTGAATTTTGCTTACAGTACGGGTAGTGTTTCCCGTCTTCCGAAATTTTACGATTCTTCCACGGTCGATCCTTTGACGAATCTTTCGGACGAGTGGTTGAAGTGTTGGAAACAGGTGGGGGATAACACGATTTATCCGGCTCCTTATAACTCAACGGATATGAAAAATTACTTGGCCACGGAAGCTGGCAGCGTGTATGATATTTCAGAGGGGATTTCCGGAAATTCAGATCCTTACAATTTGTATAATGACAGCGACATTCGGGTGGCGAAGGCCGATTTTCTGAAATTGAAAATGGTGGCGCTGAGTTATAGCGTGCCGCAGAACGTGTTGGATTTCCTGCATGTGTCCAGTATGCTGGTACGGTTCCAAGTGACGAATTTGTTCACGATTGCCGATAAGAAATGGAAAGGTCTGGACCCGGAAACGAACGGTGCGAATATCCCGGCCCTTCCGACGTATAGTTTTGGGATAAATGTGTCTTTCTAAAAATAGGTCGTTATGAAAAAAGTAAATATATATATTCTAATCTTGTTCTTGCCGTGGTTTTTGTCGGCTTGTGATGATTATTTGAAGGAAGATTCTGATGATTTGTTAATTCCTTCACTGGTGAATGATTATGTCCCGATATTATTGGGAGAGGGTTATCCGGATAAGTTTGCGTCCCAGATCGAATGGATTCATCTGATGACGGATGACGTGGAGATGGGCCCGTTGTATTATGACGAGTCGATGTATAACAATAGTAAGGTGACGTTTATTGACGATTTCGATCCCGGCATGGGTTACGGGGAGATGGTGTACACGTGGTGGGCGGATTATTCCCAGTATATCACGGATAATTTCTGGGATGCCCGTTACAAGAATATTCTGGCGTGTAATATTATCGTTGATGCCTTGCCGGACATGAAGTACGAGGCGAGTGAATACGGGACGTATTGCAAGCTGGCGGCACAGACGTATGCTTTACGGGCTTATCATTATTTTTGTCTCGTAAACACGTATGGTACACCTTGGTCGGAAGAGAACAAGAATAAGTTGGGTGTGATCAAACGTACGTCCCCGGTCGTGGATGTCAGCCCGACGGAACGGGCTACGGTGGGAGAGATTTACGCACTGATGAATGAGGATTTGAAGAATGCGGAGAAATACTTGGAGAATGCGAGTACGAATTATACGAAATGGGAGATCACGCCCGCGGCTATTTATTTTCTGGCATCCCGGGTGGCCTTGTTCCAAGAGGATTGGGATGAGGTGATTCGTACTTCGGAAGAGTTTATCAATCTAGGTGGCAATGAACTCTATGATTTGAATGATGTTGATCGGGAGACTTGCGGGTTACCGGGATCTTCCGGCGGAACGTTCTGGATTAACCAGATTGCGATTGACGAGACTGTATTTCTTTTCAGTAAGAATGATAATAAGTTTAATTATCTGGCTCCTAATCTATTTTACACGAATTACACGCTGGGGTTCCATACGTCATGGACGGGAGACGATGCGTTATTGAATTTGTACGAGGATGGGGATTTGCGTAAAGAAGTTTATTTTGCCCGGTTGTTTAAATTGGGTGGAACTAGGTTAAGACCGGAGTATTTTTCGGGACAGGCTCTTCCGATGAAGTCGGATCGTTATTTGTCAACGAGTGAAGGAGAGGCCCGTGAATGTTGGCGAAGTCCGGAGGTATATCTGAATCTGGCCGAGGCGTATGCCCGGCAGGAGACCGGGGTGAGCCAGACGGCGATTGGTTGGTTGAACCAGTTGCGGGTAAAGAAGATTTCCCGGGATACTTATCAGGCAAAGAATGTTTCGGATTTTGCTTCTCGGGAAGATTTGATTCAATTTATCTGGGAGGAACGCCGTCGGGAACTTTGTTTCGAGGAGGCCATGCGTTTTTGGGATATGCGTCGGCAGGGAATGCCTGAGGTGAAGCATGAATTCTATTCTTCGATGACTTCATCAAAGACATTTGTACTGAAACAGGGAAGCCCGAATTATTTATTACCGATCCCGCTTTCCGAAACGGAATACAATGACGGAATGACGAATAATTCCAGAGAAACAATTGTTGGAAATTAATAATGATAGATAGAGATGAAAACGATGAAAATGGCGATATATATCATGTTGGCTTTATTCCTGTCGGGAATGGCCTCATGTGGATCGGAAGATTCAATAAACCCGATACCGGAATTGGGGAATCCTCCTTTTGATTTACCTCGTGGGGAGGAGGGATCGTTGGAAGAGTTGATTTATTCCGTGTACGAGAAGTACGGTTCGTTCGTGCTGTACGATTTTGATCAGACGGAGTTTTATACCACTTGGAACGGGCGGACGGTTTACTGGTACGCTCCCGTGAAGAGCGGGAATAAGGATCGTGCGGCTCAAATGGTGACGTTTATGCTGGAGAAAGTGTTTGCCGGTTATCCGGAGGCATTTATTGCTAAGTTTTTGCCGAAGAAGATTTATCTGGTAGATTCTATTTGTAATACGTCTTCTTATAATAAATCGAATCTGGTAAACACGTTAGTGACAAATAATCATGGTTTGGCGGTTTCGAATGTCGGAGTGAAGATGGAAGCTTTCACGGATAGTGATTGGAATTCCATGAATTCGGAAATCGTGACGGCAATTATGAATAATATATATAACACGATGGAGGTTCCGGATGAGTTCTTTGCTTTGGTGACGTATCAGTTTATTTATATGTTTGATGAAGAGGAGGATGCAGATCCGGAAGGAGAGTTTGATGCTTATCATTACGTGTTGTACACGAATGGTTTGGTTGGATCGGATGCTTTCCTTGAATATGGTTATTTTATGCCGCATAAGGATGGGAAGGATTTGGGAGATTATCTTTCTTTCTTGATGTCTACCCCGAAGAGCGAGATGGATCGTATTTTTGCTCGTTTCGATATTGTGAAACAGAGAGCATTCCTGATCGCTGATTTTATGGTTAAAGAGATGGAGATGGACCCGGTTGCCTTGCAGAATTCGTTCTGCCCAAATGATCCGCTCCCCGTTGGTTATTTTGATAAAGAGTAAAATAGATGATGACGAGAGGATTTTTAAGTTTGATGATGTGTTGTCTCCTTTGTGGGACAGCTTATTCTCAAATCACGTATGATATTACGGGTGTTTGGGAAAACGGTGCAGGCAGGACGATTAGCGTGCGGACGTTGGAAGATGGTAATGTCGAGGGCGAGTTCTTGGATTCGGTGGTCGTGGCTGACGACGGGACGTTTGCTTTACGCGGGGAAGTCAACAAGAAAAAATGTGCGATGTTGATGAGTGCGAAGAATGGGTTCCGGACAATCTTTCTGGACGGGAAACCCTTGCGGCTGACGATTAAGGAGTCCGAGTATTCATACAAGAATCCGTCCGGGCCTTACGTGTTGGAGAATGAAACAAGGGATCAGGCCGCAGCGCAAGCGATGATCCAGTTTTGGGGTGATGATTATATCCGTAATTTTTCTTTGGGAGGGTTGGGGCTTTCGTTGAAGAGAGCCGATACTCGGCAAAAACGGGATTCTATAGCCCAAGAAATAGAACGAGTTACGAAAGAGCAACGGGATCAGATGGAGACCTTTTTGAAATCGTACAGTGATAGTGATGTAGCTCCGTTTTTTATCGAGGTGAATATGTTGAGGATGATGTCTTTGGAGCAAATCGCCGCATTTTACGATCGTTTTACGGATCGGGTGAAACAGACGGAGAAGGGGAAAGAGATGGGAGAGCGTATTGCCCAATTGAAACGGTTGGCTCCCGGTAGCCCGGCTCCCGAGTTCGAATTGACTACCCCTGATGGGAAAAAGCTCGCGTTGAAGGATTTGCGGGGGCATATCGTGTTGATTGATTTTTGGGCTTCGTGGTGTGGACCTTGCATGGATGAGATGCCTAACGTGAAAGCTATCTACGAGAAATATCATGACCGGGGCTTGGAGATCGTGGGGGTATCAATGGATAATAATAAGGCCAACTGGGAGAGAGCGATTGAAAGAGCCGGTTTGGTATGGCATCATGTTTCTTCTTTGAAGGGGATGAATCGTTGTCCGGTGGCTAAATTGTATCAGGTGGTGGCGATCCCGAAATTGTATATTATCGGTAAAGACGGGAAGATTATTGCCAAAGACCTGCGGGGAGAAGAGCTGAGGGAAAAGATAGACGAGTTGTTTGAAGAATAATATAATAAAGTAAAATAGGATGAAAATGTTGACGAGAGGGATATTCATGCTGGCGTGTTGCACGTTGGTGTTGTCGTGTTCGAAGGGTGTTTCTTACCGGATCGCGGGGACTTGGGAAAACGGGGAAGGGAAGAAGATTTATTTGAGTGAGATTGTTGGGAATAAAGAGTTTCGGGCGGTAGATTCTGCCGTGGTGGCCCCGGATTTCACGTTCTTGTTGAAAGGAAACGTGGATCGGGTGCAAAAGATGGTATTAGTTTATAATACAGACAAGAGGAAGGAGATTATCGTGGATGGAGAGCCGATGAATGTCATGTTTGAGGAGACTACGAAAGAGTGGAAAGGAAAGCCCACGACTTCGGTGACGGTGACTTGCACGGGAAATAAGGAACAGGAGATCTTGGAAAAAGGGAGTACTTTGAAAACAACGATTTCCTTTATGCAGTTGGGGAAGATGATGGCAGCCAGTCAAGCTGACTATAGCGACCCGGTGGCCGTGGATTCGTTGAAACGAGTGTTTGCCCTTCTGGATAGTTCTTTGATGGCCGCCGTGAATAATTACATGGACTCGGCTCGTAATTCTTATGCCTCGACTTATTTTTTCGAGAGTCATTTGATGGATAACTACACATTTGAAGAAGTTCAAGGTTTCTACAATAAGTTGACCGACCGGGTGAAACAATCTGTACCGGGTATCGAGTTGAAAAAGAAAATAGACGAGATGGGTATGGTGAGCGTTGGGGGTGTTGCTCCCAACTTTAAAGCGACAACTCCCAGTGGCCGGGAGTTGTCCTTGTATGATTTGCGGGGCCGTGTCGTGTTACTGGATTTCTGGGCCTCGTGGTGCGGGCCGTGTATGGCGGAGATGCCTAACGTGAAGGAGATTTACAAGAAATATCACGATCAGGGATTGGAGATTCTCGGTGTCTCGCTGGATTCGAAGAAAGAACCGTGGGTGAATGCCATCGAGAAAAACGAGTTGAACTGGCACCACGTTTCGACGTTGAACAAGTTCGATTGCCCGATAGCCCAGCGTTTCCGGGTAACCGGAATTCCACGGATGTATATTATTGATAAGGACGGGAAGATTATTGCACAGGATTTACGGGGAGAGGCTCTGTCCGAAAAGATGGATGAGCTTTTTGCCCGATAGAAAGTCTCGTTTAGATAATTGTTGTGGATGTGACATTTTAGGTGTCGAACATGGTACTCGGTGGGGTACCATGTTTTGTTTATTATACTTGCATTATTATCTTATAATAATTATACTTGCGTAATAGAAAATGACGAGTCGTGGGTAAATGTATTTAGTGAATGATTGTTTTTTGCTGTTATCAAGATATTTCCTACTTTTGGGAAAATAATTAAGTAGGTTGTTATTGGTAAAAACTCCTTCATGGATGTATTAACTGGGATAAATAATAAGGACAGGCAGGTATTCAAGGCTTTTTTCGAGGGAAATTTCTCTTCCATCGTGATGTTTGCCGATAAATACCTGAATGATATGGAGGCGGCGGCTGACGTTGCCCAAGAGTGTTTTATCCGGTTGTGGCATGGAGATATGACCTTCGAGACGGAGGATAAGGTGAGGGGCTTTTTGTACACGATGGCGAGGAATTTGGCTTTGAATAAGTTGAAACACGATTCCATCGTGTCCCAGTACGTGGAACGGGGAATGTTGGAGTCGGAAGAGTACTTGCGGGATAACGTGATCGAGGAAGAGGTGTATTCGATGATTTATAAAGCGATTGACGAGCTTGCACCGCAATCGAAGAAAGTTATATTATTATCACTTCAGGAACTTTCGAACGGGGAGATTGCCGAACAATTGGGAATATCGATAAATTCCGTGCGGACGTTAAAGCAAAATGCTTACAAGAAGTTGAAAGGGCTGTTACGAGATTATTTTTATCTTCTTTTTTTGCTGAATTTTAATGGTTTACATTAATTGGCGTGATCCAAAATGTTAAAATTGTATTTTTTTTGAAAGGCGATTCATCGTTTTCATTTTTTCAGTTGTTATATAGATGTAACTAAGATGAGAATATGGATGTAATTTCACGAAATAAGAGAATTTGTCAATTGATCGCCAAGCAACTTTGGGAGAGATTGAGTGATGATGAAAAGCAAGAGTTGCAGGAGTGGATTCAAATATCCCCGGAAAATAAATCGCTTTATGATGAGCTGGTGAGACGGGAACGGGTGAAACAATACGTGGAGAAACGGGAATCTATCGATGTTCGTAAATACATGGCGATTTACGAGCGGGAGTTGGGAATAAAGAGCAAACGTAGAGTAATTAATCGGTACTGGGGGTATGCGGCAGCTATTCTCATATTATGCGTTGTGGGTGTTTGTGTTTGGATGAATAAACAGGAAGAGGTTAGAATTGGTGAAATTGCCCAAACCGTGATTGGGCCGGGGAAGGCGAAGGCTTTGTTGGTGCTGGATGATGGTCGGGAGATTGAATTGGGTAATCAAGAATCGAGTAAGGATTTGGAGGCGAGTGGAATCGTGGTTATAAGTGATTCTTCCCGTGTAAAGTATAGTCAGGAAGAGGGGGCAGAAGAGAAAGAGGTCATGAATAAAATCATTGTTCCCACGGGGGGGGAGTATAACTTGATATTGAGCGATGGCACGTGGGTATATTTGAATGCCGAGAGTGTGATTACATTTCCCAAAAAGTTTGTCGGGGAAAGACGGGAAGTTATTTTGGAAGGAGAGGCGTATTTCCATGTGACGGCTTCTAAGGAGCACCCGTTTATTGTAAAAACGAGAGATATGGATGTACTTGTGACCGGAACTGAATTTAACGTGAAGGCCTATCCCGATGAATCGAATGTGCAGACCACGTTGTTACAAGGGAAAGTGGCTGTCTTTGCGGGAGAGGATAAGAAGGAAAAGGTGGAGATTCGACCTAATCAACAAGCGGAATGGGATCGGGGGGGCGTGAAGTTGCAAGTGCGTGAGGTTGACCCGGATTTGTTCGTGGCGTGGAAGAACGGGCATTTTATTTTTCGACAGGATCGGTTGGAAGATATTATGAGGACGTTGGCCCGGTGGTATGATATGGAAGTAATTTATTTGGATGAATCAATAAAAGATATGGCTTTTGCCGGTAAGCTGGATCGTAGTGAAGATATTACACCGATATTAAACGTGTTGCGGGCTACGGATAAGTTGACGGTAGAGGTGAATGGAAAACGAATTATTCTGGGAGTGAAATAAAAACAGGTGATACTGCGAATATCACCCGTTAAGACTTTCACTTTGTGTATAAAGTGTTTTAATTAAATCTGTACTACAAAGTTATGAAAAAAAAGTGGAAAGGGTACTTTCCCCACGGGGAAATGTATGTAAAAATTTTTAGGATGATGAAATTGTGTACGTGTCTGTTATTATGTACCGTCATGTCAATATCGGCAAATGTACGGGCGCAACATGCCAGAATGAGCCTAGATTTGAAGGGCGTGACATTGGAAGAGGTGATCTGGGCATTGGAAAAAAAGAGTGATATAACATTCTTTTATAACGTTACGGACGTGACAGGGATTCATAAGATGAATGCCGTGTTTAAAGATGCTCCTTTGGAAAACATTTTGAACGAGGTGCTGAAAGGTACAGGGCTGTATTACGAGATTCAAGGAAAAGTGGTCGTGATTAAGCGGAATTTATCGTCGTTTGCTTCGGATAGTTCGAAAATAGTTACGGTGAAGGGAGTGGTAAAAGATACCCGAGGGAGTGGATTGCCGGGAGTAACCGTGGTATTGAAAGGAACGACAACAGGTGTTGCCACGGCGAATAATGGTGATTTCACGATGACACTTCCTCGACGGGATTCGATGGTGCTGGTATTTTCGTTCGTGGGAATGAGGACAAAGGAGGTAATGTGGAAGGGAGAGAAGGCGTTGAGCGTGGTGATGGAAGAAGAGGTGAACGAAATGGATGAGGTGGTGATTACCGGTTACCAAGTGATTGACCGTCGGAAGTCCACGAGTGCTATTAACTCGGTGAAAATGGAAGATATTATGATTCCCGGTGTAACGACAATAGACAAGATGCTGGAAGGTCAGATTCCTGATTTGATGGTGATGACAAATTCCGGAGAATCGGGAGTAGCTCCTAGAATCCGAATTAGGGGTACTTCAACGTTGATTGGTAACCGGGAACCGTTGTGGGTGGTTGACGGGGTGATTGTTCAAGATCCCGTGCAGATTTCTCCCGATGAGTTGAATGATCCGGATTATATAAATCGTATCGGTAATGCTATTTCCGGGTTGAATCCGCAGGATATTGAACGTATCGACGTGTTGAAGGATGCTTCTGCCACGGCTCTTTATGGTACGAAGGCAGCTAATGGTGTAATCGTGATTACCACGAAACGGGGACACGTCGGGGAACCGCAAATTTCTTATCGTGGAACAGCCACGTTGAAGCTAAGGCCTCGTTATTCGGATCGAAATATAGATTTGATGAGTGCCAAGGAACGATTGGGTGTTTCCAGAGAGTTGGCGGAAGCGGGGTACCAGTATTCCTCGAATGTGACATGGGTAGGATATGAAAAGTTATTACGAGATTTGTATAATCGAACGATTACCTACAAGGAGTTCGAAAATCAGGTCGCTTATCTTGGAAAAACAAACACGGATTGGTTTAAGTTATTAACACGGGATGCCTTATCTTCTTCTCACACGTTGAGCGTGACGGGAGGTACAGAGAAAATCCGCTATTATTCATCGGTTGGAGTGAATATTGAGGAGGACGTGGTGAAACCGAATCTGGACAGACGATACACGGGTACTTTGAATTTGGATATGAATTTCACGTCTTGGTTGGCAGCCTCGTTTAATATGAATGCTAATACTTCGAAACGGAAATATTATCAGAGTGAGATTGCACCAATTGATTACGCATATAATACCAGTCGTGCTATTCCTGCTTACACGGAAGATGGAGAGTATAGTTTCTATCAGATACCGGGAGGATCATTCTATTATTATGATTATAATGTATTGAACGAGTTGGAGAATAGTAGTAAAAAACAAGAGAGTTCTGCCGTGACATTCCGTGCGAATCTGGATATAAAACCTTGGGAGTGGTTAAAAATAGGAACAATCTTGTCCTATTCTGTTACGAATACAGATATAGAGGGATACTGGGGACCGAAAAGTTTTTATGCCGCAAAAATCCGGAAAAGTAATTACGGGGATAAGCTGGAAGAGAGTTCGCTCATGCCGAAGGGGGGGGAGTTGACCGTGCAAAATGTCAGGAACAAGGCATATATGTTTCGTTTGCAGGCTGACTTGAATCGGTATTGGGGTGCAAACCAGCAACATAATATAAATGCCTCTGCCGGAATGGAGGTAAATTCTACAAAATATGATGCCTATCAGAATGTTACTCGGGGATATGATCCGGAACGGGGAAAACAGTTTGTCACGGTAGCTCCGGGAACTTACCCGTCGTATGATGAATGGGCTGCGACGAATGTGCCGCAAATAACGGATAACTTGAGTAATATGTTGTCGTGGTATGGCAGTGTGTCATACAGTTACGGGGATTTATTCACGGTGAATGCCAATATGCGTTATGACGGTTCGAATCAATTCGGGGAAAGAAGTAATGATAAGATTTTACCGATTTGGTCAGCCTCGTTTACTTATAATATTGCGGAACATTTCACGGGTGATGGGGATTGGTTCGATGATTTGCGTTTGAAGATGTCTTACGGGTATCAAGGAAATATGCTGGACAATCAGTCTCCGGTGATGGTTATTAGCAAAAAACCGGAAGATGATCATTACGGGGAGTATGTATCGACCATAAGTATTTACCCGAATCCAGCATTGAAATGGGAGAAAACGGGATCATTGAATCTTGGTGTGGAATTTTCTATGTTTAAACGTCGTTTGATGGTGAGCGCCGCTTATTATCGGAAAAAGACCACTGATGCTTATATGGAAAAGGAAATATCCGAGGTGAATGGAATGGCCTCGTACGTGGTGAACGGGGGTGAGGTGGTGAATAGTGGGTACGATGTTTCATTCACGGTAAGTCCGATAAAGACAGAGGATTTACGCTGGTACATTTCTACTTCATTTTCCCATGCGAATAATGAGGTAAGTACTCTTCCTTCAGCCGATCAGTTTGAACGTTCAAACTTTCTGAACGGGACAGCCGTGGTGAAAGGAAAGGCCGTGAGTTCATTCTATTCTTATAAGTTTATCGGGTTAGACCCGGAAAATGGACTTCCCTTGTTTGATGATATGGAAGATGAAAAAGAAAAACTTTACGGGGCGACAAAATACGAGACATTCACGCAGGTGTTGGAGGAGTCCGGACGAAGGGAACCGACGGTATTCGGAGGATTGAATACGACGGTGAATTATAAACGTTGGCGATTGAACGCGGCATTTACTTACAGTTTGGGGGCTAAAACACGATTGTTCAAGTTGTACTCGGATAATTCAGCCCGGATTCGTCCGGAGAGTAATTTGAATAAAGTTTTTTTGAAACGTTGGCAACATGCGGGTGATGAGGATTACACGGATATTCCGGCTTTTATTGCGGATGGAAGTTCGTCAGCTAATTTATATCACTGGTCGGGTTATACTTCCGGGCAAGTGCCGGAGATTGCGAGTACACGGTGGGAGATGTATAACTATAGTAATGCCCGGGTGGTTCGTGCCGATTATTTGAAGTGTACGAATTTAGGATTGACTTACTCGTTTGATGCAGCACGTTGGGGAATTTCTTTGTTGGAAGTTTCAGCCTCTGTTAGTAATCCGTTTATCTGGACTTCAAGTAAACTGAAAGGTCAGACACCGGTGCAGAGTGGCTTTACCGAGGTCCAGTTATCTGAGCGACCGACTTTTACTTTTGGATTAAACGTGACATTTTAAATTTGTAGGAAATGAGTAGAGTTGTATTTTCTTTTCTTGCTTTAGTCGTGTTTCTGACAACAGGATGTGATCGTCAAATGAAATATACGATTTCAGGAACTTGGAAAGGGGCTGACGGACAGGTCGTGCGCCTTTTAGAGGGTTGGGGTGAGAATCAGGATAAAGTGATTGATTCAGTTATCGTGAAAGATGGGCGATTTCATCTGGAGAAACCGATCAATCAAGTTGGGCGGGGAATGTTGGAATTTGGGACGTATTTTAGGCCTGTTTTATTGGATGGAGAACCCGTTGAAATTGAAGTGGAAGGTTTTCAAGGGGATACCACGGTGAAAAATTCATTCGTGTTACAGGGTAGTCCCGAACAAACGGTAATGGATAAAGTGCAAGGAATCCAAATGTTACGCGTGTTCGCCATGGCGTTCGGTGATAGCGGTGAGGGACCGGATGCTTTGATCGAGTCATATATTGACTCGAATTTGAACCGGAAAGCGATTGCTTATTTTATGGAGGATTTGCTCGCGTCAAAGTATTCTTTACCGGCGATCGAGAAGAATTATGAACGATTGACTCCTGACGTGAAAACTTCTTTCCCCGGAAAATCATTGAAGGCTAGTATTGATGATATGAAGCCGACGAGTTTGGGTGGAATTGCACCGGATATTGATTTGCCGGACGTGGATGGAAATCACTTGACCCTGTATTCTTTGCGGGGAAAGTATGTGTTAGTGGACTTTTGGGCTTCTTGGTGCGGTCCTTGTCGGAAAGAGATCCCGAATTTGAAAATGATCTATGAAAAATATAAGGATCGAGGATTCGAGATTTACAGTGTTTCTCTGGATGATAAGCGGGAAGCTTGGATTACGGCGATTGCTGAATTGGATTTGCCGTGGGTTCATGTGTCTTCGTTGAAAGGATGGGATTGTCCTGTGGCAAAACGTTATCATGTAACCGGTATCCCGAAGATGTTTTTATTGGATCCGGAGGGAAAAATTGTTGCCGTAGATTTGCGTGGTGAAGATTTGGAGAAGAAGGTGGATTCTTTTTTTAATAATATGTAATACAATCAATATGAAAAAATTATATATAATTATTTGTGTCTTTGCGCTATTCGGATGTTCGGGATTTCTCGAAGAGTATTCGCAGGATAAGGCTTATATCCGGAGTTATGAGGATCTGGATGAATTGTTATTGGGGAATGCTTATTTCGAGAGGTATCAGACGAGTAATAGTTGGCAGTTTTCCGGAATATCCGGGGAGCTTTATTATCCGTGGATTCACGTGATGGCTGACGAATTGTGTCAACAGACGGGAGGAGATTCGTGGGTTACCGCTAGTGCTTGTGGAACCATTTATGGATATTACACTTGGCAGTACCGTGTTTATGAGGACGTGGAGGGGAAACAAGTATGGGATGACGGGGCGGATTTCAGACATCTGTACTCCCATATCAATGCTTGTAATATGATTTTGGAGGAGACGAAAGCATTTGAGGAGATGACGGAAGAGGAAGATGTGCAGAACGTGAACCGGATTAAGGGAGAATGTTATTTTTTACGGGGAAGCTATTATTTCTTGCTGGTTAATTTTTACGGGAAACCCTACGTGGCGTCAACGGCCGAGAGTGATCCGGCAGTCCCGATCAAGACATCAAATTACGTGGAAGATAAATATTACAGTCGAAATTCCGTGGCGGAAGTGTATGAACAGATTGTGGCGGATTTACTCGATGCGGAGAAGTTTCTGAAAGATGTTCCGAAGAAATCCGTGTGGAGGGCGGATATAAATGCCGTGAGATTGATGTTAAGCCGGGTGTATTTGTATATGTGTTTATATGACGAGGCGGAGAAATATGCCGCTTTGGTAACGGAAAACGGGCCTCGGCTGGAAGACTTGAATAGTTTTTCCGGGGAAGAGTTTTTGAATACGAATTTATCGGAATTGATTTTTTCAACCGGGGCGTCTTCATTACCCGGAAACGTGACGTTTTATTCTCGTAATGATGGGATGGAAACGGGGTTTGTCAGCGGTAATGATGTGCGAATTTCTAACGAGTTGTACGAGGCATATAATCCTCAAAATCCAATAGATTTGCGTTTGGAATATTTTGTTCCGGACTATGATGGGTCTATTCGTTATCGGAAATTGCAAGGAGAGACTTTTCAGACACCGGATTTGTCAGATGTTTTCCTGATGCGGACGGCAGAGGCGTGGTTGAATTTGGCTGAAGCGGCGGCTTGTGCCGATGATGAACCGACGGCAAGGAAAGCTTTAAATACTTTGCGAGAGAAAAGAATTAAGCGGGAGGCTTTTGATGAATCGGAAGTAAACAGTCTTGCAGGAGAGAGCCTCGTGCAGTTTATCCGGGAGGAACGGAGACGTGAACTTTGCTTGGAAGGACATCGTTGGTTTGATTTAAGGCGTTACCGGGTGGCAGAAAAGTATCCGCAGGAAGTGACGGTGGAGCATGTTTATGTCAACAAGGCGTATAATAGCTCGACTTACGAATATGAAACGTTATGGACTCGGAAATTTGTGTTGACGACGGATGATCCCGCTTGGGTGATGCCTTTGCCTAAAGCGGAGATTGATAAGAATACGGGAATGCTTGATAATCCTCGGAACGAGAGAAGATATGAAGATGTAAACAATTAATGATGAAAGCAATGAAGAAGTATATATTGGGATTTGTGATTGCGGTCGGTTTATGGGCTTGCAGCAAGGAAGACTGGCCAAGTAATGACCAGTTTGAGGTGAATTTCTTTGCGGTGCCGGAGGATGCGACGGGAGAGGAGGCCGAGTTGCGTCGGGAATTTTTTGACAAAACCGGAGTGTATTTGTTGTTTAGTGATACATTGGGATGTCGGAATATTACAACGTTATCGGGAAAGACCGTTATAGAATGGCAGGTGATTGATTTTATGTGGAATATGAGTTCCGGTACTTATTATGTGGATTCACTTGAATTTTTCCCTTATCAGGTTATCGGGAAAAAGGAGGTTGCAACAAAGTTTGTACAAGATGAGTTATTAAGTGATTTGCCGGAATTGTTTTATCCCTATTCTATTCTGTTGATGGATCGATTGGTGTTTTTTGATAATTTTTATGGAACGTATGTTCCAAGTGAAGTTGCCGTTTATTCAGGAATGCAAGCAACCGCGATTGCTCTAGGGGATATTGCGACGGTTTCGGATGAGGAGAAAGAGACCTTGAAGAACGAGATCATGAAAGCGATGATTGTTAATAACCTTTCTTTGATCAAGGATGGTGATCTTGCCGTTTTTTATAGTTATAGTACAGATTATTATGATATTTCTTCGTGGAATGTACCCACTCCCGTGGAAAGTGTCGGATTTTTACCGACGTATGCTTCTAGTTGGACGATGACTTTTAATTCCAAGAGTACGGATGTTTTGGCTTACGTGGAGGAGATCTTTAGCTTGTCTGAAACGGAATTCCGGGAAACGTATGCCGAGTATCCTGTTGTCATAGAGAAGATGGAGGAAATGGTGAACGTGTTGAGAAAATATGGTGTAAACGTGTATTAGTTATGAAAAGGTTGATTATAATCAGTTTGTTGCTGTCTTTTGTTGGAGCCGGGGTTTCGGCTCAAGAAAAGGAGTTTGTCATCAAGGGACAAATACCCGGGATGAAAGATGGTATTCATGTTTCGCTTTTAACGGCGGAAACCGTATCTTCGGAGGTAATTGTTGAAACAACCGTGAAAAATGGTTGTTTCGAACTTCGAGGACGGGTGGAAAGTCCGATGCTGTGTACCTTGATTACGAATAATCTGGCTCTTGTTTCTGATTTGGATGAAACGGAGAGGATTAGATGGACTTACACCCCGGTGTTCGTGGATAACGTGGAAATGACCGTGGAGACGGTTCATTATGATAGTATTCCATTTTCGGACCCGATAACTCCTTGTTTTAAGGTTACAGGGGGAGAAGTGCAGGAAGATTTTAATATGTATAATCTTTCGATTGTGAAAGATACAGAGAGTAAAGAGAAACAATGGGAATTTATTCTTTCGCATCCTCATTCCGTGATATCGGCTTATTTGGGGAATATCATGATGCGGGGCGGTTATGAATTAACGAGGGAAGAGGTCGAGAAGTTGGAAAAAGCTATTGTTTCTCTTCCCGCGGACCCCGTTCGCTTTAAGGTCTTTAGGAAGAATTGTGAGTATGCCAAACAGACCGTGAAAAATAGCGCTATTGTGAATCTGGCTTTAAATGACGTGGAAGGGAAGGCCTGTAATTTGTCGGAGGTTATTCCTCAAGGAAAATACCTGTTGGTTGATTTCTGGGCGACGTGGTGCGGGCCTTGCATGGCGGCAATTCCCAATGTAAAGAAATTAGTGGAGCGGTTCCCTGATACTTTTGCGGTGATCGGAGTTTCTTGTGATACAAATTTGAAGGCTTGGAAAGCCGCGATTGAAAGGGAGAAGGCTACGTGGCCCCAGTATGTACTCACAAAGGAGGGATACAAGGATTTTTTGACGAAATATCAAACAGGCGGGGTTCCCTATTTTCTGATTCTGGACAAGGAAGGAAAGGTGATTAGTAATCCGGGAGGTATAGGGGATGTTGAACGAGAAGTTGAACGTTTGTGTAAATAGTATTGGGTATGAACAGGATGATTTTAAGTATATTGATTTGCCTGTTAACGATTAACGGGTACTCACAACATGGAGTGAAGTTTCTGGAAGGAGACCTGCAATCTGCGTTAAATGTGGCGAGACAACAAAAGAAAATGGTATTCGTGGACGTTTACACCTCTTGGTGTGGGCCTTGCCGTTGGATGAGTGAGGAAGTTTTGCAGACGCCGGAGGCCGCGACGTATTTTGATAAACATTTCGTGTGCTTTAAAATTGATGCGGAGAAAGGGGATGGCGTGGAGTTTGCTAAAAAATATGATGTTCATGCCTATCCTACTTTTTTGATGTTGTTACCGGACGGCACGTTGCAACATAAAGTCGTGGGGGCAGATACTTTAAAACTTTTTATACCACGAGTGGAACGGGGTCTAAAAGAGAGAACATCATGGAAATGTCTTATGGAGAAATACGAGAAAGGAACACTTCAAAAAAGAGAGATTCCGATAGCAATTCAAGTGTTTGAGGAGGCTTACATGAAGAACGAGGTGAAAAGATTGACCGATTCGCTCTTTCAGTTATTGTCTCCCAAAGAGAAATTGAATGAACGTTATTGGGTGGTTTACGAGCAATTGAAGTATGGTGATTTATTTACTCCCCGTTTTAAGTTCTTCGTGGAGAATAGAGCTAAAATTGCAGGAAAAGGACGAGAGACGGGATCTTTCGAGATCATTCGTACCATGTTGTTTGATCATTTGATTAATAATACGACGGGACGGATTACGAGCAAAGAGAATCCTTGGAATTGTGGAGAAGCAAACGAAATGCCTTATATGCGTTCGTTAATCGAGATTTCGGATTTACCGGACAAGGCTTTTTTCTTGGCTTGGTGTGATGTCGCCTCTGCCTGTTATTTCGGACAGGCGGATCAGGTAAAGAAATCTATAAACAAGATTGCTACTTTCCCGGAAGCGGAACAATATGGACGTACTTTTGTTTGGGCATATAAACAATATTTCCCGGATGAGGAAGATAAATTGGAAAGTTTGAGAGAAGTATGGAATCTGAAAGGAAATGAATAGAAAAATTGGCTATTACATCATAAGTAGTGGCTTTTAAAGGGGCTGTCCAAATATGTATAAAGAGTAGGCCGGGAAGGGGGCGAGAGGCAGGTAAGATGCTGGTAACCTTCGTGGCTCATTAACGACACCTTCTGTAATTGTTCGACAAGTGTTCGACAAGTGTTCGATAAGTCTTCGACAAGTGTCGAACACTTGTTACTCATAATCCGGTAATTTTCCCCCAAAAACGTGAACCTGCCCTTAAGGTGCCTTGAAGCGTTATTGACGGTTGGGGGCAGTTGGGAAGGTAGAAGGAGTTTAGAATTTAGAATTTAGAATTTAGAATGAAGGACCTTTTCCCGAAGGCGGAGAGTACCTCAGCTCTCCCCCTGTTTATAGAGGGAGCTGGAGGGGGTAGCTTGTAGATACTGGATAAGACTTTTTGGATAGCCCCTTTTTGACCCAATATGTTTAATATTTTTCCTCCGGAAAATCTGAAGATTTTGATTGTACGATTTATTATGTATTTTTGTATGTAGATCAGATGACCAATAATGAGTCAATGGAATTGGAAAAAACAGATTGAGTGTAATATGCGGAATATCGTGGCAGATATAAGGGAGGGAGATAAGAACTCGTTTAAAGAGTTCTTTGGAGATTATTATCCTATCCTATGTGTATTTGCCTCAAAGTATGTGAAGAACGAGGAGCAATGCAAGGATATCGCGCAAGAGACACTATTGAGTTATTGGGAGAAGCGAGCTGATTTCGAGGATATATATAAAGTAAAGGGATTTCTTTATATGGTGGCACGTAACCGGTGTTTGAATTACTTGAAACGGGAGCAAGTAAATCAGGCATACGTGGACGAGGCTAACCGGGAATCAGAAGAATATTTTCAAGAAGAGGTTATCGAGCAAGAAACTTATATGTTGGTTCGAAAAGCCATTGAGGGTTTGCCCCCTCAGATGAGAACCATCATCAAGTATGCTATGGAAGGATTGAAAAATCCACAGATTGCCAGTGAGATGGGGATTGCCGAGGGGACGGTTCATGCTTTGAAAAAAACAGCTTATCGTAAATTGCGGGAACAGTTAAAAGAGCATTTTTATCTCCTATTGTTTATATAATCTCCGGAGTTATATAGATTTTTTTTGAAAAAATATCTAAGAGGAATATTTTGATTATGAATTGATTACTCCCATTTTCAATTCTCCATTTTCAATTTTCAATTTTTTAGACTACCCCTGTTTTGAAACGAGATTGTTATACTTATGTGGAAGAGATTAGAATGAAATTATGAAACTAACAAACAAACATTTCAGGATTGCCGAGATCATGGCAGCTTTCTTTACCGGTTCGCAGACAGAACAGGATGAGCAGGATTTTGGGGAGTGGGTAAAAGAGAGCGATAGGCATCGGGCTTTTGTTGATCGGCTATTGAATCCGGAGGAATACGAGGAGAACCGGAGGGTTCTGGATAAATTTCAGGTGGAAGAAGCGTGGAGTAAAATGGATAAGAAAATAGGGGATGCAAAAGTTCGGAAACTCCCGTCTTGGAAATGGGGTGTGAGATATGCGGCGGTTGTGCTTGTCCTCTTGTCTGCCGGGGTATATTATTGGTGGATTAGTGAAGAGGTAAGAGAGGAAGTTCCGGTTTTATACCAGATTGCGGCGGGAACAACGGGAGCTCGCTTGACCTTGGGCGATGGTAGCGTGGTGGATGTGTTAAAAGACCGGGCTGTCGAGTTGAAAGAGGTGGATGGAACAAAGATTGTCACGGATTCGATAGGTATTGATTATTCCACGCAAGAAACGGTGGACACGGCTGAGGTCATGAATACGGTGCAAACTTTGACGGGAATGGAATATATGCTGACACTTTCGGATGGAACAAGAGTATTCTTGAATGCAGAGACAAAATTAAAGTTCCCGACTAAGTTTCGGAAAGAAGAGAGAGTCGTGGTGCTGGAAGGGGAGGCATATTTTGAAGTGAGAAAAGATGCTACCCATCCTTTTATTGTCAAAGCCAATGACGTGGACGTGAAAGTACTGGGAACTTCCTTCAATTTACGTTCTTACAGTGATGAGAATAGTATTGCGACAACTTTGGTGTCGGGTAAAGTCGCCGTGTATGCGGGAGAAAATAGCGAGGAAATCGTTCCCGGAGAACAAGCTGTATATATGAAAGAAACGGGAAAAATGGAAGTGAAACCGATTGACGTGACTCTTTACACGGCTTGGCATACCGGGAAATTTATTTTCAGGAACGAGACCTTGGAAGAGATGATGTCCTATTTGTCCCGATGGTATGGGGTGAAGTATCGTTTTATTGATGAGGGAGCTAAAAAGCTACAGATAGGTGCCCGCTTGGATCGGTACAATGACATGAACCCGATAATCGAGATGCTCAAAAAGACAGGATTAGTAAATATTACACAAGTGGACAATATGTTATATATCTCTAGCACAGAATAATAAAAAGATGCGTCAGTGCTGGCTACACGAAACGCATCTCTCTTAAAATTAAAGTTCGTTACACTTTTAATCATTCAAAATTATGAAAAAAAACCAAGAAACCATTTTCTTCAGCCGAAGAAAGTGGGAAAAAATTTTATTTGTCATGAAATTGAAACTAATACTGATTCTAATTAGTAGTTTCCAGTTATCCGCCGCAGTATACTCGCAGGGAAACAAGGTAACGCTAAAAATGGAGAACACGTCGCTGGAACAGGTGATTTGGGAAATCCAGAAACAGACTGATTTCGTGTTCATGTATGGGACGCAAGATGTTTCCAAAGTGGCTCGCTTAACTGTGGATATGAAAGATAAAACGGTAAACGAGATATTGAATCTATGTTTACGTAACACGGGGTTGATTTACATGATCTCTGGAAATGCAGTAATTATTAAACGAGCCGATGACAATAAGAAAGAAACGACCGTCATTAAAGGTGTTGTGAGAGACCAGAAAGGAGAACCGTTACCCGGTGTGACAATCATTGAGAAAGGAACCTCGATCGGGGTGGCTACTGGAATCAACGGGGATTTCACGTTTAGCACGACGAAGAGAGACAGCGTCACGCTTTTATTTTCGTTCGTGGGAATGAAGACGAAGGAGGTAACGTGGAAGGGGGAGAAGACGTTGAGCGTGGTGATGGAAGAAGAGGTGAGCGAGATGGAAGAGGTTGTGATCACGGGTTATCAGGTTGTGGATCGGAGGAAAAATACCAGTGCGGTAACGTCCGTGAAGGTTGGGGATATTATGATTCCCGGAGTCTCTTCCATTGACAAGATGCTGGAAGGGCGAATCCCTGATATGGTTTTTATGACTAACTCCGGGGAAGTGGGGGTGGTTCCTAAAATTCGTATTCGGGGTACTTCTACTCTGATTGGTAACCGGGAACCGTTGTGGGTTGTAGACGGCATTATTGTGCAAGATCCGGTGAATATAGAGCCGGAGACCTTGAATGATCCGGATTACATTAATCGTATCGGTAATGCTATTGCCGGATTGAACCCGCAGGATATAGAGCGTCTCGATATATTGAAAGATGCTGCTGCTACGGCATTGTATGGAACGAAGGCCGCTAATGGTGTTATCGTTATTACTACGAAACGGGGACATGTTGGTCGCCCTGTCGTTACTTACAATATGAATACCACGATGCGTCAACGTCCTCGTTATACCGACCGACAGATTAAATTGATGAATTCCAAGGAGCGTATTCAATTTTCCCGAGACTTGATGGCAGTACATTACCAGTATCCGGAAGATATGGCAATGGTGGGGTATGAAAAATTGGTTACTGATTTATATAATCATACACTTTCCAGCGCGCAGTTTGAAAAGGAAGTAAGTTATTTGGAAACGTTGAATACGGATTGGTTTGACTTGTTGACCGAAGATAGTTTTTCACATCAGCATACACTTAGTATTTCAGGTGGGTCACAGGAGGCTCGTTATTACGCGTCGATTGGTTATACCCGGGATAACGATGTGGTGAAGACCAACCGTAATGAGCGTTATACTGCTGCTTTGAACTTGGATGCCAATTTGACTTCGTGGTTGACCGCTTCCGTCGGATTAAACGGGAATGTTTCTTCACGTGATTATTATCAGGAAGAGGTATCTCCGATAAACTACGCTTATAAAACCAGTCGCACCATTCCCGTCTATACGGAAGAAGGTGATTATTCCTATTATATCCGGAAACAAGATAATAATTCTAGTGCTAATTTCAATATACTGAATGAGCTGGACAATAGCTCTTATACGCAGGAGGGGAACAGTTTGACGTTAAATGCTAATTTAAAATTCAAATTTACCGATTGGTTGAATGCTAATGCCATTGCATCATATTCAGTGGCAAATACCATTATTGAGGGGTATTGGGGAGAGAAAACGTGGCATGCAGCTTTGTTGCGAGGAACGGAATATGGCGTGTTACCTGATCCTTACCATTTAGGAGTAAATGATTTTGGTGTGGAAACTTGGGTCGGAGGAACAAGTTTGTTGCCATACGGTGGAGAACTGACTCGAAAAGAGAGTGATAACCGGACTTATACAGTCCGCCTGCAATTGAATGCGAATAAATATTTAGGTCTTGACGACCAACATAATATTAATGCCAGTGTCGGTTATGAAATGAGTTCTACCCGCTATAAAGGTTATGACAACATAACCAGAGGATATTATCCCGATCGAGGCAAAACGATTGTCAATAATGTTAATCTGACGGATTATCCTACTTATGCCAATTGGTTGGCGGCAAACGTGCCAGTGATTACCGATAACAAGAATAATACGGTGTCATTATATGCTTCCGTTTCTTATAGCTATTATAATTATTTTACCTTGAATGCTAATGCCCGTGTTGACGGGAGTAACAAATTCGGTGATCGCAGTAATGATAAATTATTGCCTATTTGGTCGGTGTCCGGTGCCTACAATATTTCCGAACACGACTGGATGCAATATAATTGGATTGATTACATTCGTTTGAAGGCCTCGTTTGGTTATCAGGGCAACATGTTGAGTGACCAGTCGCCGACGACGATCATCTCGAAAAAACCGACCAATGCCTATTTTGGCGAACCGACCTCGACGATCAAGCGTTACCCTAATCCCAACCTGAAGTGGGAGAAAACCACTTCATATAATTTGGGATTGGAATTTTCGTTGTTTCAAAACAAGTTGCAAGTGGAGGCATCCTGTTATTGGAAGCACATCGAGGATGCTTTTATGAAGAAAACCATTGCTTCAGTTAATGGCGTGGAGGGTAATTCATATATCGTTAATGGTGGTGATGTCGATAATAGTGGTTACAGCTTTGCTTTTACTGTTTCTCCCATTAACACGGAAGATTTCCGCTGGACGTTTTCCACTTCTTTTTCTAAACTTTTCAATAAGATGAAATCAAACCCCGCTTCCGATGAATATGAACTGAGCGATTTTCTTGACGGAACAGCACTAGTTAAAGGGAAGGCTGTGGGTACATTTTATTCCTATAAATTCTTGGGATTGAGTCCGGAGGACGGTGGTCCGCTTTTTGATGATTACGCTGACCATAGAGAGTTGTTGCGTGGTTTGAGTAAATATGATACTTATACTCGTGTATTGAAGGCTTCCGGGCGTCGAGAGCCAACAGTTTCCGGTAGTCTGAATACTTCGTTACGTTGGAAGAATATTCGTTTGAGTGGTTCGTTTGCTTATAGCTTGGGAAACAAAGTTCGTCTGTTTGCCATGTATAGTGCGGCTGATGCGACATTCTCCGCTAATGAAATTCGTCCGGAGTATAATGTGAGCCGCGATTATTTGAAACGCTGGCAACATTCGGGGGATGAACGGTATACGACGATTCCGGCTATCATTACGCAGACTAGTGATGCTTACCAAAGATACAGCGGGCATTGGTCCACGTTGACCACGTATTACAATAAGGACATTCAACCGATTGCCAATTCCGCGTGGGAAATGTATGATTACGGTAGCCATCGGGTGGTGAGCGGCAATTACTTGAAATGTTCGAATTTGAGTGTCACGTATCAGTTCCCGCAACAGTTGCTTGACAAAATGCGCTTGTCGCGTCTAGAATTGACATTGTCCGGAGCTAATCTATTTACAATCTGTTCGCGCGAGTTGAACGGACAAGCTCCGACACAAAGTGGTTTTGCCACTATTCAGTTGTCAGACCGCCCGCAATATTCGTTTGGACTGTGTATATCATTTTAAAATCAAGAACTCATGAGAAAAATAGCGATTTTCATATTACTGATTGTTTTTGCTTGTTCCTGTACTTCTTTTTTGGAAGAGTATTCCCAAGATGAAGCAAAGATAGAAAGCTTGCAGGACTTGGATGAATTGTTGTTGGGTGAGGTTTATCTTCCGGTGAACTATCCCACATGGAATTATGGTATTTCTTTTGAATATGCCGATATGGCTTTCCAAAAGCCACATTATATGTCCGACGAGTTGTCGGTATATACGGTGACGAACTACAATGCATCTGCTTCAACCCAGTCAAAAATGTTTGGTTGGCATACGTGGCAACAGGAGGTGGGATTGAATTATGAGGGCAATTTACGGGAGAAGGAGGATGTTGATTGGCATCAGGCATATCACGGTATAAATGTGGCAAACATTATCTTGGATGAAATCAAGGAGCATGATGCCGTAACATCCCAAGCGAAGGCTCAAAAATTCCGTATACAGGGAGAGGCGCATTTCTTGCGGGCTCTGTATTATTTCCAGTTGGTAAACCTTTATGGCAAACCTTACTGCAAGGATAATCTGTCTTCACCGGGCGTGATCTTAAAGTTGACGTCCTATGTGGAAGATCACGATTATACATTAAGTACGGTGGAGGAGGTGTACCATCAGATTACAAAGGATTTGCAACAGGCAGAGGAGTGCTTGCTACAGACGGAACCGAAAAACACCTTCTACCGGGCGAATTTGACCGCAGTCTATTTGTTGAAAAGCCGTGTTGCCCTGTACATGCAGGATTGGGAGGAGGCATACGCTTATGCCAAGAAAACTTTGGAACGGAACGACAACTTGCTGGATTTGAATGGATTTGATAATTCGGCTGCCGTTTTGAGTAAATCGTCTCCAGAAACGATTTTCTCGATGGGCGGACATGTGCTTGCTCCGTGTATAATGACCAATAACGGTGAACCTGTAGCTCTTCACTATACGATTTCTGCTGATTTGGCAGCTAGTTACGATGAGGGGGAGAACGATTTGAGAACGGCACATTATATCGTCAAGAAATTTGCAGGTAGAACGGCCAATAATCTGACATCAAACGAGTGGGTATTTAACAAAGTGGATACCCGCAGAAGTTCCTATGGTAAGGCTTGCGATGTTTCGGACTGTTTTCTCTTCCGCACGTCAGAGGCTTATTTAAATGCCGCGGAGGCGGCTGCTTGTTTAGATAAAGAGGACGAGGCTCGCTCGTTATTGAAAAAATTGCGAGACTGCCGGATGGTCAATAGTCGAACAATTACCGAAACGGGGGAAGTACTTTTGACGTTGATCCGTAATGAGCGGCAACGTGAATTGTGTCTCGAAGGGCACCGTTGGTTCGATTTGAGGCGTTACATGGTGAACGAAAAGTATCCGTATTCGAAGGTTATCGAGCATAAATATGCCGAATTTTATCCCTATTTCTCCGATGCTAACAAGGCTCTCAGTTATTCTCCGATGTTCATTAATACTTATCGTTTAGAGAAGAACGATGAAGCATATACGCTGGCGTTGCCAAAAGAAGTACGGGATTTCCAGAATACTCTTGGCGTGAATAATCGTCCTAATCGCCCCGTGGTTTCTTCATGGGAAACCGAGGGGGGCGAGTGAACAAATGTATAATGTATAATTAAAGAAATATGATGAAACATACTATTTATATTAGCTTGCTATTTTTACTCATCGGAGGATCTGCATGCCAGAAAGAAGATGATTTAACTCCCAGCGGGGAGAAAAATAATTGGTTCGCTCCAGCTATAGATGCGACGGATGCGGAATCTGTATTGCGCCGGAAGTTTTACGATGATACCGATTGTTACTTGTTGTTCAACGATACCTTGCGCCACGAGTACCAAGGAACAGATGAGAACGGCAATCCTTATTACTTGACCGAATTGTTGGCGATGGAGTGGACAATCACCGGTACGACGTCTAGGCGTTACGTTTATGACTATTTGACAGATTGGTCCCAAAAACAGCAAGTTACACAATTTCTTAAAGATGTGTTGTTGCCTTATATCAAGAACGTGTTGCCGTTTTCGGTGTTTCCCGTGAATGGCATTGATCAGTATATAAATCCCAATGGAGAGTGGGTGTATAAGGGGACGTCGTTGATGTGCATCAATTCGCGTTGTATGGTGATAGATGTTAGCGGGCTATGGAATCTCTCTCAAGAAGGTCAAATTTCTTTTGCTCAAAAACTTTGTTGTCTAAAAATATTGGGCGATTGGGGTGCTGATGTGAGCGATCCCACATTCTATTATTCTTTGTATAATCATCCATGTTATGACTTTTTTACGAGTTCTTTGGGATATGCTGTTTACGATTATGACAAATCTTGGTTATTCGGTATTACCCTTGGGGAAGGAGAGGATGGTTTATGTGAATTGGGATTTATTATAAATCCCTATGAAGATTATACCCCTTCGGCGTTAGAAGATGCCATTTCTTATATCACGATGTGTTTGTCGATGACTGAGGAAGAGGTCCGGGAGAAGTATGGCACTTATCCGACTGTTATGGAGAAATATAATATTATCAAACCGTTGGTTAGTGAAACCGGCATTAAATTTTAACAGCTATGAAAGAATGGATATATATTTTATTGATGATGGTGTTCGCATCATGTAGTAATGATGATTACCCCACGGTTCAACCGGACTCCACGGGCAAATGGACAACCCCGGATGGAAAATTTACTTACGGGACAGTATATTATGGCGATTTGGAATGGATGACCGAAAATCTAAAAAGCGGTACACCTTATTACGAAATGCAATTTGGGGAAACATTGTCGAATAACTCGGGAGAGCCGCAACGTGTGTCGAGTTACATTTTGGATTTCGATTTTGAGGAGGATTTGAATGAATATGGTAATCTGTATACCTATAAAGGAGCCGTGGAGGCGTGTGAGGCTTTGGGCGATGGCTGGCGTTTACCTACTGATGAGGATTGGAAGAGTTTGGAGATGGCTTTGGGGATGTCTGTCGGTGAAACGAGCAAGGAAGGTTGGCGAGGGAATCATACTGCCACGTTGATTCAGGAAGGAAGGGACGGTAGCGGTTTAACCATGCAGTTGGGAGGCCATGTTGTACGGGATGGATTTGGACCACAACTTCGTTTGCTATCGATCGGGGAGATGGGATATTATTGGAGTGCTTCTACGATCTGGCAGGAAGGCTTTTCCATGCCGTTGATTTATTATCGGAAACTGCTTTACAGCTCCGGCAAAGTCTATCGTGGTGTGGTACCTGCGGATCAATTGATGCGTGTGCGTTGTGTGCGGAATATTGAGTAAATGAATGATAAACAATTTTGAACGATGAAACATTTTTCTTCTATTTTATTATGGTGTTTGGTAATCCTGTCGGCATGTCAGGCTCAGAAAGATCATTTGGTACTTCGCGGAACTATTCCCGGAGCGCGGGATAGTATGTCTATTAAACTCTATACAAAACAGGAATATAGGGAAGAGGTTGCGTCTGGTTATATTGTCAACGGTAAATTTGAACTTACCGGCAAGCTCGACCGACCGACGTTCTGTTTCCTTATGCTTGATAATTACGAGTGGTGGAACCGGCATGGCAATAAGGACGAGAGCAAGTTACACTACTATGAAACGAATTTCTTCGTGGAGAATGGAGACCTGACTTTCCGTACTTCTCATATTGATAGTTTACCGTTGGCATTTGGCAAGTATAACGTTCTGAAAGAGGCGAATTACGTGGTGATGGGTTCAGTGGCACAGGATGCTTATGCCGAGTATATGAAGGCAACACTCCCCTTGCAAGCACGATACAGGAGTGCTGCATGGGCTTATTCCGATTCGAAGGATATTCGGGATTACCAAAAATCCAAAGAGGCAGAAGAACAGTTGCATCAGGCAATCTTCGATTTTATTGGTAAGCGGCACCACTTGGATGTAAACCTGTTGCTGGCGGATGAATTGCTACCTGATGCTTTTACCTACGATTCTGCTTATCTTGATCGTTTGGAGGAATTATTTGCCTATAGTCAGGATACTTGTTCCCGTCTGCGCAATTTTCGTGAAACGGTACGGGCAAGGCGGGCATTCCTTCAGGGTACACCGATAGGTGACGGAAAAATATTGACTCCGAAAAACGAAGAGGTGTCTCTATTGCCTTTGTTGAACAAGGACGGTTATACTTTGATTGACTTTTGGGCATCGTGGTGCGGGCCGTGTCGTGCCAGTTTCCCACATTTGATGGAAATGCACAAGGAGTACGGTAATCAGGTGTATTTCATCAGTATTTCTACCGACAAGAAAGAGGAGGATTGGCAAAAGGCCCTCCGTGAAGAACAATTGCCATGGGGGCAGTACCGGGTGACAGATGTATGGAGGTCTATGCTTAGGTCCGAATATGACTTGCGTTCCATCCCGACATTTTTTTTGATCGATTCACAAGGTCGTATCATCTTTACGGGACATAATAGTGGTGAGTTGGAGACCCGGTTGAAAGCACTTAATTTGTAAAGTTCGTGTGTTATGATGAAATATATTTATACCTTGGTAATAACCTTTGCCGTGTGGAATACAGTCGTGGCACAAGAAGGTGTTCGTTTTCGCGATCTGGCTTTCAATGAAGCATTGGCACAAGCAAAGGCGGAAGACAAATTGGTATTCATGGATTGCTATACCTCATGGTGTGGACCATGCAAGGTCATGACAGAAGAGGTTTTTCCGCAAAAAGCAGCAGGTGATTTTTTCAACACTCGTTTCGTTTGCGTGAAGTATGATATGGAAAAAGGTGAGGCGCGGGAACTTGCCAAGCGTTTCAATATACACGCTTATCCCACTTTTCTGATCATTCGTCCCAACGGGGAGGTGCAACACCGGATTGTTGGACGTAATGATTTGGAACCTTTCATCAAACAGGTAGAGCGGGGACTGAATCCTACCACCTGTTTGTGCTATCTTGAAAAGCGTCATGCCGCCGGACAGCTTGACAAGCGACAAATGATGTCCTACAGGCAGGCGTTGGCTGATGCCGATCTGCCCAAACGAAGTGCGCAGGTGTACAGGGAGCTATGGGGCCAGATGACAGATGAGGAGAAGATGTCGGAGGCATATTGGTCACTTTATGAAGACAGGAATTGCGATGCAATGTCTCCGCAATTTGCTTTCCTTCGGTCGCACCAGACGGAAATGGAGCGGAGCATGGGTAGGGGAAAGGTTCAAAATCGCCTATTTAAGGTTTATTCCGATGCCCTTAATGCCCATGTTATTGATAAAAATGCAGACCAAACGGTACCCTTGCCGGAGTTGAAGTTGCAGATCGCCGCTTCGCGGTTGGATCAGGGAATGGAACTTGAAAAGTGGTTTGTGCTTGCTGAACAAGTGAAACGGCAGGACATTCATGGATTGGTGGATTATATCTTGGATAGGATGGACAGCCTCTCTTTCCGGGAACTACAAACTTATGTTTATACGTTCTACCGGGCGAAAGGGGAAATGCGAGACTCGGTGCCTACGCCGGAAGTGGCCGCACTCAACTGCAGGGTGACAGAAAAGGCGGTGCAATATTTGGAAACCCACCGTGATTCGTTGTCTATTGGAAATATATACGGCTTATTGAATATTTTCGATACCTATATCAAGTACAATATAGATAAAGCACAGTATGCTCGCGTCATCTCTGTCGGTAAGCAGATACTCGCCGAAGTCCCTGCCGAGAATCCAATGTTATTCTATATTCAAGAAATGTTTAATGAGTTCTGCAAAATAAATCAATAAATATAGCTACCATTCCTTGCCCTTTGTATTTGTCCCCGGGGATAAATATAAAGGGCATAAGTTTGCTAACTTACTTCATAATTTTTGGGGAGCGACTTGAAATCATATCCTTTTGAATATACTTCGTTTAATCAATGTTTGTATCAAAGTTTGGGGATTTAAAGGGGTATTTCCAAGGTTGATCATGGGAATTGTCTGGTTGTTGGGCGACTGTTGGGTGACAGTTAGGCGCTGTCGCCCCATTGTCGCCGCCTTATCGCCCGATTATCGCCGCCATTTTAACAGGATATAAGGAAAAATAACATACACCGTGTTCTGGGGGTGGAATGCAATAATGAGGCAATAGATAAGCAATTGAGATCCTTTTTTCACTTTCAACCCGGTTTGAGGTGGGGAATCAGGTATGATTTACTTTTATTTGTTGCTAATAAATGTAGATTAATAGCCTTTAAAACAATAGTTTATCCTTCGAAAAAAGGTGACCACTTTTTTTAGAGAAGGTGACCACTTTGGTGACCAGTTGATAGCAAATGAAGTGTAAATGATAGCAAATATGGTATTTTAATACCTTGTCTGTCTGAATATGTCTATGATTTTGGATGAAGTAGTTAAGTCGTTTTTAAACAAGTGTTTATGTAATAGATAGCTTGAGCTTTTGCATGAAAATTGAAACTTGCGGGTATGAAAAAAGCCAGTATTTCTACTGGCTTTCAGCTTCTTGGCTCCTCAGGTAGGACTTGAACCTACGACCTACGGATTAACAGTCCGCCGCTCTAACCAACTGAGCTACTAAGGAATTTTCTCAAAAGCGATGCAAATATAGGGGTTTTCAGGAGAACTGCAAAATATTTGCAAGAAAATTTGAAGAAAAATGTGGATCATGGCTATTAATTCGTGAAAATGGGAGAGCGGCACGATGAAAAATTGTAGTTTTGTGGATCAATTAAAAAATGACAGCTATGGATTACATGAAAGAATTGAACGTGGCCATCACGGTTTGCGATAAAGAAGGTAAGATTCTTCAAATGAACGATAAATCCCAAAAAACGAATCACGGTGATCTTGTTGGGCAGAACGTGTTGGATTGTCACCCGGAGCCTGCCCGGACGAAGTTGGTGCAGTTGATGGAAGAACGCGCCACGAATGCTTACACGATCGAGAAAAACGGCGTGAAAAAATTGATTTACCAGACCCCGTGGTACGAGAATGGCGAGTTTATGGGGTTGGTGGAATTTTCTTTGGAGATTCCTTTTGAAATGCCGCACTACATCCGTAAACCGAAAATGGAATAGAAATTTTGATTCGTTTGTAAAACTTTTTAATGGTTAATAAGGTATAATCGGGATATAGATGATAACGAATATACCTTATTAACCATGGAAAAGAAACAGAAACTTACCACCGAGGCCGGCGCTCCGGTCGGTGATAACCAAAACATCCAGACAGCGGGACCTCATGGGCCGGCTCTCTTGCAAAACGTTTGGCTGATCGAGAAATTGGCTCATTTTAACCGGGAGCGGATTCCGGAACGTATCGTGCATGCTAAGGGAAGCGGGGCGTTTGGTACGTTCACGGTGACGAACGATATAACCCGTTACACGAAAGCAAGTATTTTTGCCAAGGTTGGCAAGAAGACCGACGTGTTCATGCGTTTCTCCACGGTTGCCGGGGAGCGGGGTGCTGCCGACACGGAACGGGATGTCCGGGGATTTGCCATGAAATTCTATACTGACGAGGGAAACTGGGATCTGGTCGGGAATAACACGCCTGTTTTCTTTATCCGGGACCCGTTGAAATTTCCCGATTTTATTCACACGCAAAAGCGAGACTCGAAGACGAACCTGAGGAGTAACACGGCGATGTGGGACTTCTGGAGTTTGTCACCGGAGACGTTGCATCAAGTCATGATTCTGATGAGTGACCGGGGTATCCCCCAAGATTTCCGTCATATGCATGGTTTCGGAAGTCATACGTTTAGTTTTTATAACGGGTATGACGAACGTTGCTGGGTGAAATTCCATTTGCGTTGTATGCAGGGAATCGCGAACTTCACGAACGAGGAGGCGGAAAAGATCGTGGCGAAAGACCGGGAACATTCCCAGCGGGATTTGTTTGAGAGTATCGAGAAGGGAGATTTCCCGAAATGGAAAATGTGCGTGCAGATCATGCCGGAAAAGGATGCGGAGACGTATCGTTTTAACCCGTTCGATTTGACAAAAGTGTGGAGCCACAAGGATTATCCGTTGATCGAGGTGGGGGTGATCGAGTTGAACCGGAATCCGGAAAATTACTTTGCCGACGTGGAGCAATCCGCTTTCAACCCGGCTAACGTGGTACCGGGAATCAGTTTTTCGCCGGACAAGATGTTGCAGGGACGTCTGTTTGCTTACGGGGATGCTCATCGCTATCGTCTGGGGATTAACGCGGATTCCATCCCGGTAAATGCGCCTCGTTGCCCGATGCACAATTACCACCGGGATGGTGCCATGCGAGTGGATGGTAACGGTGGCGGAGCGGTGAACTACGAGCCGAATAGTTTCGGTGGTCCGGTAGATAACCATGCTTATAATCAACCGCCTTTTGATATCCGGGGGATGGGCAGTCATTATCAACAAGATAAGGATTACTACACGCAACCGGGTGACTTGTATCGTTTGGTGCCGGAAGACGAGAAAATGCGGATACACACGAATGTAGCCACGGCGATGGAAGGGGTACCCGTGAATATAAAAGTGCGGGTGGCGGCACGCTTTTACCAAGCGGACGAACGTTGTGGTAAAGGGATTGCCGAGGCGGCAGGCTTGGACATGAAAGAGGTGCTTGCCGAGGTGAAACGCCAGCAACAAGAAGATTAATAATAATTTTTACTGACGGACGGCTGGGGGATACGTTGTGTGTTCTGGAATAATTAAAGGTTGAATTTCCCCAACTGTCCGTCTTTGATTGTGTCCTGTAGAAACGAGAGTGTGACGATTTTTGGGTGTTGCGTGTGTTATTATTGTTGTTATTTATGATTTTTTCGCTTTTTCGGTATGGAATAAAAACCTTTTTTTGCATAACAGTGAGTTTGTATTGAAATAATGCCTATTGTCTTATGCCAGATGAGTTGATCCTTTTCGAAAAAATGCAACGGGGAGATACCTCCGCTTTGGAGTACTTTTTTCGAGAGTACACGGATATGTTGTATTATCGTGCGTTTGGTTTTGTAAAGGATAATTTGGTTGCGGAGGACATCGTGCAGGAGGTTTTCATTCGTTTCTGGCAATTGCGGAAAAATTTAAAGATAACGGATTCTGTTCCCGGCTATCTGTGTAAGGCCGTGGATCATCGTTGCCAAAATTATTTGGAGCATTTGAAAGTGAAACATCATTACGAGGAAAGTCAGCGGTGGGAGATCATGGAGGACGAAGTTCCGGAGGATGAAGAAGAGCTGAATATCATGCGGGAACGCTTGAACGTGTTTGTTAACTCGTTGCCGGAAAAGTGCCGGGAGATATTTATTCTGGCCTGTATTGAGGGGTTGAAGTATAAGGAAGTGGCGGAAAGATTGGATGTTTCTGTTAATACGGTCAAAACGCAATTAAAAAGTGCTTATAGTAAATTGCGGACTGAATTCAATGAAAAGGATTTGGAAATCATTGCATTACTTATTTTCTTAGGATATATGTGAAAAAAGATCCTTCTTTTTTCACCCTTTTTTTTCTGTTACCTGTCATTAGTGTGTTTGAAAGAATGCAATAAGAATGTAAAGACGGGTTTTGAAAATGGAGAAAGAACAGTTACATAAGAAGTTGGATGATTTCTTGTCGGGTAGTAACAAGGAAAAAGTGGATAAGGAATTATTCTCTCTACTGGTCCGTATGGATGAGTGCCGGAAAAAGGCCACTCCGCCGGATAAGGATCGTATGTGGGAACAGGTTTGCCGGACGTTGAAACATTCTCGGAGAAGAGAGCTGGTGCGAAGATGGGTGGTGGCGGCAGCCATCGTGATGCCCCTGACTGTCGGTATCTGGTTTTATGGTCATCATTCCAACGAGGTCGTTCCGATGTCGGAGAACGTGGGAAAACGTCATCAAGTATCGCTTACCTTGAATGACGGGCGGGTGCTTCAGGTGCAACAATGGAGTGGCGATTCGGTAATTCAAGAGAGCGGAACCGGGATTTTGGTGAGTGCCGGGCAACAGATGATTTATCAGGCGGAGAACGTGCAGTTGGAGGAAGAGATCTTTAACACGTTGAGTGTTCCCCGTTCCACGGAGTATCAGGTGCAATTGTCCGACGGGACGCGGGTATGGTTGAATTCGGAATCGGAATTACGTTACCCGGTTGATTTTGTCGGTACGGAACGCAAGGTTTTCCTTAAAGGAGAGGCTTATTTCCAAGTGGCGAAAGATGCCACGAAACCTTTCCGGGTGATGGTGAACGATATGCAGGTGGAGGCTTTGGGAACCGAATTTAATATCAATGCTTATCGGGATGACGATTGTTTGCGTACGACTTTGGCTGAAGGGAAAGTTCGGGTGTCCTATCCGGATACTCGTCAGGAATGTATTCTTGTACCGGGGGAACAGGCTGTTTTGAAGGAAGGGGTGATCACGACCGGACAAGTAAATGTTGATGATATTATTGCTTGGAAGAAGGGGCGTTTCGTGTTTAGCGATATGTCTTTAGAGGCTATTGCCCATCAATTGGAGCGCTGGTATGATGTGGAGATTCGTTTTGATGATACGGTGGCGAAATATTATCGCTTTACCGGGGTTATGAAACGATATAACGAGCTGGAACAGGTGTTGGGATTAATCGAGGAGACGACTAATGTCAGGTTCAAGGTGGAGGGACAACAGGTGAAAGTATTTCGTAATTTATAATATGAAAACGGTAACCGTTAGTGCGATTACCGTAAGTGTGTTTTAATCGGCCGGACACAAATTGCAGTAGGCGTCCGGTAATTGTTAAACCCATAACTACAAATGTATGAATTTTTTATTGAAAACATGGAGGTTTATGAAATTAACCGTTTTTTTAATCCTCTTTGGTGTTTTGAGATTAAGTGCCGACACTTATGCTCAAACGGATAGTATTAGTCTCGATCTAAGTAATGCAACTTGTAAAGAAGCGCTTGACGCGATAAAGAAACAGACGAAACTGGACTTTTTCTACAACAATCAAGAAATTAATGCCGTGGGGAAAGTTTCGGTTCGTTGCCAGAATGTTTCCTTGGATGAGGCTTTGCGGCAAGTCTTGGGAAAGAATTTCACGTTCCGGATTGTTGATAACACGGTTGTTATCCGTCCGCAAGAAACGAAACCGGACCCCGTGCAGCAACGGGTTGCGAAAGGGGTCGTTGTGGATGTTCAAGGATTACCTTTGCCGGGGGTGACCGTTTTACTGAAAGGCACGACGTTGGGAACTTCGACAGATATGGATGGAAAATTCACTCTTTCTTTTCCTAATACGGCCGGTACGGTTCTGCAATTTTCTTTCATCGGAATGAAAACGACTGAAGTGACATTCTCCGGGCAGGCGGAGCTAAAAATTGTGTTGGAAGAGGAAACTACCCAAATGGACGAGGTGGTGGTGACCGGTATTTTCGAACGTAAATCCGAAAGTTTTACCGGTTCCGCGACGACATATAAGAAAGAGGATTTGAAAATGATGGGATCGCAAAATATTTTGCAGAGTTTGAAAACGCTGGACCCTTCTTTTCATATTACCCCGAACAACGAGTTCGGTTCCGACCCGAACAAATTGCCCGATATTGATATTCGCGGTAAAACGAGTATTGTCAATCTGAAAGAGGATTATGCCGTTGACCCGAATCAACCCTTGTTTATCTTGGATGGTTTTGAAGTAGATTTACAGACGATTGTCGATTTGAACATGGAGCGGGTGGCTTCCGTTACGATTTTGAAAGATGCTGCCTCCACGGCAATTTACGGTTCCCGTGCTGCCAACGGGGTGGTGGTCGTTGAAACTAAGCGTCCCGCCCCGGGAACCTTGCGTCTGTCTTATAATGGAGATCTCACGGTTCAGATGCCGGATCTCAGCGACTACAATATGATGAATGCCGCGGAGAAGTTGGAATTTGAGTGGCTGACGGGCTATTACACGAAGACCTCGAATGAAGAATATCTGGTCGATCGAATGAATCTTTACAACCAGCGGTTGAAAAACGTGCAGAGCGGGGTGGATACTTATTGGTTGAGTGAACCAGTCAGGACGGGGTTTTCTCATAAGCACAATATGTATGTCGAAGGGGGAGATGATGCTATGTTGTATGGAGTCGGGTTGAGTTATAACGGAACGCAGGGGGTGATGAAACAATCCGGACGTGATGTTTTGAGTTTCAATATTGATTTGCGTTACCGGAAAGGTAAATTCAGTTTTGATAATAAATTCACGTTGGATTACACGGAAAGTCAGAATGCACCGCAAAGTTTTTCGGTGTATGTACAGACGAATCCCTATTACCCGAAAGATTACGAAGGTTCCGTACCGAAGTATCTGGAAGAGTCTTCGGTTGATGGTGGTTTTTGGTCGATTAAAGTAGAAAATCCTTTGTACAATGCCAGCTTGAATTATTTGGACGATGCGAAAGAAATCTCTTTCCGCAACAATTTCCAGATGGAATGGCGTCCCATGGATGGGATCATGGCACGGGGAAGAATCAGTCTGACGAAAGGTAATAATAAAAGCGAAAAGTTTAAGTCTCCTTTCCATACTGATTTTGACGAAACGGAAAAGACGGAACGGGGTTCTTACACGAAATCAACAACCGATCGCTGGGGATATGACGGGGACGTGACCGTGACGTATGGAAAATTGTTGGGGGATGTACATCAGGTGAATGCCGTGTTAGGATGGAACTTTTCTTCTACACGTTTGATCAATGATGCTTTTACGGCCATCGGTTTCCCGGATGATAACGTTCCGAATCCCGCTTTTGCCAACGAGTATGCCACGGAAAGTAAACCGTCGTATAGTGAATCGACTACCCGTAGCACGAGTATCTATCTGAACTTAAACTATGCTTACAACAATCGGTATCTGTTGGACGTGAATTATCGTAAAGACGGATCTTCGGTATTCGGGACGAATAAGCGCTTCACGGATAGTTGGTCTGTCGGGGTGGCTTGGAATATTCATAATGAGGCTTTTATCGGGGATTGGGTGAACTGGTTGAAATTGCGTTTTTCAGTTGGTAATCCGGGAAATCAGAACTTCTCTGCCTATAAGGCCTATACGACTTACGTGTATAATACGAACCTGCAAAATGCTTTCGGGATGGGAGCTAATGTTTCCGGTTTCGGGAATCCCGATCTGAAATGGCAGAAAACGATGGATTATAATTTGGGATTGGATTTGACTGTGTTGAATAATCGTTTGAAGATCAATACGGATGTCTATTGGAAAGATACAGACCCCATGTTGGTAACTACTTCAATTGCCTCTTCCACGGGGCGTGATTCTTATATCACGAATCTGGGAGCGCAGCGTACGAAAGGAGTTAGTTTCAATGTTGTCGGAACTGTTATGGAAAAGGCGGAGGATCGTCTTAACTGGTCATTCTCTTTGAACGGGCGGCACCAGAAACAGACGTATCGTAACATCGGCGCGAGTTTGGAATTGCTGAATGACGAGTTGAAATCTACTTCCCTGACACGTTACCGGGATGGAGGTAGCCCGACTGATATATGGGCGGTTCGTTCTGCCGGTATAGACCCGATGACAGGATCGGAGATTTACATTAAAAAGGACGGGAGTTATACTTTCGATTATGATATAAATGACGAGATGGTGGTGGGAAACACGGAACCTTTGCTGGAAGGTGTGTTCGGTACCAACCTCTATTATAAAGGTTTTTCTATTAGTGCTTATTTCCGTTACCGGATTGATGCCGACTATTTTAACACGGAATTATATAACCGCATTGAAAATCTGAAGACAACGGAAATGACCACTTATAATCAGGATAAGCGTGCCTTGTATGATCGTTGGCAAAAACCGGGGGATCATGCTCAATATAAGAAAATCACTTCAACGGTTAGTGATAATGAAACTGCCCCGATGACTTCCCGCTATGTTCAGAAAGAGAACACGCTTAGCGGTGAGTCCATATCTTTAGCCTATGAATTCGGGGAACAGAAATGGTTGAAAAAAGTGTTTTTAAAGAATATGACGATACGTGCCAATATGAATGATGTTTTCCGTTGCTCTACCATTAAGGCAGAGCGGGGTACTTCTTATCCATTTGCACGGACTGTTTCTTTTTCTGTGAACATGACATTTTAAGCACGAGTAAAAAATGAAATTATGAGAAAAACGATTATTATATTGACAATTCTGGCGGGAGGTTTATTCTTCGGGGGCTGTAATAGCTGGCTGGATGTGAAACCTTACGACTCGATGGCAGAAGATCAGCTTTATTCCACGGAGAACGGGATACAGCGAGCGTTGAACGGCTTGTATTTGAGTCTTGCATCGAATGACTTGTATGCAGAGAATTTGGGAGGTGGTGCTATTGATGTGTTGGGGCAACGGTATAAGTTGTCCAGCGGGCATACGTATTACGATTTAAATGAATATAATTACACGAATGACGGACCGAAGGGAACCTTTGAAGCGATTTGGAAGGCGGCTTATAAATTGATAGCGGATTGTAATGAGTTTCTGGAAAAGGTACCCGAACATCAAGATTTGATGTCACAAGCCAATTACAGAATGTCGATGGGAGAGGCTTTGGCTATTCGTACTTTGTTGCATTTTGATATGTTTCGAATTTTCGGGCCGGTGTACTCTGAGGCGAATAAGAAAGAATCCTCCATCCCTTATTACAATATGGTGACGGATGTCACGCAGCCTATTCTTCCGGCAGACGAGTTGGTTGAACATTTATTCGCGGATATTGATTCGGCTATCGTGCTTTTGTCTGAGGATGTGATTTTGACAGAGGGTATTGTCAAAGATGAAGATTTTTGGGATTATCGTAACCTGCGTTTGAATTATTATGCCGTGTGGGCGTTAAAAGCCCGTATGTGCTGGTATTTAGGAGATGAATATGCAGATGAAGCATACCGGATTGCAACAACCTTGTTGGAAGGCAAAGATCCGAAGACTAACGAGGCGAATAATTTTAATACGGCCTTTACCCCAGTTTCGCAAACAGTCGCGGTAAAAGATCGGGTTTTCTTCTGTGAGGAGTTATTTGCCTTACATAACATGAAGCGTACGACTATGTATAAAGAGTTATTTAGTTCCGATTTGGAAGATGATAATATTTTATTGTCAACCGAGAGTTATATAAATAAACTTTATGATGAACCGAATGATTATCGTAAGCATTCTTGGGAAGTGGCTACCGGGCGGCAGACTTCCGGTCTGATGGTGTTTGTGAAGTATGCAGAACAAACGGAAAATAGAAGTGATCCTTATTTATATGAAATTCAGTCAATGTTACGATTGAGCGAGCTTTACTTGATTGCCGCGGCGACAACAAATGATGATGCGGTGGCTTCTTCTTGGTTGGAGAAATTGCGTATGATTAGAGGGTATCAGTCAGGAATGGTGGGGACGGATGTTCAAACAACGTTACGGCAGGAGTGGGAGAAGGAATTTTATGGAGAAGGACAATATTATTACTATTTAAAACGTAATGGTATTACTTCTGTTTCCGGCCCTAATGGCTCCAAGAAACCCAATTATATTATTCCATTACCTGAGAGTGAAACTGATAACAGACGAGATTAAGAAGAATGGATTATGAAACAAATATTGATATTTTTAGGAATTGTTTTGCTTTGCTGGAGTTGTGAAGAAGACAAATTGGATTTGTATAAAGGTTCGGATAGCATTTATTTCTGTTACCCGAAGGTGACTTCTGGAGTGTCTAACGTGTATATGGATACAACGGTCTTTTCTTTTGCCATGTATAATGTGCCGGATACGATTGTTAGATTGTCTGTCAGGGCTTTAGGGGATATGGTTGACCGTGACCGTGCATTTAAGGTGAAAATTGAGAGTGCGACGGCTGTGGCCGGAACGAATTATGACGAGTTACAATCTGAGTATATCTTGCCTAAGGACAGCGTGTACGGGGAAATTCCTATTCATATTTACCGGGAGGGCTTGGGAGATGCTACAGTTTCTATCGAGTTGCGCTTGGTTTCTAATGAATATTTCCTGCAAAATATACCCCATAAAATTGTGGACAAGGATACCATCGATGTTACTCGTCACGTGTTGATGTTTACGAGTAAACTAACTAAACCGTCCATGTGGATGGAATCTTTTTTGGGATATTTCTCTGAGGCAAAATTTAATTTCTTTAATCAGGAAATGGGATTTGAGGCTACCGATTGGTTTAGTTCGGATAATGAAATAAAAAGTAGTATTGGCAATAAAATATTAATAGCGAATGTTTATTTTGCCAATTACCTGAATGCGATTATAGAGGCCGGAGATCCGACGCAGATGCCTCAAGATCCGGAAAATACGAATGAAGCGGATAAGGGATACATGACGTTCCCCGGTGTGGAGATACCGGAAGATTGGCCTGTTGCATCTGAATTGAATACAAACAATTAAAGGAAGAAGTGTATGTTGAAATATATTTATATCGGGTTAATAAGTTTGTTGTTGGCAGGAGTACTGAATTCTTGCTATGAAGACAAAGGTAATTATAGTTATAATTGGGTGCAGGATATCGATCTGATAGAGGTATTGAAAGATACGACGGTTGGGCGTGGCCATGTATTGTATCTTGAAGTCGACTTGAAAAAACAAGTTTTGGGAACGGAGGGTAAGACTGAGGTCGCTAATCCGGAGGATTATACTTTCGAATGGAAGGTTATCACGGGTGATGGAGATGTGGTGTTAAGTACTGAGAAAGATTTGAATGAGACGATAGACTTGGCGAGCGGGGTTAGTTATCAGGTAAATTATACGGTAACAGAAAAAAAGACAGGAGTATCTTGGATCACTGATTTTAAATTGAATGTGGTCGAGGAACTGAAAGGTGGATTTATCTTTATGACGGAAGATGCAGACCGTAAAGTTGATATTGAAATCTATGCAGATGATACGGAAGGAAATAAGGTTCATCGGACCGGTTTGTTGAGTGGTTCGGGATTCCCTTATTTGTCCGGAGGAGCAAATTCCATCGTTTATACAAACGTCAAGAATTGGGGCGGGAAAAGGCTATGGGTGGCTACCGGAGAGGCTACCGGTTGGTTGAATATGCCTGATTTTTCATGGGAAGAGAAGAATATGTTGCGTATGATTATGTTGACACCCCAGCCGGTTAGTTATACTATGAAGTCCATGTATTATTTGTCGAATCAATTTATGTATTTCTTTACCGGGGAGGGGAATGTGCATCTTTTGACTTCTAGGAGTATTCTTTCGGCTGATGTTACTTATGTGAATAATAAAAAATTCAAGGCTGCTCCTTATTATGGAGGTGCTAGTAGTAATGCGGCAATTTTATTTGATCAGGATCGGGGACGTTTTGTGTCCTATGCAATGAAGAGTGGTGGATTTGTTACAGAATCCTGTTATGACATGAATGACGAGTCGGCACTTCCGAATTCGGATTTGTTGTACATGCAACGGGTGACGAATGAGGGGACAGTAGCAATTGTGAAAGATGAGGATGGGAAATATCAGCGTTGTCAGTTTAGCATAGAAGAAAATCCGACGGGTACGTTCAAGGGACATTTGGATCAAATGGAAGAGTTGAAAGGTAATGCAGCCATGATCGAGGGGGCTGAATACACGGTTATTGATTGGATGAACGGTTTCTTGTATTTCTCTGTTGGTAATAAGCTATATACTTACCGAAAAGGAATTGATGAATGTGTAGAAGTTAATGTACCGGATGTGAGTTTTGATGCTATCGTTTCTTTGAATATCGTTACAAGTGGTGATTATAGTTCGAATATTTTTGTTGCAACTTATAGCGAGGCGAATGGCGGAAAAGTGTATCGGCTTACTCCGGAGAGTACCGATAGCCGTAATTTGACCGTAGAGGAAGTGATTGACACGGAAGGTGCTGTAAAATGTATAACTTATTGGTAATATTATTGATATGAAAATAAAATTAGGATTGATTGTTTGTTTGCTGGTTTCTGGGGTGCTACATGCCCAGAAACCGGTAACTGTGGAATGTAGTGTCGGAGAAGGGGTAGGAACGACTATTCAGTTGTTCGGAGTGGATAAAGGAGAGAAAAAAGTGCTGGCAAGTGCTTCTTATAACCAAAATGGTTATTATGGTTTTAGTTTTATCCCGAAATACGAAGGTTTTTATGTCGTGGGGGATGGTAGGCTTTATGAATACCCGCTTTATCTGAAAGCGGGGGATGCCGTTTCACTTTTTATGGATAAAGATACGGTGTATCTGACGGGTAAACATAATACGGCTGAGAATAAGGTGTTGTATGAGTGGGTAAATCTTTCTAAACGGGTGTGTGAAAAATCGACATATTTCATGCGGGTACGTAATAGTACGTATGAAGATTTTTTTCCGGACTTTGAAGCCTTACTTGCAAAGACAGAACCGTTTTGCAAGAGTATTAAAACGAAAAATACTCGTTTCAACGAATTGATGAAATATTTTGTCGGCTGCGAGTTGGATCGGTTTGCATTGAATTTTATTTATACCCCGCGTTCTAAGCATCCTTCTAAAGAACAGCGTATCGCCTATTATAGTACCATTACGGATAAAAATAAGTTTACGGATGAGAGGGTTTTGGAAATGCCTGATGGAATGAAACTTTTGAAATCGTACATGATGTTTTATTGTTTGGAGAATGGGAAAAGAGGGGGAGAGTTACAGGAGGCTCTATCTGTCATTCCCAGTAAGAAATTGCAGGGTGAGTTGGTCGTGAATCAGGCGAAAGGTTTCGGGCGTTCTTATTTCGAATATTTGGAGTTTATGGAGGAAGCTAAAAAATATGTGGATGCCGAGCAATTGAAAGAGTTGGAAGCTAAGGCTTCTGCCCTCTACGAGGCCAAGAAGGGGGAGAAAGCAATAGATTTTGCCTATCCGGATGCCGAAGGTAATATGCACTCTTTGTCCGACTATAAGGGGAAAGTAGTCGTGGTTGATGTATGGGCAACTTGGTGTTCGCCTTGTCGGGGAGAATTACCGCACTTGAAGAAACTGGAGAAAGCGATGGAAGGTAAGGATGTTGTTTTTATCGGGGTATCTGTTGACGAGAAGAAGAATTACGAGAAATGGAAAAAATTCTTGGTAGATGAGCAATTGCCCGGGGTACAATTGTTTGCCGATGGATGGAGTAAGATAACGAAAGATTATAAGATTACGGGTATTCCCCGCTTTATGGTTTTTGCCAAGGATGGCAGTATCGTGGAATCTCAAGCTCCACGTCCTTCCGATCCTTCTTTACAGAAAATGATCGAGAGTGAACTTCAGAAATAATTACAAGAATGGGACCCGGCAACTGGGTCCCATTCTTGTAATTATTTCCCCCGATTGGATTCCGTGAGTGAAAACTCTGGGAAATTCTCTTTTACAAAGCTTTTCGGAAGTTTTTGGATAACTTCCCGGTACGAGTGTTCAATGAGTTCTTCAATGAACTTGTCGGACAGGGTGCCGTGCATATTTATCCCGTTCCAGTATTTCTTGTTGAAGTGGTAGGCAGAAGTGATCTCCGGGTATTTTTCCCGTAATTCGATGGCCCAGTCCGGGTCACATTTCACGGCAATCCATTCGAATGGCATGATGTCCGTGCAGCAAAACATTTTGTTGAAAACCTTAAAGACTAACGTGGTTTCGTCAAAAGGAAATTCTTCGGTCGTGTGAGGAAAAGAGAGGCATAGCTCCCGGAGTTCTACGATGTCCATAAAATTGATGTTATTTCCACAAAGATAGGAATTTTTGTTTATTCCGGTGGAGACTTCATCTTTTCTATTCCTGTTTCGGTTACGGATTTCCCGGCTTGGGGAAAATAAAGTCGGTTCGGTACGGCTCCCCCTGTTATTTTTGTTTCAGAACAAAAAAATATGGAAATGAAAACAACAGGGAATTTTGGAATATTACTATGTTTTTGCATGATGTTACTTTCATGTAAAGATGCTGAACAAAAGGACCGTCAACAGGGAATGGTGGTCCGAGTGACACAAGCTGTGAAGCCTTCCGAGGGGGATCAGAAAGAATTTTCTTTTATATCGAAGCCTTTCCGTACTTCGGAATTGTCCTTCCGGGTAGGAGGACCGATCAAGCGGTTTGAGGTGTATGCCGGAACGTATTATAAACGGGGAGAGGTGATCGCGGAGATCGATCCTCGTGATTTCCGAATCCGAAAGGAACGTATGGAGGCGCAATACAATCAGGCGAAGGCCGAATACGAGCGTATCGAAGTCCTTTACCGGAAAAATAACGTTTCAGCAAGTACGTTCGAGAAAGCCAAGGCGGAGTATATTTCGGCGAAGACCGCTTACGAGACAGCTATGAATGAGTTGAACGATACCCGATTGGTCGCTCCTTTCGATGGGTATGTGGGAGAGGTGTATATCGAGGAGTTTCAAGATGTGAAAGCCTCTCAACCTGTCATTTCCTTTGTTGATCTCGGCCAGTTGAAACTGGAGGCCTACGTGACACAGGAGATCGCTTTCGGACGAGGAAATGTCCGGGAGGTTGAACTGGAATTTGATGCCATGCCCGGTAAGACTTATAAGGCGAAGGTAGAAGAGATTTCTAAAAGTACGACCTCGAACAATTTGTCTTATCTGTTGACAGCTTTATTGCCGAATCGGGAAGAGCATCTTCCGGCAGGTATGTCCGGGAAACTATTCTTGCGCTCGGATGGCGCTTTGCAACAGGCGGGTGTGATTGTCCCGCAGAAGGCCGTCTGTCATCGCCCGGTGGTTGGCGATTATGTCTGGACGCTGAATGCCGATGGGAACCGGGTAAGCCGAAAAAACGTAACTTTAGGGACATTGTTGCCGGGAGGAGAGATCGCTGTTGTGGACGGGTTGGAAGCGGGAGAGACCATTGTCGTGAGCGGACTTCGTTTTTTGTCGGAGAATATGGCGGTGCAAGTGGCTGACGAGAAACGTATTTAATGGATTCGGTTCGTTATAGCCTTTTTTAAGGGAAGATATTACTCGCTAAAAAGAATGTTATCATGAAACTGGTTAAATATTTTTTACAGAAAAAGTCTCTGACCATCCTGTTGCTTTTGCTTGTGCTGTTCGGGGGATTGTTCGCTTACGTGAAAATGGGGAAACTGGAAGATGCCCCGTTCACGATCAAACAGGCTTTGGTGCTTACCCCTTATCCGGGAGCCTCTCCATCGGAAGTGCAGGCGCAGGTGACCGACGTGTTGGAGGAATCCATACAGTCGTTGGGGGAACTCTATTATTTGAAGACGGAGAATCGGGCCGGGCTGTCAAAAATCACGGTTTACGTGAAGAAAGAGATCCGGGCGGATGAGATGCAGCAACTTTGGGATAAACTCCGGAGAAAAGTGAGTGATGTACAGGGAAAACTACCGGTAGGAGCGGGGCCTTCCATGGTGAACGATGATTTCGGGGATGTGCTGGGTGTTTTCTATGGGCTGACAGGAATGGGACATACCTACCGGGAACTGGAGGATCAGGCGAAGTTGATCAAGAATGAGATTCTTAAGGTGAAGGATGTTGCCAAGGTCGAGATATACGGGGTACAGACCCCGACGATTGATGTGAAAATCAGTCCTTCGGTGATGGCACTTAGCGGTATCACGACCGCGGATATTGCCCGTGCTTTCGAGGGACAGAATAAAGTGGTGGATGCCGGGGGGATAGATGTCGGGGAGAATCGGGTGCGTATCGAGTCAACCGGGAATTTCTATTCGTTGGATGACATTCGGAATCTGACCATTGTTTCTAAAGGCGGGGAGCATTTCCGGCTGGCGGATATTGCCGAAATCGAGGAAGCCTATCAGACTCCGGCTTCCAATATGATGCGTGTGAACGGGGAACCCGCTATTGGTATTGCTATTTCTACGGTTCCGAAGGGGAACGTGGTGGATATGGCCGAGGCGGTAAAAGAACAGATCGATTGGTTTACATCCGAGATGCCTGAAGGATATGCTCTTTCCTGCATTTATGATCAAGGGTACGAGTCTGCCGTGGCAAATCGGGGGTTCATTGTCAACCTAATCGTTTCCGTGCTGACTGTCGTGGCGATATTGCTCTTCTTTATCGGTTTTAAAAACGGGTTGTTAATTGGCAGTGGGTTGGTGTTTTCCATTTTCGCCACGTTGATCGTGATGTTTGCTGACGGGATTGCCTTGCAGCGTATGTCTTTGGCCGCGATTATCATTGCCATGGGTATGCTGGTGGATAATGCGATCGTGGTATCGGACTCCGCATTGGTGAATATGCAACGGGGGATGCGCAAGCGGATGGCCATTATGAGGGCTTGTTCTGCGACGGCTTTGCCATTATTAGCCGCAACGGTTATTGCTATCCTGACTTTTATGCCAATTTATTATTCACCGCATATTACGGGGGAATTGCTGTCTTCGATGGTTGTTGTGATCGGGGTGTCATTGATGTTTAGTTGGGTATTTGCCCTCACGCAAACGCCGTTCTTCATACAGGAATTCGTGCGTCGTCCACGTCCGGACGAGTTGACGGCAGAGTTGTTTACTGGTAAATGGTATGATCGTTTCCGACGCTCGTTACGGGTGGTGATCCGTCATAAATATGTGGTGGTGGGTTGTCTTGTGGTTATGCTTTGCGTGTCGGCGTGGAGTTTCCGGTTTATCCCGAAAGTTTTCGTGCCTTCGTTGGATAAACAATATTTCACGGTCGATATGTGGTTGCCGGAAGGGACCCGTATTGAAGAAACTGACCGGGTGGCGGACGATATGGCTGATTATGTCAGCACTTATCACGAGATGGAGATGGTGTCGGCTTTTGTGGGGCGAACTCCACCACGATATTATTTATCGAACGTGTCATTCGGGCCCCAGTCCAATTATGCTCAATTATTGATAAAATGTAGAACATCGTCGGAATCCCGTCAGCTACATGCCGTGTTACAAGATTCTCTCCCGGCGAAATACCCAGAGGCGTTTATCAAGGTGAATAGTTTCGAATTGAGCCCGTTGAACGAGGCGTTGATTGAAGCTCGTTTTCTGGGACCGGACCCGGCGGTGTTGGATTCTTTGGTGGGTGTTGCCGTGGATATTATGCGTCGCAATCCGAAAGTGGCGGATGCCCGTAACGAGTGGGGAAGTATGGCGATGATGATTCGTCCGGTGTATGATCCCGTGAAGGCCGGGGCCTTGGGGATCACGAAGGCGGATATGATGCAGTCGGTGAAATCCATTCAAGACGGGTTGACGGTTGGCGTGTATCGGGATGACGAGAAGAAGGTACCCGTGTTGTTGAAATCTGCCGGGGCGAATATTACGAATGCCGAGGCTTTGGGTAATTTCTCCGTGTGGAATGGGGTGAATTCTGCCCCTCTGTCGCAAGTGACGGAACGGATTGAAACCACGTGGGAGTTCCCACAGGTACGGACGTACAATCGGCAGTTGTCCATGGCCGCCATGTGCGGGGTGAAACCGGGTACTACTATGGCGGAAGTACACGGGGAGATTCGGGCAGAAGTTGAGAAAATACAACTCCCTGAGGGATATACATTCTTTTGGGATGCTCAATTCAAGGATCAAAAGGAGGCCATACAGGCCATCGTGATGTATTTCCCGTTGGCATTCCTGTTGCTTGTTGTCATTCTGGTGGCCTTGTTCGGAAACTTCCGGCAACCAATCATTATTCTTTGCGTGTTACCTTTGTCACTGATTGGCGTGGCTGTCGGGATGTTGCTCACGGGATTTGATTTCGGGTTCTTCCCTATTGCGGGATGGTTGGGATTATTGGGTATGATTATTAAAAACGTGATTGTGTTGATTGATGAGATCAACGTGCAGCACGGGAACGGGGTGGACTTGTACACTTGTATCGTGGAGGCCACGGTTGTACGTACCCGTCCGGTTTTGATGGCTGCAACAACCACGATCTTCGGGATGGTTCCTTTGTTGTTTGATATTGCTTTCGGGGGAATGGCAGCCACGATTATTTTCGGGTTGACATTTGCCACGCTATTGACGCTGTTTGTTACCCCGGCTCTTTATGCTATATTTTATAATGTAAAAGAAAATCAACGATGAAAAAGATATTTGTATTAGGTTGTATGCTGGCGGGTGCGTTTACCGTGTCCGCCCAACAAAGCTCTCTTCTTGAGAAATACCGGAACATGGCTTTGGAATATAACCATGATCTCAAGGCTGCGGAAAAGAATATTTCGGTGAGTATGGAACTGGAGAAATCCGCCCGTGCCGATTTGAAACCGAAAGTGGAGGCGGGAGGAAATTTTCAGTACACGGGAAATCCCATGGAACTATCGGTAGATGTGCCTTCGTTGGGACGTTCCGTGGGGTTTAAGGGGAAAAATATGAAATACGGGGTGTCGATGTCGCTCATGCAACCGCTTTATACCGGAGGACGGGTGCTTGAAACGATTCGGATGGCCCAGTCACGGCAAGTCGTGGCGGCACAACAGGCGGAGGTGGTGAAGAATGCCGTGTGTTACCAGACGGATATTCAGTATTGGAACACGGTGGCCCGGCAGGAGATCGTGGGCGTGGCCACGGATTTTCGAAATTCGATGTCCTCGTTGGTAAAAACGATCAGGGAGAGGGTGGATGCCGGGTTGGTGGACCCGCAGGATTTATTGATGGCGGAGGTGCAACTGAACGAGGCGGAGTACCGTCTGTTGCAAGCAAAGAGTAATTTCGAGACGGGGCGTATGGCTTTAAATTCGATTATCGGGTTGGAGTTGTCTAACCCGACCATGATAGAAGAGAATGTTCCTTTATTGCTGGTTGAGGATTCGGTTCTTCGGGGAAACGGGAGTAATCGGCCGGAGATCAGGATGGCCGAGGAACAGGTGAGGATGGCGGAAAGTGCGTTGCGATTGAATGATGCGCAGTATAAGCCACAGGTCTATGTCGGGGTTGACGGGAGTTATTCTTCTCCGGGGTATAATTTCCGCACGGATATGGACCCGAATTACGTGGCGTATGCGAAAGTATCCATCCCGGTGTTTGAGTGGGGAAAGCGGCGAAGTGAGAAGAGAGCTTCCCGGGGGCAAGTCGGTATGGCTTCCGATCAGTTGAACCGGGTGAAAGACAACGTGGCACTGGAAGTACAGACGGCACGGCTGAATTTGTTACAGGCACTGGAACAGGTGAAATTGACGGGAAATTCGTTGGAGAAGGCCAAAGAAAATGAGACGAAAGCGTTGGAGCGGTATGGGGAGGGAAAAACGTCTATATTGGAAGTGATCGATGCTCAGACCTATCGGGAGAATTCGCAACTTAATTACGTGCAGGCTAAAACGGAGGCGCAGAGCTATTATTCCGGGTTAATAAAAGCCTTGAACGCGTACGAATCTTTGTAAATTAGACTAACTTTGCTGAATAGATTGGAGTATAATATGACTAAGAAACTGGATATTTTGCTGTATGCCGGATTATTTTCCGGGTTGGGGGTATTTTCATATCTCCTGTTAGTGAGTTATTCCGGTTTTTCACCATTGGTACAGGAAGAGTTGTATTCTTTCGGGGCTTGTCTGTTCTGTATTCTTGCATTTAATATTTTAGGGTATTTCACAATGCGTATCAGCTCGTGGCTGAACGTGAGCTACGCTTTGAATATCCGGAGAAGGTGGAGGATCGTTGTGATTTACTTGTTGGTGATGTTGATGTTCTTTTTGCTGAACTATGGTTTACTAGTTTCGGCTAAGTTACTGGCGGGGGCATCGCGTCCTTTTACTTTCTATGCCGGGGGAAAGTTCGTACTGGTTCTCGTTTGGTTGGTGGAATTAGTTATCTTGGGGTTGTTGCTGGCTTTCAGGGCTATACGAGAGATGTTGCGGTTACAGCAACATACTGCGGCTTTGCAGGAAGAGAATAATACGGCGCGGTACGTGGCTTTGCAGAATCAAGTGAATCCGCATTTCCTGTTTAATAGTCTCAACACGCTGATTGCCGAGATCGAGTATAATCCTCGTAATGCCGTGGAGTTTACCCGGAATCTTTCGAATGTTTATCGTTACGTGTTGCAATGTCAGGATAAGACTCTTGTGACGTTGGGAGATGAACTAGATTTTCTGGATGCTTTCCTGTTTTTGCATAAAGTGAGATTGGGAGATTGTATTACCTGCGATATTGAAGTGCCGGATGATTGCCGGGAACGGATGGTGCCACCGCTGACGTTGCAATTGCTGGCGGAGAACGTGATCAAGCATAATTCGATTTCTGCCACTCTTCCGATGAGGATTGCCATTTGGGTTGATGATAATTTTCTGGTAGTGAGTAATTTGGTTCACCCTAGGAAGGATGTCCAGTCTTCCGGAATCGGGCTTCAGAATCTGGCAAACCGCTGTAAGTTGATTACAGGTAAAGAGATAGAAATAGTTGATAAATTAGGTGCATTTACAGTAAAAATACCTTTTGCTGATGAATAATTTGAAAGTAGCCATTATTGAAGATGAGGTGCCGGCAGCCCGTTTGCTACACTCTATGCTCCGGCGATTGCGTCCCGCTTGGGAGGTTATGGTTTTGCCGGGGAGCGTGGAAGAGGCGGTGCAATGGTTTGCCGAGAACCCGCATCCGGATTTATTGTTTCTGGATATTCAGTTATCGGATGGAGATTCGTTCAGTTTTCTGACATCTGCTCGCCCTTCTTCCGTGATTATTTTTACCACGGCTTATGATCAGTACGCAATTCGGGCTTTCACGGTAAATAGTGTAGACTATATCCTGAAACCCGTGGATGAGAAACGTTTGCTTGAGGCGATCGTGAAATATGAAACACTGGTTGCTGCAAATACATCTCCGGAAAACGGTTACTTGGATGTTATCCTTGATAGTCTCCGGCATCGGGAAAAAGCCTATCGTACTCGCTTTCTCATTGCGGGAGGGGAACGTTTCCGTCCGTTGGAAGTGAGTGACGTGGCTTATTTCTATTCCGAGAATAAAATCACATTTGCGGTGACCTATACCGGGCAGGAACATATTGTTGACCTTTCTTTGAATAAGTTGGTGGAACAATTGGACCCAGATCTGTTCTTTCGAGCTAATCGACAAGTATTGCTTTGCGTGAAAGCTATTAGTCATGTGGAACCTTATTTTAACGGTCGAATTGTGGTTTTCGTGAAACCACCCTATAAATCACAGATTATTATTAGCGAGGAAAAGATTACAGCATTTAAGTTGTGGTTGAATTTTTGATGTAATACATTCCCGTTTGAAGATAAACAGAAAAGAGGCTTTTTAGCCTCTTTCTGTTTGATGGTGGAGTAGTGGGGGATCGAACCCCAGTCCAAACACGGAATCCATATGCTTTCTACATGCTTAGCTTTTTGTTGGTTTTCGAATATAGCCCGGAAAAAAGCACCCAAACTATACCTTAGTTTCTGTTATTTCATCAGCACCACGAAACAAGATGTTGACTAACCTCGTATTGCCTGCACCCCGGATGCTGGTTGGCACAAGGTGGGACCGCCAGCGGGATGTCTCGTCTCCACTACCTTGAGCGGAGATTAAGCCTCAATCTACTATGATTCGATTAGGCAGCAAGAGCGTAATTTCTTTCGCCAATTAAAATTTTGCGTCCGGGATTTACGGGCCGGCTTCACTACGCCCGACATGCTTACATACCTATTCTTCATGCTGTCAAATCCACGTCTACCCCATAGATATGTGGATGCAAAGATACGAATATAATTGAAAATGGAGAATTGAAAATTGAAAATTATTCCATCAGATGCTCGATGAGGATTTTGACTCCGATGGCGATGAGGATGATTCCCCCGAATAATTCGACGTTGATACCTTTGATTTTTCCGAAACGGTAACCGCTGATAACTCCGATCAGGGAGAGGGCGAATGTCACGAAACCGATGATGAAGGCAGGGAAATAGATGCTCGTTTTAAGAAAGGCCATACTGACTCCGACGGCAAGGGCATCTATACTGGTGGCAACTCCCAGTGTCAGCAAGGTTTTGGTGGAAAAGGACGAGATGGTGGTTTCTTCTTCCCCAAAAGATTCGTAGATCATCTTACCACCTAGAAAACCAAGAAGGATAAAGGCAATCCAGTGGTCGAAGGCGGTAATGTACGAGCTGAAGCTGACTCCCATGAGCCAACCGAGCAAAGTCATCCCTCCTTGAAAAATTCCCATGGTAAGGGCCAGACGTAAAGACTGCCGCATGCAGAAAGGGCGCATGACAATTCCACCGCTGATACTTACGGCAAGGCTATCCATGGCGAGGCCTACGGCGATCAATAAAATGGAGATGATTCCCATGCATGAAATTTTTGACAAAAGTATAAAAATGATGGAGGAAATGAGCGTAAAAAATGTAACTTTGTAAAGATAGAGAGATTATTTATAATAAGTATAGATATGAATTTACAGACGAAGATTACAATTGCGGCACCGGATTTTTCGATAGATTATAATTCCAAGCTGATGATGTTGGGATCGTGTTTCGCGGAAAATATGGGTGGTAAGTTCTCGTATTACAAGTTTGACGTGGATGTGAATCCTTGCGGGATTATTTATAACCCGTTGTCCGTGGCAAACGTGTTGCGTCTGATTATGGAAGGAAAGCCGTTCGGGAAGGATGATTTAAGGAAAGTCGGTGAGAAATGGGTGAGTTTGTATCATCACGGGGCATTCTCGTCCACCGATCCGGAAGAGTGTTTGCGTCGGATAAACGAGCGTTTGGAGAGGGCCACGAGAGAACTTCGTTCTTTAGATTTATTGGTAATCACTTGGGGGACAGCGTGGGTGTACAAGCATATGGGGGAAAATATGATCGTGTCGAATTGTCACAAGATCCCTTCGCAGGAGTTTGAGCGTAGTCGGTTAAGCGTGGAGGATATTGTGAAGGAATACGTGGAGTTGATTGAGCGTTTACGGGAGATTAATCCGGGACTTCGAGTATTGTTCACGGTAAGCCCGATTCGCCATTGGAAGGATGGCGCTCACGGGAACCAGTTGAGCAAGGCCACGTTGTTGTTGGCGATTGATCAGTTGCGGGAGAAATTGGATCACGTGTATTATTTTCCGGCTTACGAGATCGTGTTGGATGAATTACGGGACTATCGTTTTTATGCAGATGATATGTTACATATGTCCGGTCTCACGGTGGATTACATTTGGGAACGTTTCCTGTATAGCTTTATCACTCCCGATGTGTTGGGGTTGATGAACCAGATCGGACGGATTAATAAAGGGGTGGCGCATCGTCCTTTCGACCCGCAGTCGGAGGATTATCAGCGTTTGGTAAAGAAAATGTTGGCTGAAATTGCGATGATTTCCCATTCCTACCCGATGATTAATTTCTCGGTGGAAGAGGAAAAATTAAAAAGTTTAGAATTTAAAATTTAGAGTTGAAAATCAAAAAGTGTCGGCCCCGTGTGGCTGGAATCTAAAATTTAAAATCTAAAATCCCACGGGTGGTGCCGTAACCGTGTCTTGCTCCACGACGGGATTCAATTCTTGTAGGTAAATAGTCGTTTTTACCGGGTAAGCTCCTGAATATTTTTTACGGATTCGTTTCAAGGCAGGGATTGCCTCGATGCGGGTGCGGAAATTACCTACCCGGATTTTAAAATCAGGATCGGTGTATTGCAGGTATGCCGGAATGTCCGGGAACTCTTCTTCGAATCGTTTGGTATAGCTTTTCAGCGTGTCCACGTTCGTACCGTATGAACTACGGGATAGGATTTGGATGCGATACCCTTGAAAAAGCTGTTCTTTCCGGTTCACGGAAATATTCAGTTTTAATAGTTGTTCGATTTTCGGATCGGCATGAATGATCACTTTACCTCCGGTAATGGAATCTGTTTCCGAGAGTTGTTTCACGAAGTCAATCTCTTTTTTGACCGGGGGAATAGAATCTGTTTGCGCCCAAGCGAGGGACGTGATGAAAAGTGATAATATGACGAGTGTTAATTTCATGGGTAAATCTCTATCGTGCGTTCAACTAATTCGACTTCAATCGACAAAGATAGTATAATTTGTCTTTTTGTGGTAGAAAAATAGATAAATAACACTATTTTTGTAGTCGCAAAAATTTAGCGTTCTACATGAAAAAGGAATAATAAGATGAATCAAGTAACAGATCAACAAATCATTGAAATATTGAGAAAAGAGGCCGTTCCGGCCTTGGGGTGTACCGAACCGGTAGCCTGTGCTTTGGCGTGTGCAAAGTGTAAAGAAGTATTGGGGGGTGTGCCCGAGCGTTTGGACGTACTGGTTAGTGGTAATATTTACAAGAATGGTATGGGCGTTGGCATTCCGGGAACAGGAATGGTCGGGCTGCCTATTGCTGCCGCTTTGGGCGCTGTTTGTGGAAAATCGGAGTACGGGTTGGAAGTGTTGAAAGAGGTGAACGTGGGGGATAACTTGCAGCGTGCGAAAGATATGTTAGGTCAGGTGACGGTTTCTTTGAAAGAGGATGCGCCGGATAAATTGTATGCCGAGGCTCTGGCCACGAAAGGAAATGATAGGGTGAAGGTGATTATTGCTCACACGCATACTAATATCGTTTTGGTGGAGAAGAACGGGGAAGAGATTTTCAAAAGAGAATTCCGTCTGGATACGTCAAAACCGGAAGATAAAGGACCGGAATTGAGCGTGAAGCGTATCTGGGATTTCGTGCATGAAGTGGACGTGAAGGACATCGAGTTCGTGTTGCAGGGGGCCGAGATGAACAAGGCAATCTCAGCCGAGGGATTGAACTCGGAGTATGGGTTACAGATTGGTAAGACATTAAAAGAAAATATAGATAAGGGGTTGCTGGAAGATGACTTGCTAAACCGCACGTTGATTCGTGCTACGGCAGCATCGGATGCCCGTATGGATGGATGCCCGAAACCGGTGATGACGAACTCCGGTAGTGGTAATCAAGGAATCACGGTATATCTGCCGGTGGTGGTGGCTGCCGAGAAATTTGGGGCATCCCGTGAACAATTGGCTCGTGCTTTGGCATTGAGTAACTTGATTGCCGTGCATATTCACCATTACATGGGACACCTTTCAGCTCTTTGTGGTATTCTGATTGCCGGAACTGGTGCGGCATCCGCAATCACCTATTTGATGGGAGGAACTTACGATAACATGGTGAACACGATCAAGACGATGTGTTCTAATTTGACGGGTATGATGTGTGACGGGGCAAAACAGGGATGTGCTTTAAAGGTGTATTCCGGGGTATCGGCTGCCGTACAGGCCGCTTTGTTGTCCATGAGAGGAATCAAGACGAATAATGATGGAATCGTGGAGGAAGATATTGAACGTACCATTCGTAACGTGGGTTTGATCGGTACGAAGGGTATGGAGGAGACGGATAAGACGATCTTGAATATCATGTGCAATAAGAAATAATAGAAAGAATTGAATCCGTACGTAAATATACACACGCATCATGTTGGTGAAGGAATTAACATTCTGGATGTTGGTGAAGGAAAGGCGTGGGTAGAAGGAGAAGAAAAACGGAAATCGGTGGAGGGGCAGGAGGTGTTTTATTCCGTGGGGGTTCATCCCATGAAATTAGCCGGGCTGGGAGAGAATGTTTTTACGGGGATAGAGGATACGGTACGGATGGAAAAAGTAATAGCGATAGGAGAGTGCGGTTTGGACCGTCGCTCTCCTATTTGTATGAAGACGCAGGAAGAGATACTGGACGTTCAAGTCGGTTTGGCGGAAGAGTTGCGTAAGCCGTTGATTATCCATTGTGTGAAGGCGTATTCGGAATTGATTGCCGTGAAGAAACGAACAGGTTCTTCCGTACCTTGGATTATTCACGGGTATAACAATAATGAACAGATATTGCGGCAGTTGTTGGATCACGGATTTTATATTTCCGTGGGAGCGGCTTTGCTGAATTCACGTTCGAATGCTTTTCAGTTATTGCGGATGATCCCGGTGGGAAGGTTGTTTTTAGAGAATGATGATAAAGAGGTAGAGATTTCGGTTATTTACGAGGCGGCATCTGCCATTCTAGGGGTAGATGTAGAGGCGTTGAAAGAAATAACGAGGAATAATTGTAATCAAGTTTTTAGAAAATAGTATGGATTGGCTGAGTAGAACGGAGTTGCTTCTGGGTGAAGAACGGTTGGGTTTGTTGAAGAAAGCTCACGTGTTGGTGGCAGGATTGGGAGGTGTCGGGGCGTATGCTGCCGAACAATTATGTCGGGCCGGAATCGGAGAGATGACGATTATTGACGGGGATTGTGTGGACGTGACGAATAAAAATCGTCAACTTCCGGCGTTGGATAGTAATATCGGTAAGGCGAAAGCCGAGATCATGGCGATCCGGTTTCGGGATATAAATCCGGATATTCAATTGCACGTGATCAATGATTTTATCAAGGATGACCGCATGATTGATATTCTGGAAATGGCGAAGTATGATTACGTGGTGGATGCTATTGATACATTGGCGCCCAAGATATTTTTAATATACCATAGTTTGCAAAAGGGGTATCGGGTCGTGAGTTCCATGGGAGCCGGGGGCAAGATGGACCCCGAACAAATCCGGATAGCCGATATTTCCAAATCCTATAATTGTAATCTAGCCCGGATGTTACGGAAAAGGCTGCATAAACTGGGTGTCTATAAAGGAGTAAAAGTCGTGTTTTCCCCCGAAGAAGTTGACCCGGAAGCTGTTGTTTTAAGCGAGAGTGAGAATAAAAAGTCGAATGTTGGGACAATTTCTTATATGCCACCTTTGTTTGGGTGTTTCTGTGCCTCGGTGGTGATCCGGGATATTACGAATCCGATTTGACGACATTATATTTACACAAATCCAACCCAAATAAAGAAGTAAATTAACCCAGATAATCTCGCTTTTTCAGAGATTATTCGAAGATTAGTCGTGGCTTAAATATTATGTAATGTCGGATCTCTGAGGAATCTTCGAGAGAGTTTCGAATAAGTGAGAGTATTTCTATTAAATTTTGGTAGCTTCTCTTGGGGTTCTCTTTAGTAAATAAAGAAAATGAGGGGGGGATAAATGACTTTTGGCACCCTCCCCCTTTTTTAAGCTCTTAGCTTTTGTGCAGTCAGCCGGTCCATCTTGGATTCGGCGTATTCTTTGGTGATCGTGATCGATTCGCAATTTTGTGAAGGAATCTCGAACATCAGGTCTGTCATGATGGCCTCGCAAATGGAACGTAGTCCGCGGGCTCCCAGTTTGAATTCAACAGCCTTGTCCACGATATATTCGAAAACCTCTTCATTAAAGTTCAGCGTGATATTATCCAACTCGAATAGTTTCACGTACTGGCGGATAATAGCATTCTTGGGTTCCGTCAGGATGTTCCGCAGGGCTTGACGGTCCAGTGGCTCCAGATAGGTTAGTACCGGGAGACGACCGATGATTTCGGGAATCAACCCGAAAGATTTCAAGTCTTGCGGTGCGATATATTGTAACATATTGTCCCGGTCAAGAACGGCCGTTTCTTTGCTTGCCGTGAACCCGACTACCTGCGTGTTCATGCGTTGGGCGATTTTCTTTTCAATTCCATCGAAGGCTCCTCCGCAAATGAACAGGATGTTTTTCGTGTTCACGGGGATCATCTTCTGGTCGGGATGTTTACGTCCGCCCTGTGGAGGAACGTTCACGATAGAACCTTCCAGTAGTTTCAATAATCCTTGTTGCACTCCTTCACCGCTCACGTCACGCGTGATGGACGGGTTGTCTCCTTTACGGGCAATCTTGTCGATCTCGTCGATGAAGACGATCCCTTTTTCAGCGGCATCCACGTCGTAGTCGGCAGCTTGTAGCAAGCGGGTCAAGATGGATTCGATGTCCTCGCCCACGTAGCCGGCTTCCGTCAACACGGTGGCATCGACGATGGTGAAAGGGACGTGGAGCATCTTGGCGATGGTGCGGGCCAACAGGGTTTTCCCGGTTCCCGTACGTCCTACCATGATGATATTTGACTTCTCGATCTCCACGTCGTCATTAGAATGTTTCTGTGTCAATCGTTTATAATGGTTGTAAACGGCCACGGCGAGGTGCTTTTTCGCCTCGTCTTGTCCGATTACATATTGATCCATGAATTGTTTGATCTCTATCGGTTTTTTGACTTCGATATGATCCATATCAAGGGGGGTAGAATGGCCTCTTTGTTCTTCCTGTACAATGTCATACGCCTGTTGTGCGCACATATCACAGATAAAACCGTCTACCCCGGAAATCAGAAGATCAACCTCACTGCGTGATCTTCCGCAAAATGAACATTTGTCTTGCATTACTTGTGTTCCCGAATTAATACTGTGTCAATCATCCCGTATTCTTTGGCTTCGGCCGCGGTCATCCAGTAGTCGCGATCAGAGTCTTTCTCTACTTTCTTGATCGGGTTCCCGGAATGATCAGCGATGATCTGGTAAAGTTCTTTTTTTAATTTCATAATCTCGCGAGCCGTGATTTCAATATCGGAGGCTTGCCCTTGAGCCCCGCCCATCGGTTGATGAATCATGATGCGTGAGTGCTGCAACGCGGAACGTTTACCTTTTGTCCCGGCTGTCATCAGCACGGCACCCATGGATGCGGCCATTCCGGTACAGATGGTTGCCACGTCGCATTGAATGTATTGCATCGTGTCGTAAATACCTAATCCGGCATAAACGGAACCGCCCGGGGTGTTGAAATAAATCTGGATGTCCTTGGTCGGGTCTGCCGATTCCAAGAAGAGTAATTGCGCCATGATAATGTTGGCTACATCGTCATCGATAGGTACTCCGAGAAAAATGATCCGGTCCATCATTAACCGAGAAAACACGTCCATGCTTGCCACGTTTAGCTGGCGTTCCTCGATAATGGTCGGGTTTATATAGCTGGAGACGGCAGATTCGAACCGGTGAAGGTTCAAGCTGCTAATCCCTTTATGCTTGGTGGCATATTTTTTAAATTCATCTTGTGAAAACATAATCTATGTATTTTAGTTATACGGGTGCTAAGTTACGAAAAAAAAGAAGGGGAAAAGATACTTTTGTCTATATTTGGGTTTAAAATTTGTGTTGTTGTGTTTAATCGAATAATGTGTTGCTATGCGGAAACAAAAGATTTGGTTATTTCTCGTGTTTTTTCTCCCGGTGATTTCCGTTTGTGGGGATGGGGTTTACAAGAAGAGTGGGAAGGGATTTCGGGACCTGAACAAGAATGGCAAGCTGGATCCTTACGAGAATCCGGCAGAGAGCGTGGAGGTGCGTTTGCAGGACTTACTCCGGCAAATGACGCTGGAAGAAAAAGTGGGACAGTTGGCTCATACCTTAGGCTGGAATTATTACGAGAAGGATGAAAATGGTCAGGTTCGGTTGACGGACTTGTTTCGGTCGGATCTGAAAAATCGTTATATCGGGTGTTTTTGGGCAACGCTGAGGGCTGACCCGTGGACCCGAAAGACTTTAAGGACGGGCTTGTCCCCGCGGGAGGCGGCAGAGATGACGAATGCCATGCAGCGTTACGCACGGGATAGCACTCGTTTGGGAATTCCCTTGTTTTTGGCGGAAGAGTGTCCGCACGGGCATATGGCTATCGGGACGACGGTGTTTCCCACGGCTATCGGGAGGGCAAGCACGTGGAACACGGAACTGGAGGAGCGAGTGGCCGAAATCGTGGCATTGGAGGCCCGTTTACAAGGGGGACATATCGGTTACGGGCCTGTGCTGGATGTTGCCCGGGAATTGCGTTGGTCTCGAGTGGAAGAGGGATACGGGGAAGATCCTTTCTTGAGTGGGAGTATGGGAAGTGCTTATGTCCGGGGGGTACAGGGAGGAAACGTGGGGAGTGGCGAAAATGTTATAGCCACGTTGAAACACTTCACGGCTTACGGGGTGCCTGAAGGCGGGCATAATGCCGGGATGGCTCATGTGGGAGTGCGGGAATTGTTGACAGAGTTGTCCTATCCTTTCGAGATGGCAGTGAAAGCGGGGGCGTTATCATTGATGACGGCCTATAACGAGGTGGATGGGATTCCTTGTACGGCGAATCCATTCCTGACGAATCAGCTTTTACGGGATCAGTGGGGATTTGCGGGATTCGTGGTTTCGGATCTCTACTCGATAGACGGGTTGATATCGCAGCGAGTGGCAGCCAGCCGGGAAGAGGCTGGGATATTAGCTTTACGTTCGGGAGTGGATTCTGATTTGGGTGGAAATTGTTTTAGTACCGATTTGGTGAAAGCTTGCCGGGAGGGGCGATTGGCTGAGGCTGACATTGACCGGGCCGTGAGTCGTATTTTACGGTTAAAGTTTAAAATGGGATTGTTTGATAATCCATACGTGAAGGTGAAGAAGGCAGAAAAGCTGATCGGCACGCCCGGGCATCGGGAGGTGGCGAGGGAAGTGGCTCGCCAGTCTGTTGTGTTGCTGAAAAATGAAAATCAATTGTTACCCTTGTCGAAGGAGGTGAAACGGGTAGCGGTTATCGGGCCGAATGCAGATAATGTTTATAATCAGTTGGGAGACTATACGGCACCACAGGCACCCGGTTCGGTAATTACTGTACTCGAAGGTATCCGGCAAAAGTTGCCCGGTGCGGAAGTCCGTTACGTGAAAGGGTGTGCCGTGCGGGACACGTTGGACACGTCGATCGGGGAGGCTTGTGAGACTGCAAAAAATTCCGATGTTGTTGTGGTGGTTTTGGGGGGCTCTAGCGCACGGGATTTTGAAACGGATTTCTTGGAGACAGGGGCTGCCGTTGCGAATGAACGCAAGGAGAGTGACATGGAGTCAGGAGAGGGGTTTGACCGGATTGGTTTGTCGCTGATGGGCAAACAAGTGGAATTATTGAAAACGTTATATGCCACGGGTAAGCCCGTCGTGCTGGTCATGATTCAGGGGCGTCCCTTGGAGTTGAACTGGGCCGCGGAACATATCCCGGCGATTTTAACGGCTTGGTATCCGGGCGGTGAGGGTGGTCGGGCCATTGCGGACGTGTTGTTCGGGGATTATAACCCTGCCGGACGGCTCCCCTTGTCTTATCCTCGTCACGTGGGGCAATTACCCGTGTATTATAATCATAAATCTGCCGGACGACATGATTATGTGGAGGGAACTGCTGCCCCATTATATCCTTTCGGGTACGGGTTGAGTTACACGACTTTTGTTTACGAGGGGATTGATGTGCGTGTCGAGGGGGATTCGGTTCGGGTTTCGGTAGATGTGAAGAATGTGGGAGGACGTGCTGGAGATGAGGTGGTTCAATTGTATTTGCGGGACGAACAGGCATCGGTGGTTACTCCTTTCATGCAGCTCAAGGCTTTTCAACGGGTTCATTTGACTTCGGGAGAATCCCGGAGGGTTGAATTTGTCCTTACAGAAGAACATTTACGAGTGCTTGACACCTCGTTGAACTGGCGGGTTGAGCCGGGATGGTTCACGGTGATGATCGGGGCTTCATCACAAGATATTCGGCAAAGGACTAGATTTAGAATAGATTGATCGCCTCTTGGTTTCATCGTTCTTATTCCTTGGGCTATCTTTGCGTTACATCAAAGGTACTCTTTTGGCATAACAATAACACGACATAAATATAAGAATGTGTTTATGCGGTGTTATTGTTATGTTGATGCTATGTTTATGATATAGCGAAAGGATAACCCAATCATGAATCAAGGGAAGTTTTGGGATAATCCCATGTTATATTCTTTCCGATGAACAGGTTTTTTGACCGCTATTATCGGTAAGTGATTTCAACAACATGATCTATGTCCGTGGGGACACTTCCCAGTTGTAGCAAGATTCCTTCTTTTGTTTTGGTGTATTTCACCGGAGTTTTGTCCTTGAAATGCACGATGGTCTTCACTTTTTTATTGGTGATCGGGAGTAAAAGCTGGTCTTTATTCAAATTTAGAATGTGAACGTAGAGTTTATTTCCTTTTTGGGTCGTGACTCCCCAGTCTTGGTGAGGGATGGTTCCGGCACGGGTTCCTTGGATAGTTTCACCATAGGTGCGCATCCATTCTCCGATTTCTTTCAAGTGCGTAACTGATCCTTCGGGAAAATCTCCACCCGGACGGGGACCCACGTTTAATAATAAGTTTGCATTGTTCCCTGCGGCACCCACCAGCGTGTGGATGAGTTGTTTCGTGGATTTGAAATTTCGGTCGTTGATGTTGTAGCCCCACGTGTTATTCATGGTCTCGCAGCTTTCCAACGGTAGGGCGCTGATTTCTGCATCGGCAGAGTACCCGGCTTTGTTTTGTCCCGGTAGATCCCGTTCGAACATTTGGAAATCTTCCCCGTCAAAAGGGGCTTTGTGATGGTTATTCCCGATCAGGCATCCCGGTTGAAGGCGGTGGATCAAGGTGTATTGTCTTTCCAGTTGCCAGTCCGCGTCGGGTTTATCCCACCAACCGTCGAACCAGATACCACCGATCGGGCCGTAATTGGTAAGTAATTCGGTTAACTGGGCATCCATGAATTTCAAGTAATCTTCCCACGTGCCGGAAGGGGTACGACCCGTGTTCCGTCCCGTGCGTCCCCACGGGTAATAATCCGGACGGTGCCAGTCGATATGGGAATAGTAGAAGAATAATTTAAGCCCGTGTTTCTGGCAGGCTTCGGCCAATTCCTTGATAACATCCCGTTTGAAAGGGGTAGCCTTGACAATATTGTAATCTGATTGTTTCGTGTCGAACATCGAGAATCCATCGTGATGGCGGGAGGTGAAACAGATGTATTTCATGCCGGCGTCCTTGGCGATACGGACCCACTCGTCGGCATTGAATTTGGAGGGGTAGAACCCGTCAGCCAGTTTTTGGTACTCCGCCTCGTTCAGGCTTTTATTGGTTAACACCCATTCGCCGTCGGCTAGCATGCTGTATATTCCCCAGTGGATGAACATACCGAACTTGGCATCCCGGAACCATTCCCGGTTGGTAAGGTTTTCTTGTGAAGGAACGTATTTCTCTTGGGCAGAGCAAAATACGACGGTTAATAATAAGAGCGTGGTAATGAATGTATTTTTCATGCTAAGGATTAGATTAAATTTTCACGAAGGTAATAAATGTGAAGAAAATGATCAAATGTTTAATAAATAAAACGGGAAAGGAGTGAAAGCCTGTTTATCGTGTCGCTTTTTGGAGATAGAAAATTAAGAGTTCCAGGTGTTGAGAGAAGTGGGAACGCAGGTGTTTGATCCCGTTGCGTAACAAGGTTTTGACGGTGTTGATCGAGATGTGGAGATCGTCGGCGACTTCTTGGTATTTCATATCCTGCATGAATACACGGGTAATGATTTTTTGGGTTTGATCGGGCATTTGTGCCAGTTCTTCTCTGATTTCCAGAAGGAGTTTTTCGTCAAACGTGATGGTTTCCTCGTCAATAATTTCTTGCTTTATAATGTCGATGTGGTAACGCATGACATCTTTTTTCTCTATTTTGTCCAAGCAAGCGTTTCTGACAGAATTGAAAAGATAGGTTTTTATCACCTTTTCGTCTGATAACAGAATATCTCTTTTTTCCCAACAACGAATAAAGACATCCTGCACGATGTCTTCCGCATCGGCCTCTGTCTCCAAGTAATTGAGGGCGTAAAGACACAAGTTCTTCGCGTATTTATCGAAGATGTGCTGCAAATCGTGGTCGAGATCGTTTTGATTTTTCATGAATTTATTTATCGTGCAAATCTAAAATATTTTATTGAATGAAACAATCGTATGTAGCTTGTAAAGTGGATAATTGTTGATTTTTGAAAAATAATGTGTTTGTTGATTCACCCGTTTTTTGCTTTTCCCGTCTTAGAGGTAAAATGAAATGATATGAACCGAATTTCGGATGATGTAATAGAACGGATTATTGATTTTTACTTGGGAGATATTTCCGAGCGAGAGAAGATGGATTTGGAGAGATGGGTGAAGGAGACTCCGGGGCAAGAGCAATGCTTTAAACAAACCCTGAAGATGTGTCAACGGTTGCGGTTAAGTTCACGTGAGGAACGGGCAGGGGGGATGAAGACCCGGATACAGGAAAAATGGCGGGAAGAAAGGTTGAAACGGCGGAGACGATTCGTGTGGGGCGTGATCTCGTCCGCGGCGGTGGTCTTACTGTTGGTGGGTATTTTCCACGTGTACTACACGAACCGGAAAGAACCGGTGCCGGAGACATTGCCTAAAATCAGTTTGTTGGAGAGTAAGCACGGGGAGAGAGAGGCTATTTTGCAATTTCCATCAGGGAACGAGGTCATGCTGGGTAGAGAGAATGATCGAACCGTGCCATTGGCGGAAGGGATTGTCTTGAAGAGTGATTCAGTGAAAAATCTGTTCCCTCAACCGGAGAGCGGGAAGGACGTGATGACAGAGGAATATCACACGGTGATTGTTCCCCGGGGAGGGGAGTATAATCTGACGCTGGCAGACGGAACGAACGTGTGGTTGAATTCCGATTCGAAGTTGAAGTTCCCTCTTCATTTTGTCGGGAATCAACGAGCCGTTTATTTGGAAGGGGAGGCTTTTTTTGAAGTGACTTCCGATTCGTTAAAGCCTTTTGTGGTGAAAACGGCGGAGGCAAATGTCAAGGTGTTGGGGACGTCGTTTAACGTGATGAATTACACGGATGAGGCGAAGGTTGAAGTGGCATTGTTAAAGGGGAAAGTGAAATTCGAGGATACACGGAATCGACAGACTCGTGCGTTGGTGCCGGGTGAGGTGGTCCGTATGGACAAGGCGAGTACTTCAATCGTTCTCACGAAAGAGGATGTCAGTCGGGTGAGCGCTTGGCGTACCGGGTATTTTTATTTCGAGAATATGTCGATGGAAGAGTTGGTCGTGAAGTTGGAACGCTGGTATCAAGTGAAATTCACTTTTGCCAGCGAGAAGGTGAAACAGATGCGTTTTACCGGGGCCGTGACGAGATACCGGGATCTGGAATACGTGTTGAAAATGATCGAGAAGACGAGGGATATTTCGTTTGTCGATTTCGGAGATCAGATTAAAATATATGAAAAATAAAATCCCGAAACGTGTTGCGACCACGCTCCGGGAGGTTTAGTAATACCGTAAATATTAACTAACTCGAAACAAAAGTATGAATAAAAAACGAAGAAACAGGCTTGTTGGACACAACAAGTTGTCAAAAATTTGTCAGGTTATGAAGTTAGGCGTTTTTTTGATGGTCGTGTTTATCACGAATGTAACGGCCGGCACGTTAGCCCAGAAGACGATGACCGTCACGGGGAGCCAGTTGAGTTTCAAGGAAATTTTTTCCGAGATTCATAAACAGACCGGTTATACGGTGGTGTATAATAATCACCGTTTGAATAGTGATTACCGCTTGAATGTGAATTTCAAGAATACTCGTTTGGACGTGGTGTTGCGTGAAATATTGGAGGGAACCGGGTTGACTTACGAGTTGATGGATGAATTTATCATCCTTTCTGCACTCCCGGCCGAACCGCAGAAAGGGAAAATTATCTTGGGAAAAGTCACGGATGGTAAGAAAATACCGATGCCGGGGGTGACCGTGCGACTGGATAGTGCGACGGTAGGGACGGCCTCGGACGTGAACGGGATGTTCCGCTTGTCGTTGCCGATGGAAAAGGGAACGCTTGTGTTCTCTTTTGTGGGCTACAAGACCAAGAAAGTGAATTTCAGTGCCGCGACGAGGGATACGATTCGGGTGGTTCTGGAGGAAGATGTGTCGGATCTGGACGAGGTGACGGTGGTTGCCTACGGTTCCCAGAAACGGAGATTGATGACAAGTGCCGTTTCCTCGATCAAGGGGAGCGAGATTCAGGAATTGCCGACGCATAGTCTGGAGAGTTTGTTGCAGGGACGGATGGCAGGAGTGGAGGTGAATAATCTCTCCGGCGCTCCCGGTGGTGGCGGGTCTATCGTGGCTATTCGTGGCTACACGAGTATCGGGGCAAAGGGAGAGGGTGAGGATCGGGAATACGGAACTCCTTTGTACGTGGTTGACGGAGTGCCTATTCAATCCTTTACGTCATCGGTTACCGGGGCTAACACGATTGCCGATCTTGACCCGGCAATGATCGAGTCGATAGAAGTGTTGAAAGATGCGGCAGCGGCGGCACTTTATGGTTCTCGTGCAGGGAACGGGGTCATACTGATCACGACCAAAAAAGGACGTGTCGGTAAAAGCCAACTTTCGGCAAAATTTTCTTATTCAGCTTCGTGGCTGCCCAAGACACCTGAAGTTACCGGGGGACACGGGGAACGTATGTATGCGCTTAACGCTTTGAAACGTACGGTTGAGCCTTATTATGATGTGAAAACCAAAGAATGGAAGGTGCCGACTTCTTACGAGGAGGTGTACAATCTGGTGGGGAAAGATATGGGACCGGTCTATAATTATTTTTGGGGTGGTAGAGATAAGATTGCTCCGGAGGTTCCTTATTTGCAAGATAGTTTGAATCCATTCTTTAATAATTCCACGGATTGGTGGCGGTATATGTACCGTACGGCTAAGGTGATAAATGCAAATTTACAGATGTCCGGGGGAAACGAGGCTATGCAATATATCGTGGGTGTTGGTTATTTTAAAGAGGAAGGGATTATCATCAGCTCTGATTTTCAACGGGCCACGTTATCCGCTAATATTTCATCTAAGCCGATGAGACATTTGAAGATGGATTTTATGAGTACTTTCACGTATAGCGACCGTAGTAGAGGGGAGGCAGAAAGAGGACTGAGTTCCAAGATACAAGGAATATCGGTTGATCCGAACCGGACTTCTTCGCTATTGCCGGGGGATAGTTACGTGAAGGAGTACATGATGGAAGATTTGAATTCCAAGATTGAGAAGAATAACAGTTACACGGCACGTTTGAATCTAAAACTGGATTATGAATTTATTCGTGATTTGCATTTGTCTGTTTCCGGTTCTCTTGATTTTAATCAACAGAATTTGAATAAATTTACTCCCAGTACGTTAGATCGGCAGAATCACTTTTCAAAATCGGAAGGTGATATTTCACGAAGCATTATGATGCTGAATGAGAATTTGTTGAATTATAAATTCAAGATAAAACATGATCACCAATTCGGTGTCTTGCTTGGGCTTTCTTTCGAAAAAGACCAAAAGTTCAATAATAGCGGATCCGGGTTGAAAGGGCCGAATGATTATGTGCATTACGTGGGAAAAGGTTGGGGAGGTGCTTCTAATATCGTGTATTCCGGAGGGTATGCTAAGGGGGCGTATACTTATGGCTCTTCTTTGACTGAGGAGACCATGTGTAGTTATTTCGGTCGGTTGTCTTATAATTATAAGGAGAAATATATTTTGGAAGGTACGATTCGGCGGGACGGATCCTCTGTCTTTGGAGAAAAGGTGCGTTGGGCAACATTCCCGTCCGTGTCTGCGGGGTGGGCATTTTCAGAAGAACCTTTTATGAAACGTTTTTATTGGTTGAGTTTCGGTAAACTTCGCGGTAGTTGGGGAACCTCCGGGCAAAAATTTTCCCAACCTTATTTGGCGCAAGGGCTGTTTTCGGCTTACGCGTATACTTTTCTCGGGCAATACGGTATGACCGCAAATAAGAAAGGCGGGCTGATTAACCGGAAGTTGTCTTGGGAATCAACCGACCAGTATAATTTAGGGTTGGATTTGGACTTGATGGACTATCGTTTTAAAATGGTTCTCGATTACTACTATCGTTACACGAAGGATCAGTTGAATCAGGTTGATTTGCCGGGTGATACTTATTTGTTCGATATGCAATGGCAGAATGTACTGGAAACTTCTAACGAGGGGATCGAGCTGGAGTTGCAGGCTAATATTTTGCGCGAGACTGCCGTGAAATGGCGGATGAAGTTGACAGCATCCCGTAACTGGAGTCGTTTCGAGAAGAGTTACACGGGTATGGATTATAAAGAACAGGTTATCGGGAAGCCGTTATATCAAATGCGGGCCTACAAGACTGACGGTTTTTATAATACTATGGATGAAGTTCCTTATATTTACTTGGCGAGTGGGGTGAAACAACCTTTGTATGACATGGGAATAAATGAAGGAATCTTTTATCCGGGGACTCGTCGAATTCTGGATCTAAACGGTGACGGGCAGATTACGGAGGATGACCAGTACTTTGCATCCAGCCCGCTGCCACAAATGCACGGGGGAATCTTTTGTGATTTACGATGGAAGGATTTTGATTTAAGCATGGCATTTAATTATTCGTTAGGCAGACATATATTGCGGGTATACGATGATTATAGTTTGCAGCCGTGGGAAACTCCTGAAAACTCTATCCGGGTGGACTTACGTAAGGTTCATGCGTGGGAGAATAAGAATACAAAGAATCCGAAATATCCCCGTTTGCAATCTTATAAGAATAATGGAGACCAATTTGTCGGGCTTTATGATAGTGATATCGAAAATATACATTTGTTGCGATTGAAACAGTTGACTTTAGGATATAATTTGAATGAGAATGTATCGAAAAAATTCGGGTTGTCGAGTGCTCGAATTTACGTGACGGCTGAGAATCTATTTTTACTATCCAATTATTCAGGATTGGATCCGGAGATCGTGAGTATTTTTGACGGAATTGATGCATTGGGATCTTATCCGCTACCACGTAAGTTTACGATCGGGTTGAGTGTTAATTTCTAATACAAAGAGTTATGAAGAAGATATGGATGTATTTATTTTTTCTACCATTGTTCGCTTGCGATGATTTTTTGACAGTAGAGTCGGAGAATGACGTGACTTATTATAGTTATTTCAAGACGGAACAGGATGTGGAAGCTGTTATTACGACTATGATGGCGATGGAAATTGATATGTGGGGATCTGTTATGAACGTCGATGTATTTGATATTGCAGCGTTACCATGTGATGAATATTGGAATGAAGACCAAAGGAATTTGGCCTTGACAGCATTCTCGATCATGGAAGGCGTGTCTTGGGGAGGTTATTATTCGATCATTGGACATGCTGATTTGTTAATTGATAATAGTTTCCGCTTTGGAGGAATGACAGAAGAGCGGAAAGAATTCTGGTTGGCTCAGGCTAATTTTATAAAAGCACTTTGTTATTTTAATATTGCCCGTAACTGGGGAGATGCCCCGATTCCGCCTAATTCCACGGCTACCGAACCTTTAGCGAAGAGTCCCGTGAAAGAGGTGTTGGGAAAAGCGATTGAATGTGCCGAGAAAGCGTTGGTTTTGCCAACGCATGAAAAGTTGGTCGATTCGTATGGTAACAAGTTAACCTCAAAGCAATATGCCAGCTTGGGAACGGTGAAAACATTACTGGCTAATATATATGCTTGGATGGGAGGACTTTACGGTGAGGAAAGTTATTGGGAGAAGGCAGAAAGGTATGCTTCGGATGTGATTGATGGTAAATGCGGCTTTTATAAACTAGAACCAACGATCGCCTTGTTGTTAGAGCGTACGCTTGGAAGGGTACGAGAGAGTGACGAAACCATTTTTTCAATAGAGGTTTCTGATAAAGATATGGATTATATGCAAATAGGATGGCTACAATATCTTTATCCGGGGATTTTATTGTGTACTTACCCGGAATTTGATTCTAGCCCGGAGCTTGCGGAAACAGGTTTTCCCCGTTATTTGGCGGCACGAATCTCGGTTGAAACCGTGGAAAATATGTTCCCGGAAGAGGATGATGCACGTAAAGAGTTATATTGGTATGATTTGGGAAATGTATTTTGGTGGAAAATTACGAAACGTGACGATGATGGTAATCCGATTGATTCTGTTAAAGTCATCTCCGATTACGCTTACTTTTATAAATGGCATGATGTGATTCGCTCTAAAATAGAAGGTAACAAAGGAGATGTTCAAAATGTGGAAGGGAATAGGGTGATTTGGAGATTGGCAGACTTGAAATTGTTGAGGGCGGAGAGCCGGGCCCGTTTGGGGCTGTCGACAGCCGTGGAAGATTTAAATGATGTGCGAGAACGAGCCGGGTTGGAGCCGTATGCCGGATCGACAGATAGCGAGGATTTGCGTCGGGAGATATTTAACGAGCGTGACCGGGAGCTGTTCGGTGAAGGGCAACGGTATTTTGATATTGTTCGTAACGGGTATTTGGACCGGCTTTCGGAAGCTTATCAGCAACTCACGGCTAAGGATATTGAAAATGGCGCTTTGTATAGGCCTGTTGCTCAACGGTCTTTTAATAATAATGAATTGATGACACAAAATAAATATTGGTTATGGAGAAGATAAATGTATTTTTCAAGTGTTTGGTTGTGGCCACTCTCGTTATTTTGAGTGCCTGTACGGATTACCAATATATTGATACCGGTTTGGCAAACGGTAAGCATGATTGTACCGTGTGGGAGTATTTGCATAGTCAGCCGGATGATTGGGATTCCACGATTATTATGATCGAACACGCCGGGATGAAAGAGTATTTTGATGGCTCAAGGCAGAATGAACAAATTACCTTTTTCGGGATTACAAATTTGAGTATATTGGCATATATGCTTGATTACAAGGAGGCACATCCGACAAAACCGTGGAAGACGGTTCGGGATATTCCGGTAGAGACCTGTCGGCATATACTGAAACGCCTTATTATCCCTCAGCGATTGGTGGTTGAGGATATTCCGAGGGGACGTTTGGAGGCAGTCCGGGGTGGTTATACTGAAGTTGAAGGAAAAGTTTGTAAGACGCTTGAGGGAGAGATGTTCGTCTATACTTACCGGGAGGATTATAATTATATCCCGGAAAAGGGAGAAATTGGTTTGTATGTCTATCTACATGGCTCCGGTAATAGTGATGCCAACCGAAGTGTGTCAACCGATATTCAAATGAGTAACGGGGTGGTACACGCCTTAAGTTATGGTTTTAGTCTAGAAGGATTATAAAGTGTATATGATGAGAACAATATATTTATTGATAGCTTTTGCTGGTTTGTGCATGACTAGTTGTCAAGAGGTTACAATCGGTTATTTGAAAACGGAACATGCCAAGTATTCTATTGATACGTTATATGTTGGCGAAAGAAGTATTCTTGAACAGATTGAGGCAATGGAATTACAGTACCCGCCGGAGTTGAAAGAGATGGCTTTGGCGTATCGTGAATTGAAAGTCTTGGAGGAGGAAATGGATGGTATATATGCGGAGAGTGATGCTTTGGAGGAGGAACTGGCATCTTTGGACGAAGAGACTGATGCGGGGCGGATGGAAGAGATATATACCCGGTTGGGTGAGATTGATGAATGGTTCTATCATTATGATGAGTTGGATGGTATTTACGGTAATGGCATGGACGTGTTTTGGGATGAAGGATACGATGACATTGATCCGATATGTGATGAATATATTGGGTTAATAACTAAGATTGAAGATGCTATTCCTTGGTCAACTTCTACGATCGAGGGTGTTCTGGGAACACAACCTATTATGTATTCGATTGCAGATGTAACTTCGACAGATGGTAATGCAGACCTTTTTAAAGAAGAACTTGTGATGCAAGGAGGTGGGCGAATGCAACTTCCGTTTGCCTGTAAAGCTCCCAAAGGAACCTATCGTATTGCAATTATTATAGAAAACGAGGGATATTCCCATCGTTTGGATAATGTGTTTACGTTTATAATAGATTAACTCACCGTATTTCGATGTGGTGTGGACTGCCTAATTCCAAACTTGGTTAGGCAGTCCTTCTTCTTGTATAGAAGGCTGTTTGCTTCACAATACGGAAATGAAATCGAGTGTGAAAGAAAATAATTTGAAATAAATTTGCAAAAACGCTTGAATATCCGAAATAAAGCGTACCTTTGTCTCAGATTGAATTGAATCATTTGTATTTAAATCTCTTTCCTAGCATGTATTTGTATCGTTAAGTAGACTTTCTATCATTGTCCAATCTCAATCGTTTTTATTAATTAATCAAAAATTGTACTTGATGAACATTTACATTTCAAATTTAAGCTATGGCGTTGATGACGCAGATTTAAACACGTTGTTTGCTGAATACGGTGAAGTTACTTCAGCTAAAGTTATTATGGACCGGGAAACTGGTAGATCAAGAGGATTCGGTTTTGTTGAGATTGCTGACGAGGCAATGGGACAAAAAGCAATCGATGAATTGAACGGTGCTGAATATGACGGTAAGGTAATTAACGTTAACGTGGCTAAACCGAGAGAAGAAAGATCAAACGGTGGAGGTCGCGGAGGATATAACAGAGGTGGCGGAAGTCGCGGAGGTTATAATTCAAATAGAAGATATTAAGATATTATATATTCTGAAGGAAAGAGGCTTGGAAACGAGCCTCTTTTTTGTGTTAAATATTTAATAGCCAGAATAATAAACCAGTCGGAAGGTAATCTGCCAGTTCTTGGCGGAGTTTTTTCAAGGCAACTTCGATGTGTTTTTCTGCCGTGCGGGGAGAGATTTCCAATTCTTCGGCAATTTGGGCGATACTTTTACCATCGAAACGATTCATAATGAAAATCTTTTGGCATTGAGGGGGAAGTTGACGGATTGCCTTTTCAATATGTTCCCGAAGTTCTGATTCCACGTAATATTCCCAAGTGAGTAATCCGGTAATGTCCCCTTTTTGTAAAAGTTGCTCTTGGTACTCGTTGCGTACCTTTAATTGTTCCAAGTGATTCAGGCAACGGTTGCGGACGGATGAGAAGAGGTAGGCTTTCGCAGATTCCATGAGGAGTGAATCTTTTTTTTCCCAAAGAGTGATAAAAACGTCATGCACGATGTCTTCCGAGATCTCGATCTGGTTCGTGAAACGATTAGCATACACGATTAATCCTGAATAGTACAGGTTAAATAAGGATTCGAACGTCTTTTTCTCTATGTTTATCATACATCAGGTTTCCTACATCAAAACAAATTTAGAATTAATATTTTGATATTGATAAAATAAAAATGTAATTTTTTCGAGAATGTGACTACGTGTATTTTTTACTTGATCTGTCTTGGTTATATAAAGAGAAGAAAAATATGAGAGAGAAAGATCAAATCGAGAAGAATGACACGGAATATGATGAAGCCCGATTGGAGGAAACATTAGATATTTTCATGCAAATGCGGGCTGTGGATAAAGCGAAAGGTTACCGTAAAATCGTGGAACCCGTGAATCGCAGAGCCCGTCGCCGGCAATTTATTTTATTGAGTCGATACGCTGCAGTTATTGTCGTGATCGTGGTGGTGGGTATAATTTGGGGAGTGCGGGGGAGAGTTGACCACGCTGTTCCGGTGATTCAGGTTCAAGAGATTACTCCGGGAGAGATGAAAGCCAAGCTTATTTTAGCGACGGGAGAAAATGTCCTTTTAGATACTTTGTCCTTAAGAAGAACTGTTATTCAGGAGGCAGGGGTTACGATTCAAAAGGCCAATGGGGTTTTAACTTATGAACATTCGGGTAAAGAGGACGTTCATTCTGTGGAAGTTGTTTACAACACGCTAGAAGTGCCTAGAGGTGGGGAGTATGATGTAGTGCTGGAAGACGGTACGCGGGTGTGGTTGAATGCAGACTCCCGGTTGAAATACCCGGTTGTTTTTCCCGGTAATGAACGTCGGGTAATTTTGGAAGGTGAGGCATATTTTGAAGTGGCAAAAGACACGAATCGTCCTTTTTGGGTGGAAACAGGCGTACAATCATTGAGGGTGTTAGGAACGGCATTTAACGTGTATGCTTATCCGGATGAGGCAGATATTTACACAACATTGGTACACGGAAGTGTGGCTGTATCTGTTGAGAAACAAGGAAATGAACAGATCCTTGTGCCGGGGGAACAAGCTGTTTGTCATGTGGATAGAGGAAATTTTACGGTTAAAAAGGTTGATGTACAACAGGTGGCAGCTTGGAAAAAGGGGGTGTTTGTATTTGAAAATCAGAATTTGGAGCAAATCATGTTGAAATTGGCTCGTTGGTATAATGTGATGGTGTTTTTTCAAAATGAAGGTGCTAAAGCGATCGAGTTTAAAGGGAATTTACCCAAATACAGTAATTTTAAATCGATATTACAGGTGATAGAAAAGAGTAGTAATGTAAAATTTGATGTTCAAGGGCAAACAGTTGTCGTGAGTATATAAAAAAATCGGGGGAATTTGACAGCTTCCCCCAAGATTTGAAAACATCTGTTGACAGCAGATGTAATGTTAAATAAAATCATAAACAAAGTTATGAAAAAAAAGATCGGATGTGAACATTTTCCGGAAGGAAAATGGCGAAAAATTTTATTGATTATGAAGTTGAAGCTTTTTATTTTGTTATGTTGCATTCACACGTTAAGTGCCACGACTTATTCTCAGGATCAGAAGCTGGATGTGAAGTTCGAGAATGAATTGATCGTGTCGGTGCTTGATTACTTGAAAATGCAAACAGGGTATCAATTCTTTTTCCAAAAGGGAATCGTATCTGAGACGGAGAAAATTACGGTGGTCTTAAAGAATGCCACCTTGAATGAAGTGTTGGATAAGGTACTGAAGGATCATGGGTACTCTTACGAGGTGCTAGATGGCGTGATTGTCGTGCGACGAATGGAAGAACAAAAACAGGAGAAAAAAACGCTTGTCGGTATTGTTACAGACCAGAAAAAAGTACCGATGCCGGGAGTTACCGTGAAAATTTTTGGTACAAACATTGGAACGGCGACGAATGCTAAAGGGCAATTTTCTTTAACTTTACCCATGGCGCAAGGAGCATTGGAGTTTTCTTTTGTCGGGTATAAATCTCAGAAAGTAAATTTTACCGGAAGAACGAAAGATACGCTTCGTATCGTGATGGTGGAAGATATTCAGGCATTGGATGAGGCAGTTGTGGTGGCTTACGGAACGACGAATAAAAGAGAAATGACCGGGGCCGTGTCAGTTGTCAAGGCCGAAGAGTTACAAGGAATACCGGCTTCGGATATAGCCTCTCTTTTACAAGGACGGGTTGCCGGTTTGGATATTACGAATATGTCCGGGGCACCGGGAGGTGGTGGAACAGCTATCACGATTCGGGGATACAATTCTTTGGATGTGGAGCAAGGACGGCGGTTTTCTAATCCTTTGTGGGTGGTTGATGGGGTTCCGTTAAATTCTTTTGCTTCTCCGATTACCGGTACTAATTTACTGGCAGACATTAATCCGGATATGATTGAATCGGTTCAGATATTGAAGGATGCTTCTTCGGCTTCTATCTATGGTTCTCGTGCTGCCAACGGGGTGATTATCGTGACAACTAAAAAAGGAAAGAAGAATCAAAAAGCAACCTTTTCGATCAACGCATCTCAATCTTGGGGTATCGTTGCTGAATTTCCCACGATGGTTATTGGAAAAGGGGAACGTGATCTGCGTTTTAAAACGCTTGAAGGAACGCAATTAGCTTATTTAGATAAGACGACCAAGCGATATAAATATCCCTTGTCCAATGAGGAAGTTTTTTGGAATGATCAACATGCATCTTATGATTATTTCTTTTCTGCCCAGCCGGGCAATCCCGTAACATTGATTTATCAAGATAGTCTGAATGCTTTTTATAATAATGCAACGAATTTTTTCCCGGCTTATTTCCGAACAGGGAAAGTGACAAATGCTAATATTCAAACTTATGGTGGAGGGGAAAGGATGACTTACGGGATTGGTTTGGGGTATTATAATGAAAAAGGGGTATTTGTCGGAACCGGATATAATCGTATGGATTTGAATTCTTCTTTGAATGTAATGCCGGTCAATCGGGTAAACGTGGATTTACGTTTTAATGCAACATTGACGAATCGGGACCGCGGGGAAAAGGTGGAGGGTTTTGGTACGGCCCCAATGGTCGAAGGAGTACCGGGTGATCCTTTCTGGCAGAGTACGTTATTGCCGGGTAAAGGAACTGAGGCTTGGGAGGCTACGATTGATAAATTGAAAGGAACAAAAGAAAAGAACCGTTCTGTTCGTTTACGAACTAATTTTAAAATAGGGTACGAGATTATTGAAGGATTAAGTGTTTCAACTTCCTTGGCAACAGATTATTCTATCCATCGTAGAAATTATTTTCAACCTTCTTACTTGAGTGGTAAAGGGTATTCGATGAGCTTGGGTGAAACGGGGATAAACCTGATGGTGTTGAACGAAAATTTGTTATCCTATCGAAAAACGATAGGCGAAGATCATACTTTTGATTTTCTCGCTGGATTCTCTTATCAATATGATCAGATGGAATATAACGGGGGAACGGCTGAGAATTCTCCAAGTGATAAGATTTATTATGCACCGAGTGGATTGCCGGATTTGGGACAGGAAGTAAATGAATGGTCGGGAGAAACGGTCCCGGTGGCTTTTCAGCATTACCAGTCAAATATGGAGGAACAGAAACTATACTCCTATTTTGGACGTTTGGAATATAATTATCGCTTGAAATACTTGTTGTCTCTGAGTTTCCGTCAAGATGGGAGTTCCGTGTTCGGGCGGAATAATAAATGGGGAACTTTTCCCTCTGTGGCTGCCGGATGGAGCTTTTCAGAGGAGCCTTTCATTAAAGATAATTTGGGTTGGCTTTCGTTCGGGAAGTTGCGGGCTAGTTGGGGACGTTCCGGTAAAATGTTCGAATACCCTTATTTGGCTTACGGTTTGATGGGTCCCGGAGAGTTTTCACATCAAGGGAATCCGACTTTGGAACCAGTGTATAATGGAGGACTTTATAATGAAGATCTTTCTTGGGAAGAAACCGATCAGTATGATTTCGGTTTAGATGTTGATCTCTTTGAGTACCGATTAGGTATTGTTCTTGATTATTATTATCGATATACGGATAAGTTGTTGTATCAGGTCGGACTTCCCGGGGATTATAATGGTTTTATGTCCCAATGGGCGAATGCGGCCGCTTTGTCGAATGAAGGACTTGAATTGTTGATTAAATATGAAATATTCCGTCGTTCTGATTTGTATTGGAAAATTTCTGTAAATGGAGCTAGAAATTGGAACAGGATTGAAAAATCATATAATGGCAAAGATTTGGGATTTGGAATTACAGGTAAGCCATTGAATCGAATCTCAGGATATAAAACGAATGGGTACGTGCAAAAACAGGAGGATCTTCCTCTATATTTCACGGCACAAGGTGAAAGTTGTTATCCATATTCTTTAATGGGAGGTTCCTATTCTTCTTTTTATCGTCCGGGAGATTATTATTACGTGGATGTGGATGGTGATGGTGTGATTTTTAATGATGGTGTATTTTTAGGAAGTGCTTTACCTATTATAAGTGGGGGAATTGTAAATGAATTCCGGTGGAAAAACTTTGATTTGAATTTTTCCATGCATTATTCCATCGGGCGGCACATGGTGAATCAGTTACCTTCCATATCTTTGGCATTCTCAACTGATCCGTCCCAGAAATATTACAAGCATCCCGTATTCGTGGATATAAATAAAACGACTTTCTGGCAGCAAGAAGGGGATGATTCGGATTATGCCCAATTACGTCTTGGGAGTGAGGGGTATGTCTTAGACAGACAAGTAGAAAAGGTGAATTATTTGAAATTGAAAACATTGACTGTTGGTTATAATCTGCCCAAATCGTTGATCTCTAAATGGGGAATGGAGCAATTACGGGTATTTGTGAGTGGAGAAAATCTTTTGACTTTTTCCAATTATTCAGGGATGGATCCTGAAGTTGTGAGTATTGTAAACGGGGTAGATGACGGAATGAGTTATCCATTAGCCCGGAAGTTTACTTTAGGTCTAACTGTAAAATTCTAGTTATGTGTAAAATACAATATTTTGTAATAATGCTTTTCGGTTTATGTTTATTGTGTGGATGTGAGGATGCGTTGACCGTGAAGCCAGAAAATTCACTCACCTATGAAAACGGTTTGAGTACTCCGAAAGATTTCGAATCCTTTATCAATGGGGTGGATAAAGCTCTAAAAGTGTTGACTTACACGAATGAACCGAATCTTCAAATAAAGAAAGGTGTGTATGTCGATGACTATTACGATGATTCTGAAATGGAATGGTCCCAGACATTAAGTTTTCCTTCTTCTGAACTTTCATATTGGAATACCCGGAGTTGGCAGATATATTATCAACCGATAGCTAATGCAAATGTCGTGCTCGCTTATGCGGACGTGGCAGATTTATCTTCAGAGGAGCGTAATTTGTACAAAGGACAGGCTTGGTTTTATAAGGCTTTATTATATTTGGAAATTATCCGTCAATGGGGAGATTGTATGTTGATTCGAGATCAGGTCGAGCTATTGCCGACGGCGAAGACGAATTGGGATGAGGTGGCTGATTACGCGATTGATCTAGCAACGAAAGCTGCTGAGGTATTACCCGAGTTTGATAAAATCAGAATGGCAAACGGGAATGTGGCAACGTATAAATCCACCCCTTGCAAAGGAAGTGCAAATGCTTTATTGGCACATCTCTGCGCTTGGAAAGCGGGAGGGAAATATTTTGCTCACGATGATGCTTATGATGAAATGGAGTTATGGAAAAAGGCTGAAGAGGCGTGTACACGGGTTATTACTTCCGGCCAGTATGGTTTGGCGGCAAATCCGGAAGAAGTATGCGCAAGCGTGTTGTTAGGGGATAGTCGGGAGAGTATTTATGAAACGATTACACGTAATTTTTGGAACGAGGAGAGACTTCCTATGGGGCCTAAACATATTGTAGAGGACTATGCAGGATGGCCAATAATTCCGACAATACAGCCTTCGTCTGTTGCGTATAATGTTTGTCGTATAAAGGCCTCTTCCATGAAGGAGATGTATCTTCAAAATGATTTACGTCGGGAAGCTTATTTTTATAAATTGGATTCCATGAGCCATGATACGTTATTACCTGTGACCGGAGGGTATGCTTATTTGTACAAGTTTCGCAAATTTTACACGGAAAGGACGGACGACGGGTATATCATGGTACGCGGTTTGGATCAGAATAAAATCTGGTGGCGTTTGGCGGATATTTATTTGTTGCGTGCGGAATGTCGAGCCCGTTTAGGAGGTAGTTACATGGAGGGGGCGATTGATGATTTGAATAAAATTCGAGAGCGTGCCAATGCTAAACTCTACGATGCCTCGGAGTATGGGGGAGATTTGAGATACGCAATTTTTAAGGAACGGGAAAAAGAGCTGTTGTTGGAGGGACAACGCTATTATGATATTATTCGGAATGATTATGTCCGAATGGAATTGAAAGGGAATTACCAAACGGTAACCAATCAGGATTTGAAAGATGGAGCTTTGTTTTTGATGATTGGTGACGGGGCTTTCAGCCAGAATCCCTTGCTGCGACAAAATACGTATTGGCATCGACGTTTGTAAATTAATTTGTTGAATCATGAAAAATAAGTTTATGAAAAAGATATGGCTATTATGGGGAATTATTGCTCTTGTTTGGGCTTGTGACACGGAACAAAAGGTGATTGATACGGGTGTTTCTAATCCTTATTTTGACGGGACAATTATGGATTATTTACGTTCGAATGATAAAAACTGGGATCTGACGGTGGAGATGATTGAGCATGCCGATTTGACGGATTTATTCGAGGGACAGGTGGATACTTGTCCGGAAATTACGTTCTGGGCTCCGCCTGCCTATTCTATTTTGCGGTTTATGCTGGAGTCGCAGAAAGCTGCGGTTCCCGGTGAGATTTATACGAAAATTTCGGATATGCCTAAAGAATTGTGCAGGACGTTCCTGTTGAAACATGTGGTGAGCAAGAAATATTTGAAGTCGGATATTGCTTACATTAATAAAGATTATTTTATCAACGAAGAGAAACAAGATGGGGGAACGGATATGACTTGTATCGGAGGCAACAAGATTCGAGCTTATTTACGAGGGTCTTCATGGGCCGGAGTTGCAGAGGCTGGGGCCGTGACACTTAATCTTTATTCTATGGAGCACGGGGAAATCCCTGTGGCTTCACCGGATATACAGCCCAAAAATGGTGTTGTACATGCATTAAATTACAGTTATAATTTTGGAAAAATATAAAAATTTAGAAGATGAGAACGCTAATAATACTTTTTATGCTGACTATCCCATTCTCGATGGTTAATATAGGATGTCAGGATATTGAAATCGGATATTTGATTACGGAGTATGCCGGGTATAGTTTAGATTCATTAGTAATAAATTATGAACTGGATGCAACACCCCCAGAAGAGGTATCGAATCCTGAATATCAAATGTATTTGGATATGGGATTTAGCCCGGAAGAAATTGCGATGTTTTTTCAAATTTACCCGACAATGTTAGTTGGGGGTGGAGAAGATTGGCTGCGGGTGACTTATGGTATGCCTTGGACAAGTACCCCAATTGAAGGAATAGAGGGAAGTAACCCGATCTGGTGTCAGGTGAAATCAATTACTTCGGAGGGCGGGGATGCTGATAAATTAGCCGCTTGTATTTCTGTCCGGGGGAATGGTGTCCTTTCTGTTCCGGTGGAGAATGATGTTCCTCGGGGAAGGTATAGTATTTCTTTAAACTTTTGGAATGAGGGCAGGTCAAAAGATGTGAATAACTGTTTTACGATTATCGTGAGATAATAACGATACGTGAATTGTATGATCGGGTGGGAGCGAATGGCTCTGCCCGATCATTTTTCGTGATATTATTTTTTCCATCTGATCGTTCGAGAATCCGGATTTTTGCGTAAGTTTGTCTCCATGAGTGGTGAGAATTGTATCATGGAAGAAGTTTTCTCTAAAATAAAGAATGGAGACCAAGGGGCATTTGAACAAGTGTTTCGGATGTTCTATATGCCATTGTGCGATTATGCAGTCATGATTCTTGGTGATCAGGCGGAGGCAGAGGATGTGGTGCAGGATCTTTTCACGTATCTCTGGAAAAGTCGGCAGGAGGTTCGGGTGCAGGAGTCCGTGAAATCTTATCTTTTTACTTCGGTACGTTTCCGGGCTTTAAATGTATTGAAACATAAAATGATAGAGCGAAAACATGGAGCGTCATTGATGGCGTTTATTGAAGATCTACAAAATTCTGATTACTCGGAAGAGGAGATGCAACGTGTGGAGCAAATAAAAGAGGTTCTGCAAACTTTACCTGCGCAATGCCGGACGGTGTTCACGATGAGTTGTTTAGACGGGAAAAAATACAAGGAGATTGCGGATGAATTGGGGATATCGGTGAATACCGTGAAGTCTCACGTGATGAAAGCGTATCGGGATATTCGAGCTAGGGTAGGTGGAGAACACACTTCCGTATTGCTTTTTATTGCTTTACAAGGCCAAAGATAGATGACATGAATTGAATATATAGGTCTTGATAATCAGATCTTTTTTTAATGTGTGATATTTTTCTTGAAAAAAGTTCATTTTTAACTCACCTTCTTTTGAAGGATGATTGTCGTATAGGAAAATAGATACAAAATGAACGATTTTCTGGAAAATAATTGGGAGCGTTTGACTTCTCTGTGGCGAAGGCCGGAGGAGGGAGAGCTATCTCAGGAGGAAAAAAAGATATTGCAACAACAATTCGAGATCCGACAGGCCATGCACGGATTGAGTTCCCATCGTTATGACGTGGATAACGCATGGCGGAAAATACAGCCGAAAAGGGGTAGAAAATGGATGTTGTCGGTTTGTAAATATGCGGCCATATTTGTATTGGGTGTTTCTTTGGTTTATGTCGTTACCCGTCCGGAGCCGAAGGAAAAAATTGTACGTGCTGAAGTGATAAAACCCGGTAGGTTACAGGCAGAATTGCGTTTGGGAACGGGAGTACGGTTAGCATTAAACGAGCATCAAGGAGTTTATTCCTCGGGAAATGCGGGAGTGGAGATCGTGAATGACACGGTGACGGGGAAAGTTTCTTACCATATTAATGAAGAGTCTGATCAAAATTCATTGATAATTAATGAATTGATTGTGCCTAAAGGTGGTGAGTATTCTCTAGAATTACCCGATGGGACTATAGTTTGGGTTAATTCAGAATCCTCTTTACGTTTTCCAGAGAAATTTGCACTAGATCAGCGAGAGGTGTTTTTGGAAGGAGAGGCTTATTTCGAGGTAAAAAAAGATACAAACCGACCTTTCTACGTGCGTACGGAAGCTGGAAATGTGCGAGTATTGGGAACATCCTTTAATGTGTGTGCTTACCCGGAAGATCGTTTTTGGCAGACCACTTTGATTGAAGGCTCCGTGATGATTGCACGAGGAGAGGAAAAAGTGTTGATGAAACCCGATGAGCAGTATCAAATTAATTTGAAAACCGGAAAAGGGGAGCTAAAGGAAGTTCTACCGGAATTGTACTCGTCTTGGCGGGATGGAAAATTTTATTTCAAAGCGTATACATTTGAAGAGTTAGTGGGGAAATTAGAACGATGGTATGACTTCACCATGTTCTACACGAGCGAGAGTATCAAAAACCGCCGTTTCTCGGGGGTGATCAACAAGCATGAACCTTTACAGGATATGTTGAAATTCTTGGAAATGACTTCTGATGTACAATTTAATATAAAAGGAAATGTGGTGACAGCCAGTTTGAAAAATAATAAATAACACGGTAAAAAGAAAGAACGAGAGATTGCGGCTCTCGTCCTGATTCTTAACCCGTGAGGATTAATAAATAACAATGTAATTACAAATCTATGAAAAAAAATGATGATGTAGGCTTATTCTACTGGAAAAGTAGAATAAAAAAAATGTTATTGCTTATGAAGCTAGTTTGTTTTGGAATTTTAATTGGGTTGATGCAAGTACATGCTACAACTTACGGGCAGGCGGAAAATGTGTCGTTTGAGCAAAAGCGGATGACGATAGACCAAGTGTTTAATACAATTACGTTACAGTTACAGTATGATATTTTTTATAGTGATGACGAACTTGATATAAAACAAGTCGTGGAGATTCCGGCATTGAGGGCGAATATTGAAGATGTTTTAAAAGCTGTTCTAGGAGAGCGATTCTCGTATCAATTTATTGGTAAGACTATTATCATATCACCTGCATCGGCGGACCCACAAGTTAATAAGAAAAGTGTTCGACTGAAAGGATTCGTGTATGACGAAAAAAAAATACCCATGCCTGGGGTTACCATTCAAGTAGTGGGAACTTCTGTCGGTACGGTATCTATCAATAATGGTTGGTTTGCCATTGATTTGCCGATATTGAAAGGAAAATTGAAGTTTTCTTTTGTGGGCTATAAAGATCAAGAAATAGAGTTCACGGAAAAAACAGACACGCTTCACATCTATATGAAAGAAGATGTTTCAAATTTGGATGAGGTGGTAGTACGGGCTTACGGTTCTCAGAAAAAACGCGAGGTAATCAGTGCCATATCCCGGGTGACGGCAGAAGAAATGAAAGAATTACCCACGGCAAGTTTGGTAAATATGTTGCAAGGCCGGATGGCGGGAGTGATGGTGGTGAACCAGTCCGGGGCACCGGGAAGTGCCCAGATGGTAGCTATCCGGGGGTATAATTCCTTGATGACGAGTGGGGCTAGCGATGGTCAGCCGCTTTACGTGATAGATGGAGTACCCATGCACTCATTCGTGTCTCCGGTGTCCGGTACCAACACGATGGCGGATATTGACCCTGCCATGATTGAATCCGTGGAGGTGTTGAAAGATGCGGCAGCTGCTTCTATTTACGGTTCTCGTGCGGGGAACGGAGTGATTTTGATTACGACAAAAAAAGGACGAGCCGGTGAAGCTAAATTTTCTGCAAACGTTTCTTATTCTGCTTCTCAATTAATGGCATATCCCGAGCAGGTTGGAGGACGGATGGAGCGGATTATTAATTTGGAACGATTGAAAAATGATCGGGGTGCGATGTATGACTACACCACCAGGAAATGGAGTTGGCCGACTTCTTATGAAGATGTTTACGAGGCTTTTTCTGGAACGTATGATGGTTTTTGGGGAAACGGACATCTGCAACAAAAGATTTCAGACTATTTACAAGATAGTTTGAACCCGTATTTCAACAATAGCACGAACTGGTGGAAATACGTTTATAAAACGGGAAAAATCTTGAATGCCAATCTTCAGGCATCCGGGGGAAGTGAGCGCATGCAATATATGGTTGGTGCCGGGTATTACGAGGAGACGGGTATTGCTATAAATAGTTCTTACGGTCGTTACAATTTATCCTCTAATCTGACGGCAAAGCCCACGAAAGGATTGGATTTAAATGTGCGATTGTATCTGGCTTATACGAACAAAGATCGGGATACCCGAAATTTGATGTCTCATAATCGTTTTGAGGTAATAACGGCAGATCCTAGTAGTACCTCAACGTTGCTCTCTAATTCTTCCGAGGTGGAAGCAGAATGGTTGAGAAATGCGAATGCGAAAAAAGATAAATCCGATGCTTACCGGGCAATGGGATCTGTTTATTTGCAATACGCTTTTTGGAAAGGGTTCTCGTTGACGGGAAGTGCTAGTGTCGATTTCTCTCAAAGTAATTCTAATATCTTTTCTCCGAGTTGGTTAGATGCTTCAAGCTGGGAAGAGAATAGATCGGAAGGATCTATTTCCCGTTCGATTACGGTTTTGGGGAACGTGCTGTTACGTTATAACAAGTCGTTTAAGGAAAAACATAATTTAGAAGTTTTGCTGGGAATGGATATCAATAAAGAGCAATATCATTATATCAACGGTCATGGTAGAGGAGGTCCTAGTGACAATATTTACTATTATAATCCGAATATTAATCAGCCGATCAAGAATCATGGATACGGAGATTATGAGAATTGGGAATCCATGACGAGTTACTACTCTGATTTTAGGGAGAAAACGATGTTGAGTTACTTTACCCGTGTGGGATATAACTACAAACAGCGTTATTTGGTGGAAGGAACTCTTCGTCGCGATGGTTCTTCTACTTTTGGAGAGGATCATCGTTGGGCGACATTCCCTTCTGTTGCCGTGGGGTGGGCTTTTTCGGAGGAACCCTTCATGCGTTGGGCTAGCTGGCTTGACTGGGGAAAATTACGAGCAAGTTATGGTACTTCTGGGCAAATATTTACGGATGAATACCTGGCTCACGGGTTAATGTCTGTCGATAGTGATGCGTTTATGGAGAATAATGGCATGATCCCGAACACGATGATCAGCCCGGACTTGACTTGGGAGAAATCTGAACAATATGACATCGGTTTGGACTTGGATATGTTTGATTACCGGTTAAAGATGAAATTGGATTATTATTATAAGTTAACTTCATCGTTGATTTATAACGTTGAACTGCCGGGTACGATCTTGCTTGCCGGTGCGCGGACGGAAAACGCTATGGAACTGTCTAACGAGGGGATCGAATTGGAGTTGGAAGCGGATATTTTAAGGAATCATGCTGTGTTGTGGCGGACGAAGTTTAATATTTCCCGTAACTGGAACCGTTTTGAAAAATCCTATGATGGGAAAGATAAAGATGGGCTTATTATTGGACGCCCCACTTCCGGATTGATGGTCTATGCGGAAGACGGTTTTTATGACTCGGATGATGAAGTTCCGATAAATTGGAAAATAGATGGTAGTCAAGAATATTTAGGAACTAGTGTGGACCCTATGACGGGTACGAGTGGTATGGTCGGACGGCAAAAGTTATTGGACCTGAATGGGGACGGTAGAATCGGTACTGATGATATGTATTACGTGGGGACAGCACAACCGTTGGCTTATGGTGGATGGGTGAATGAATTGACATGGAAGAATTTTAGTTTGAACATGTTGTTTAATTATGCGTTGGGACGAAGCATGATTAATATGAGACCTAAATCTATCTATCAAACTGTAATTAATGTGAATCCCACTGATATGGATTTTTGGGAAAAACCTGGAGACGATGCTGATTATCCGTTTTTTGGTTATGATTTTGAGATGCAAACGGACAAGCGGGTGGAGAAGGTACATTCCGTTAGTTTGAAACAGTTGACCGTTGGATATGATGTAGCTAAAAAGGTGTCAAAGAAGATAGGATTCTCTGGTATCCGCTTTTTCGTCACAATGGAGAATTTATTTTATCTGAGTAATTATTCCGGGGAGAATCCGGAGGTGGTTGATGTGTATAAAGGCATTGATAGTGGAAGTGCTTATCCGTTGCCAAGAAAATATTCGATAGGTTTAACTCTTAATTTTTAGTGAGATGAGAAGATTGATTTATGGGATAATGATGTTATTACTTTTTGCCCGGTGTGCCGATTTTATTGATGTCGTTCCGGAAAATTCAACGACGTTTACAAGTTTTTTTCAAACGGAGAAAGATGCAGAGGCTTTGCTGAACTCGTTGAAATCTCAGGAACGAAAAATGGTGTTGAACCAAATTTATGAACCACATGTCTCTGCCGGCTTGCTCGTTGACTCGACTCAAGATCTTGAGATCAATCAGGCAAAAGGTTTAGATATAAATGTCTATACCCGTGTTAATTGGAAGGAATATTATAGAACGATCAATTATGCCGATGTGATTTTAGATAATCTACATCGTTTCCCTCTTTCTGACGAAATCCTAGATATATATGCGCTACAGGCTTATTTTTCCAAAGGCTTGGCTTATTACTATCTTGCTCAGCGTTGGGGAGAATGTCCTATCACGAAAGGCTCCTTGTACATGGATAAAATAGCGAAAAGTCCGGTCGGGGATGTTTTGGAGGAAGCGACCAAGTGGGCTTTGAAGGCGATGGATCTGCCGACGTGGGAGAATCTGAAGGACTCTGACGGGAAACAACGAGGAACCAAGCAATATGCGTCGAAAGGTGCTGCGGCTGCCTTATTGGCTCACATTTATTCTTGGAGAGCCGAGATTGAGGGAAAGCCGGAATTTTGGGCGGAAGCCGAGAAATATTGTTCTATGATCATCAATGGTGAGGTGGGTAACTATTCGTTGGCCAAGGATCCGGAAGAGGTGTGTACCGGGGTGTTGCTTCGTGGGCATGCGGAGAGTATATGGGAGATATACAAGACAAAAACGGAAATGTTGACCCCGGAGGCTTATTTTCAGGCACAATTTGTGGAGTTTCCTGTTAAAAAGAATTCACAGATGAACCCGAGCAAATGGCCGATGTATGCTGTCAGGAAAACGACTGTCAATACGATGTATGACAAGGAGGATTTGCGTCGGAACGCTTATTTTACTTGGTTGGATGCAGATTCCATATTTATGTACAGTCAGGGTAAGGAACTGGTGGCGGACACGATGCGTCCGAAGGAAGGTTCTTACGACAATGATTTGGAAAACGGGGATATCGGTTTGCTGACCTTTGATAACGATGACATTGAGTTTGCGTACGTGAACGTTTTCCGGAATGCGTTTTACGAGCTTGATTCTTGGAGTGGTAAATTAAATTACCGAGGAATGGATATGGACAAAATCGTGTGGCGTTTGGCAGATATTCTTTTGTTACGGGCGGAGTGTCGTGCGAGACAAAATCTTCCTAACGCGGCCGATGATTTGAATGCAATTCGGGAACGGGCATACGGTAACCGTATGCATGATTATGATCCGGCTAGAGATGGTGATTTACAATATGCCATTTTCCATGAGAGGGAGAAAGAGTTGTTTTTCGAGTTTGATCGTTTTTATGCTTTGCGCAGAAACGGACTTGACTATGTGCGTAAGATTTCACCGCAATTTGAAGCTTTGACAGAGACAGATATTAAAAACGGAGCGTTATATTACGGTGTCCCTGATGATGCTTTTACGGCTAATGATTTAATGCGTCAAAATGTTTACTGGAATGAATTTTTACAATAAAGGAGCGGTTATGAAAACGACAAAATTTATAGCGATTATCGTTTTGTTGTGTGGACTTGGGGCCTGCACGAAAAACAATTTTATTGATACGGGAATTTGTAATGGTCGGTTCGACGGTTCGTTACTGGAGTATCTGGAAGCTCCGGCTAATTCTTATAATTGGGATTCCACGGCCCTTATGGTGTATCGTGCGGGTGATGACGTGGTACGCTTGTTCGAGGGGCAAGATCCAGATCATCCTGAAATTACCTTTTTGGGCATCACGAATCATAGCATTCGGCGTTATTTGCTGGAGCGGGGATTGAGTCAAGTTGCTGATTTAACTCCCGAGTTCTGCAAAAAAGTTTTGCTTTGTCACGTTTTGGACGGAAAGTTGTGGCGGGATAGCATTCCTTTGGGAGAGGATGGTCAAGGGGGAAATCTGATCAAGGGGGGAGCTTATTATACCACTTTGGGGGGAACCCGGTTAGCCATGTATACAAAAAGAGGAAGTTGGCAGGGAATTTCCGATATAGGTGCTTTGGCGATAACGATTAAATCCACTCATACATTATTAAAGTTAGAGGATGTTGTTTCCACGAATATAGAACCGGATCACAGTCTGGTACATGCGATGGCTTATTATTATGATTGGACAAATATGTCTGATGATTTACGTTGAACTTAACGACTGAAGAAATATGAGAATAATGACAATATTGATAGGATGTTTGCTTGTTTGTTGTTTTGCATGTCAAGAAAAAACAATCGGTTACTTGATCACGGAAAATGCGGGTTATGAACCGGATTCTTTGATTATTCCCAGCACGTTGGATCCGGAGAAAGATGCTATTCGGATTGAAAACAAGGCCCCTTGGATGACTTTTAGTTTGCAAGGGTACGAGGGTACTGCACCTATTACTTTTACGATCGAGTCGGTGACTTCTACGGCAGGGGAGGAGCAAGCCGCTTTGTTTAAGGAGGAGTTGACAATCCGTGGGGGCGGTGCTATGTTTTACCCGTTAGAACATAAAGCGGGAGCGGGGACGTATGTCGTTTCTGTTCGTCTGACCAACGAGGGGTATAGTCAGGTGATTGAAAATGCCTACACCTTTCTTATCGAGGAATAATATGTAAAAAGAAGTGGTATCAAAATGTATTTGGTACCGCTTTTTATTTTTTAATAAAAACGAAAGTACATGAGGTTCATATTATTAATGTTGCTTTGCGTGTTTACGCTGAATGTGTTCGGGCAGGGTATTGATTTCTTCAAAGGGAATTTAAGTGAAGCTTTGACAAAAGCTAGAAGTGAAAATAAAATTGTGTTTGTGGATTTTGTAGCTTCGGGGAGTGAGCCTTGTGAGCAAATGTCGGCAGAAGTTTTTTCACAAGAGATTATCAGTGCGTATTTTAACCAGAGATTTATTTGCGTGCAAATTGATGTTGAAAAGGAGAAAGAGCTTACCCAAAAGTACGATGTGACTCGAGTCCCGAGTATGCTGTTTTTTAGTCCGGAAGGAAAGATTGTCAAACAAATTGTAGGACCAATTTCTTTGACGGATTTAGTGCAGACAGCGATGTTTGTTGCTGGAGATCTTTTGTCATTAGAAGACCAATGGGTAGCTATGCAGGGAGATAAAAAGAATTTGGATTTGCAGCAACGTTTTTTGTTACAAGCTCCCGAATTGATGGCTACGATCAGGAACCAAAAGGAGTTGGAAAAATGGCAGTTTCGGGTAGAGAAAGTAATCAAGCATTATCTGGCGCAGAAACCGCGGGAAAATATGATTAATCGGGAGGATGCTAATCTCATCATGATGTATTGCTCGCAACCGCAGAAAAAGAATGAACCGGTGGAATTCATGATTCAACATTTAGAGGAATTCCAACGAATATTACCCGTGTACACGCTGGTTTCATTTTTTGCCAGTTACCAAGACAGGCTGGTACAAAGCATGGCTATGGATGGGGATCTTGAGTATAAACAACAGATAGCCAGAATAAAGGGAGATTTGAAATCGGTATTCGACTCGGTGAAGACGAAAAGTTTCTCCGTGGAGTATCTCATGACAGCTAAAGCTGATGCCTTTTACGCTTTGTATGCTCAAAAAGATCAAGCGAAATATGTTCGCTTGCAAAAGGAATTTTTTGATAAAATGGGAGATCTTGCCAGTCCGAGTGATTACCAGCGTGCCGTGGTTGCCTTGATGGATGCCGTTGCCAATAAGTTGACAGAAGAGTCTGCCACAGCAGCCTTGTCGTGGCTGGATAAGCTTTTGTCGGGGAATTCCGATATGGCGACACGGGTGAGGTATTTGATAATGGCAGGCGATTGCTATCAGGTGTTGGAAAACAACGAGAAAGCCAAAAGTTGTTATAATGAAGCTTACATGCTCTCATTCCAAACAGGTGATATTAATTTGCAGGTACGTTTGAGGGAAAAAATGGATCTGTTATCTTAAGTTATTGGTTTGTATAATAGTATATTAAGCAAAAATAATTAGTAATGTAACAGGTTTATCGATGCCTAACCAAAAAGTAATACCGGGGCTTTCTTTAGGTGCGTGAAGAATGGGTCACGGTATTACTTTCTTTTTATCAAGTTTTATTCCACGATCCATCTCTCGATATTCCGAGTATTATTATCAAAGTTAATCCCGATTTTGAACAACTGTCGGGAATCCGCTTCAAATGGTCGGGCGTAATGTTTCGCTTTGATTTGTTGCAAGGCTTCTTCGGCAGAACCTTCCAGTTTGAATTCCATCACGTAGATGTAACGGTCGGTTTGCAGTACGAGATCCACCCGGCCTTCGGATGTGTGATATCCCTCTTTCACGTAGAAACTTACAAGACGGAAAACAATAAAAAGTACGTTTTGATAGTGTACTTCCAAATCCCGGATCAACTCGTAAGGCGTGTCGGCAAAGAAGCTTTGCAGGCGATGCAGGAAGGCATCCGGTTGGTCGGTTCTAATCTCTTTCACGAATTGTTGGATCTCGAACGGAGACTCCACTTTATTCACGTTTGTATAGAAAGGCATTAGGAATTTGATAAATCACGGGGATAGGTTTTTCGTCGGTATAAATACTATTGAGGACCTCGGAATTCGTCTCTTCCTGAGACATCTGTTCGAGGTTATAATGATTTTGTTTCAATAATTCGACCAACTAGGTGGGAGTGCCTGTTTCGAACCAATAACTACCGAATTCCTAAGGCAAATTTTATGTCCCCGTCCATGGTTTTCAAGGCCCCGTAAAATGGTTTCAACGTGTTTCGGAATTCCCGTTGTAACTCGTCATTATTGATCGCTTGCAACATGGGTTTATCGTATTCGTCAACAAGGTAATGATTCGTACGTGTTATATGCGGAATATTTTTGTGACCCGTGGAATAATTTTGGGGAGATTATTTTACTTTTGCTGTAGAATTAAACACATAAAAATAGAGAAGAAATGACAGCAAATTGGTTTGAAGCGAAGGTAAAATACGTGAAAGTTGGCGAGGATGGAAAAGAGAAAAAGATGTCCGAGTTGTATTTGTTAGATGCGATGTCCTACACGGAGGCGGAGAGCCGGATCACGGAAAATCTGCGGGAGATGATTCAGGGAGATTTTTATATCGTGGGATTGAAGAAATCGAACATCACGGAGTTGGTGGAGTCGAATGACGGGAATGACGATAAGTGGTTCAAGGCGAAAGTGGCGATTATTGATGCGGACCAGATCAGTGGTAAAGAGAAAAAATCTCACCAGTATTATTTGGTGGCGGCAGCGGATATTGAGAAAGCGTTGGCTAATTTGCAGAAGAGCCTGTCAACCTACGTGGTACCTTTCGAGATCAGCTCTTTGACCGATACGAATATTATGGATGTGTTCCCTTATTTCTCTGATGACGCAGAGCAAGAAATCCCGTCCAACTTAAAGCCGTTGGGCGATTTTGAACAAGAGGCAGAGATAGACGCTTAGTGTAAAATATATTGAAATAATGGGGTTGTACAAAAAGTCAATTTTATTTCAAGAAACTCCTCCGTCACTTCGTGCCACCTCCTCTATAAACAGAGGAGGAGCTGGTGATTTACTCCGAAGATAGAGAGTATTTCAGCTCTCCCTCTGTTTATAGAGGGAGTACCCCGAAGGGGGGAGGGAGTTTGAAGAATGACTTTTTGTACAGTCCCATTATTATTTTAACACTTCATCTATAATCCGGTATTGCGTGTTGAAAAACAACCGTCTCTCGATGCGTCCGCTCCTAGAAAGAAGTGTGGAAATATGGCATAGCGAGTTAATCCATTCTTTTATCTTATTGAAATTGTCTTCCGAATCCTGTATCATCGAAAAGCTGAAATTCGTTTGGAACAAGGCGAGATGTTTGTTGCCGGAAAAGAAATAACTACTGGAAAAGCCCACGTTAATTGACGACACGAGAAAATCCGTTTCGGGTGGGAAGGGAATGCGGGGAGTACGGGTTCCGTTTAGTGTCTTTTCTAATTGTGAAAGTATAAGTTTGAGTTCATTTTTGATGTCTTCTTTTTCCTGTTCGGAAATAATATGTGTTTTGTAAAAATTACTTATCTCTTTAGATAATGCCCAAATTAGCGAGCTATCCCAAATATAAAAAACGTGTTGAAAGTTATACACGTCATGATATTTTTCACCGATAGTCGACAACCTAGGGGGAAGTTTCCACTGGGAAAAATTGTTATACTCGTCGGATTGCACGAAATAGTACCCCCATTTAAAGAACATGAATTTCATCATAAGCGGGGAATGTATGAAACATTCCAGAGGCAACGAGTGGTAGACATTCCCGCTCGTGCCGGGTTCGTCCCGGTTGATCTCTTCGATATGTTTAAAATTAAGGTCTATCATGTCACATAGGGTATCGATAGAGTGAAATTTTAACGGGGTTTCCAGTATGAATGGGAGCCATTGGATGTCTTCTTCTTGGTATAAAAGACTATCGAGCGAGATATTCAGAATTTTGGCCAGTATTCCCATTTCCCGGATGGAAAAATTTACTTTACCCGCCATCCTCCGGTAGACCGACTCTTTTTCCAGTTTCAGTATGTCCGACACCTGATTAATAAGTTCAGCTCTCTTGGAATTTCTTTTGTGTAGTTCCTCGATGAATTTATCATGAAGATCTTTTTTTCTCATGGTGGTTCTATTTAGTCATATACTCGATTCAGATAATTGTGAAACAATAATCAAATATAAACATAAATCCAGAGGATTTTTTTTAATATTACGTTAAAACGCGGGTTGTTTTAAGAATAGATTCTTCCTCTTGAATGATTCTCCGTTTCGGAGAATGGCAAAATGGTAAATCCTCTGAGATGGAGGATATGCAATGCCAACGTCTATTTATGGTATGGATAAAATCAAAAATGGCAGAAATTCCGCAAAAATGTATGATTGACCGCGGGGCAATGGACTAAAGTTGTCTTTTTCGGGCGATCTTGATGGCCTACTTTTGTATTTAGAATATAATATTATAAAAGCAAGCGAATGAAAAATAGAATGGTTCTAATGTTAACACTGGCGGCGATCGTTTTTGTCGGTTGTGTGAATGAGAAGGAAGATAAGTCGCCGGTAGGTGGCGGAGTGGCTGACGTGGCTTACATTTCTCTTCAAGTTAAAACAGAAAAAAACGAGGCTCGCTCCTCGGGTGAAAACGCGGGTATGAATGAAAGTGATTTGAAGACTCTCTACTTGATAACTTTCGACGAAACGGAAAAAGTGGTCGGTATACCCAAGACGACAGAGTACTATACCAAGATCGAGAATGCCGCTTCGAAACCGGATGCCATCAAAATCTCGGCGGCCTCTGAAAAGCTACTGGTGATAGCCAATCCGGGAGATAAACTGTTGGATGTGATTGAAAATATCAATGATCGAACCACCTTCTCCACGATAAATGCGGCAGTGAAAGAGGTTACCATGGCGGAGATTACAGATAAGGTGGACGCTATCGCCAAGGGGTTCACGATGATCAACAGCGGGAATGAGAGTGGGAAACAAGCTGGGGATAAAATTACCGATCCGTTGATTAGTCTTGTCGGTAAAATTCAAGTGGTGTCGAAGGACCTGAAAGAAGAGAATGCTATTGAAGAGGCCGAGAAAGAGGGTAACCGGGTCGACGTGAAAATTGAACGTCTGGCCTCTAAAGTGGAGTTGAAACTTAAAGGGGATAATAATGATAACGTCGTTGTTGAACCTACCGGGGCGACCTTCACGTTTAAAAACTGGACACTTGACGTGGTGAACAGTACGTTCTATCCTTTTGCCGAGAAAACCCTACTTACCGTGATTCATTCGTCCGGGGGAAGTTACGTCAGTAATTTTTATACCAAGGACCCGAATTTCACGGATGCCACGGGGATCGTGAATGCCTCGGTCAACCAGACGACGTATGAACCGGAACTGGTTGCCCCTTACTCTTGGATGGCGGCTGCAAACGGAATTTATTGCATCGAGAACACGATGAATGACAATGCCCAGATATTCGAGAATGCCACCCGTGTCGTGATCAAAGGGATATATTATCCTGAAAATCATGTCGGGACAGGAGATTGGTTTAGTTTTGCTGGTAAAACGTATGCTAATTTTGATGACCTGAAAGCGGCGTACAATGCCAGTGACGTGGGGCCTAACCTGAAGGCCGCCTGCGAGGCCATGTACTCTAGCATACGATCTTACGCGGATAAGCATAGTGATGTGAATCTTAGCGGGACATCGTTTAAAACCTTGGAAACATCCGATTTGGCGCAGGTTAAGAATGGAGGGGAAGTCCTTAAAAATGGGAAAACCCCGGTTATCCAGTGGTATCAAGAGGGCCTCTGTTACTATTATTACGAGATTCGTCATGATAATGATACTGATGAACACATGGCTTTCGGGAAATATGGTGTCGTGCGAAATAACTGGTATAAGTTGACCTTGGGTTTAGTGAAAGGTCCCGGAACACCTTGGTTCCCGGATATTGATAATCCCGGTCCCGGCGATCCCGATCCGGATGATCCTATCGATACTTCTACCGGGTATTTGGGAATCACCGTGGAGGTCGCACCGTGGATTATCTGGGAAAACGAGATCGACATTTAATGATTGAGAATCTGGATTATAAAATTTCAACGTATGAACACGGGAAGGTTATATCGGGATTGGAGCCAAAGGATAGGTATCGCGTTGGCGTGCTTGTTTCTGTGGTCATGCGACGTGATAAAGGAAGATACGGACAACTGTGGCGTGTACTTGGAATTTATCTATAATTATAATATGGAATATGTCGACTCGTTCGATCCGTGGGTCAACACGGTTGACATATTCGTGTTTGATACTGATGAGCGTTTTCTTTTTACGAAACATGCCCGGCGGGAAGAACTCGTCGGGGGAAAGCAAATGTTGCTGGCTGATAATCTACCCGTGGGACACTACAAGATCTTGACCGTGGGAGGTTTGACCAATCATTTCCGGGTATCGGATGTGCGGGGGAATGCGCTTTCCCCGGGCGAAACGATGTTAGAGGACGTGCGGATCGCTTTAGAACGGATCTCTCAGACCGTGTCTCATGAATTTTCCCCTTTGTGGATCGGGAAAACGATAGAGATTGATTATAAAGCGGATCGGGGCGTGTACCCGGTGTCTTTGGTTAAAAATACGAATCATTTTCACGTGTTACTAGCTGAAGTGGGTGGTAGTAGTGCGGGACGTGCGGACCGTCCCGCTTTTATTTTTGAAATCCTGACACCCGAGGGAGCGGTCTACGGACATGATAACGTTCCCCGGGTGCAGGAACCCGTGACTTACATGCCCTATTCCCTGATGGCGGGCGAGGGGCCGGAAGTCTTGTCAGAAGGCCACGTGAATACGGTTAGGCTACTTTACGATGAGGATTACGATTATAAACTGATCGTCTATGATACACGGACCGGATTGCGGGCATGGGATTATGATTTGATGAAACTCTTGGAGTCGAGAAAACCGATGCTGCGTCCGGACGGGAGTACGCTCCCCGTGCAGGAATTTCTCGACCGGCAAAGCGAGTGGCGTTTGGTGATCCTGTACAAAGAGGGGGAAAACCCGTCCGGTTTCGTGGCTTTGAGTATTGAGGTCAACGGGTGGATCGTTTGGCGTAATGACATAGAGGTTTGATGTATGAAAAGCAAAATGTTACATATCGTTTGGATTCTGTTCTTCTTGGTGGCCTGCATCGGGGAGCGTTCGGAGGATGGAGGGGGAGAATCTCTCGGTTCGCGGGGAAAGATCGACGTGGAAATACTCGTGCGGGGGGCCGATGAACATGATTTTGTTCGAACGGTTCGTTTTGTCGTGTTCGATGATGCTTCTGTTTCCCCGACGTTGGACATAAACGAGTTAGTAGCCTTGGGTGACGAGGAACGTGATGCAACCCGATTTAAAACCACTCTGGAAGTGAAGACGAATCCGGATAAAATGCTTGTCGTGGTAGTGAACGAACCTCAGGTCATGACGAGTGTACTGAATGCGGTCATTGCCCCGGAACAACTGGAAGAGATGCTTTTCCGGATGGATGATACCTTTAGTTTTGATCATGTGCAACCCTTGATGTCCGGGATTCCGATGTCCGGGGTGAAACGGAAAATCGTGGTGGAGGAAAACGTCACGACCAACGAGAAGATCACGATTGAACGGGCCGTGGCCCGTGTCGAACTCTGGTTGAAGAAAGCCGACGAGATTGCTTTCGCCCGGCTTTCCACGTCCATGAATTCTAGGGTACTCTTGGAGAATACTTACGGGAAGGGCTATCTGGTGACGGGGACAGAAGCCGATAAAACCCGTTTCCAGACCGGGTTAGAGATCGAGAATAATTTCGGTTATATACAAACTCCCACTTCCGGTTTCGAACACGTCATTTGGAATTACCGGGATGCAAACGTGTTGGAACTATCGGATGCCCCGCAACGGATATGTATGTTCTACACGCCGGAACGAACTTACGAGGTTGCCGATGACCGGAATAAATTGTTTTTGGATATACGAGGACTAAGTTCTCCGGAAGGGGAGAGAGGCATCCGCACCGCACTCACGGAGTTTATCCCGGAAGGGGGAAGTAGCCCGCGGGTGATTACGGAAATTCGGCGGAATAATATTTACCGGATCATCGGGACGGTGAAAGAAAAGACAGTACAATTTGAACAGGCCGTACTCCCGTGGACCGAGGTGGAACAAGGGACAATTATCGATCCCCAGTACTACTTGCGGGTAAGTCGGGACGTTCTTCATGTGGGGCGTGTGGGTGATGTTGTTTCGATTTCGGTGGAGACAAACTATAACAGGAGCGACCGGGGGTTCCCCAAGGGCGTGCGGTTGGGTGAGATTAGCTACTATGATAAAGATGATCGGCCCTTGGAAACGACTGCCGGGGGACGGGATTGGTTGGTGGTTAATATGTCCGGAACGGACGGGGATTTATCCCGGAATGCGGAGTTCATCGCAAAAGCGAGCTTGGGCAGTGTTCCCGCGGGATATTACGCTTTGGTTGAAATTAAAGCGGGAAACCTGATTAAGATCATTCGGGTTACCCGCTCATGATAAATAGCGAGTAAGATATGATGAAACGATTCAGAGGGTGTTCGAAACGGTTTAGCCTGATAATGGCCTTGCTCTTGTCGGGACTGGCGGGATGTGTACATGATAAGCTGGACGGGCCGGACCCGTCGGGGAAAGTCATGGATATAGAACTGGTTATTCCGGGATTCGAGATTCCCTTGACCCGCTCGATAGAAGGGGACAAAGGGGAAGCTGCGGTACGGGCGATAGACCTTTTATTTTTCGATCGGTCAACCCCGTCCGCTAAACTACTCCAACATCTGAGCGTGATCGATTTTAAGCAAGAACCCGCGGGTTCGGACTATAAAGTGAAATTTAGCTTGAATCTTGCCAAGGACGATCAGGTCAGCCTGATTGCGGTTGTCGTGAATGCCTCGGATGCGGTGGAACGGGCCTTGGCGGGAAGTCCGGCGGATGCCGAAAAACAAGAGCTATTAAAGGCCTTGACCTTCAGTACTTCCAAGGATAAGGATGACACGTATAAATGGAACGTGAACCCGCCGGGATATACGCCGGTTCCCATGTACGGCGAGATGGCTATGGAAGGAGTCGTGCCGGGCTATCTTGTCTCCGTCTCCTTGACCCGGATGCTGGCTCGTGTGGACGTGGAAAACAAGGTTAGCGGGGAAGTCTTCCAACTGGAGGAGATATTTCTGGTGAATTACAACACGTCCGGGTACATCGCCCCGAAATGGGACGAGACGACCGGTGTGCTTGTCCCGGACCCTTATACAGCAAACAAGAACCCGATGATTCCCGTCCCTTCGGGAAAACAGCCGGGTACGGAAGAGGCGGCGATGAAGTACGGGTACAAACAGGCCGCCAATACCCCGGGAGCCTTGATGGCGGGGAAAATTTACACCTACGAAGCTGTTAAGAACGTGGCGGCTGACCCGAAAAACGGGGTTTGTTTGGTTGTCAAGGGCAAATACAGGGGCGAGGACTATTATTACCGGGTGGACTTCACGCGGACTGCGGGAGAGGCGGCTGATGTGGCGTGTATGCCGTTGTATCGTAATCACAAGTATGTTGTTACCATAACCGATGCCGAGGGTATCGGTTACAAAACCTTTAAGGAGGCTCTTCACGCATCCGGGGTATTGTCGAACTTGAAGACATCCATTTTGATCGTGAACTTGGAGGGAATAAATCACATCGTTTATGACGGCCAATTCTTCATGGGCGTGGAACGTCGTACGCTGGACCTGCCTTACGGTATAAGTCGGCAACTTACTTACCGGGTGAGTTCCGATTACCACGGAGCATGGGAGGCGCGAGTGATTGATTCGGATGCAAACACTTGGCTCCGGCTGGCCGGGGGACAACCGGTCACGAACGGGACGGATATAAACGGGAACGGTTTGGAACTGGTGATTTCGTCCGTGTTCTCCCCGGGTAGCGGGCGTGATTACGTGACGGGGCAGATCGAGTTCACGGCGGGTCGTCTGCGGGATACCCTAACCGTGAGAAGGGTCCCGATCGCGGAGATGTTTGCCCGGAGCAATGTCGTGCTAAATTCCGGGATACTGACTTTTGCCGTGACCGCGGAGAATAACCGGGAGATTCCCGCTTGGTCGCAAGGGGTGTTTTTCAAATGGGGATCGTTGGTGGCGTTAGCTCCAGCCGGGAATCCTTATGACCCGGAGGTGCAAGCCGTTTATTACCCCTCCCACCTGAACCCCTCGGATTGGAAGGGAGGTCTGGCCGGGTGGGATAAAATCCCGTATGCTCATTCGAATTTCAACTTCTCCATGCCTTCCGCTACTGGGGAGGACGTGGATGCTTTCGAGGAATATTCCGGTAATACCGGGTTCAGTGAAAGCGCGGGCGTGGGGGATATTTGTCGCTATATTTCCAGTGGGCCGGGTGGGAAAGGATGGGTCGAGGGCAAATGGCGTTTACCAACAAATGCCGAGTTGGAACTCTTGTATGAAGAAACCGGGATAAAAACGGTGTCGATGGGTGGTTTCGTCAACCTGACTGCCGAACTGAACCGGGATGCCGGAAACTACCTGCACGGGAACTTTGATCCTGAAAGCGGTTGGTTCCTAGGGGCAAACGTGGCGGGAACAACGGCAACGTCTGACCATAGAGCGGTACCCCCGTCGGGGACGGTCTTCCTGCCTGCATCCGGGCAACGTTACCCGGATGGTAACGGGGATGTGGTACATGTCGGTGCGTACGGTTATTACTGGGCTTCTACGCCCTATCCGGTGAATGGCGGATACATCACCGATTATCTTTTCATATATAAAAGTGGGGTTGATTTTAATGCAGCCGATCGCTCGTACGCTTTTCCCGTTCGCTGTATCAAAGATTATTAATAATCACTAACACGACGAGATATGATAAAGAGACTATTCTTTTGTTTGTTTGCATGGGTAATGTGTTCCGGTCTATCAGTGCGGGCTCAGGAGGGGCTGCTCCCTTTCTTCCGGTCATTTCTGGATGGAAATTTGAATAAAATAACCTTCCCCGGTCCGAATGAACCCGGGGCTTCCGGGCGAGCGGCTGATGGGAATTATAAGCGAATAAACCGGGCGGTTTTGAACCAGTGGGGGTTGCAGTTGACAAGAGGGAAGGAAGAGATCGGGGCGTTTTACTTGCCGGAATATATTTTTTCCACGCAAGACGGGTTGTTGATTGAATTCGAGTATATCATGATGTACACGAATGCGGAAGAAATTGGCATAACTGATGGAATTTGTATGTTCCTTGTCGATGCAACCACGAACGAATATATCGGTTCGAACTTGAAATATGGAGCCGAGGGTGCGGGGTTTGGTTACACGCACCGCCGCTCCGGGCACACGGATATTAGATATGGCGTGACCTCGATCACCGGGATGAAGGGAGGTTATCTTGCCGTGGCTTTGGATCAGGGGCATTTTAAAAATTGGCGTTTCGAAAATTATGAGATGCGGAACGGGATTCCTTACGGGGATGCTGGAATTGCGAACGTACAATCGGCAACATATAATACCCGGAGTAACGTGACAATTCGGGGGGCCGCGGGAAGAGGCGAAAAGGTGATAACCACTTCGCTCAAAACTCACCGGATAGCGGAAGGTCGCTGGGGTTATCCTGTTCTCATTACTCGTCACACGGGATGGGATGAGAAGACCGGACTGGAAGATCCCAATTCCGACGGGTTGAGAAACAAGGCCGGATTTATGTTGAACACCCAGACTGGAATGTATGAACAATATGTTGTCCCAAGAATCGATAACCCCTTCTGTATTGCAGGGGGAAAGCTGTTTTATCATTCAGATGAAAGTGCTTATCGGAAAGCGATCATCGCTTTGGAACCGAACACTATCGGGGGTGGATTCCGGATCACGGTGACCATCCAACACGGAACGGAAAAGACGGTCGTGATCGAGAACTATACCTATCCTTCTTCCTTGTTATATACGGAGAATGGTATTCCTGCCCAATTTATTCCCGGGGAATACCCCACGATTACCTATTACTCGAATCCGCCACAAACCGAACTGGCCCTCAAGACTCCGGAAAAACTGGCTATAGGTTTTATGGCATCGACAGGGCAACTTACTTCCTACACGAACATCATCCGGAACCTGCGGATAACTCCCTTGTACGGTGCCAATGCGGAGGATGATATTTACAACCATCGTCGCGGTCCCGTCATCGTGCGTCCGCTGGATAACGATGTCGCCTATCGGCTTGTCGGCAACCAACCGGGTGCCAGCAAAGACAACCTTGATTTAACGAGTTTCAGGATATGGACGGACGAGAAACATTGTCTGGGAGACGGCCAATTCGAGCATGAAGAAAAGGGTGTCGGGAAATGGAAATATAACCCAGAATCGGGTGAAATGACATTTTTTCCGGCAAAAGACGTGGGTGGGGAAGCCGTTATCTGGTATGACATTAAGAGTATACACAGCCCGTACGTTGCGGAGAAATACCGCTCGTCTCTGGCGAAAATCGTGATAAATTTTACGGATGATGAAGGTTGAGTTCCCCCCTTCTCCCGGAAACGTTTGTAAAAAAGAATTGCAACGAGCTTTATTTTGTTAAATGTTTATATATGTAATTGATTTGTAGTAGTATATGTTTTCGTGCATGGAACGTAAATTATGGGTTAAAATTTGGCTTTATACTATTAACTTTATACCTTTGCCGGATTAATTTTCTTCGGGTCGTTTGTTATGGACGAGAGACATTTAGTTATTGTTTTTAACGATCGGGTGAAACTTGAAAGAAATTCAAACGTATTTGGAAATAATTAATCTATAAAGTTATGAAAACAAGAATAGAACATGATTTACTAGGCAACAAAGAGGTGCCAATGGATGCGTATTATGGCGTTCAAACTTTGAGAGCTATCGAGAACTTTGCTGGTATCAGTAATTACACGATCGGAATGTTTCCGAATTACGTGAAGGCTTTGGCCATGGTAAAATGGGCTGCCGCGAAAGCAAACTTTGAATTGGGATTGATTCCTGCTGATATTACAAATGCCATCACCGCTGCTTGCGAGGAAATCATCGATGGTAAGTTGGCTGACCAGTTCCCGGTAGATATGGTTCAAGGTGGAGCCGGAACTTCCACGAACATGAACATCAATGAGGTTGTTGCCAATCGTGCATTGGAACTGTTGGGACACCAGAAAGGTGAATACCAATATTGCCACCCGAATAATCATGTGAATCTTTCTCAATCAACGAATGACGCTTATCCTACATCATTCCACTTGGCAATTATCCTGACCAATAAAGAAGTGGTTGCTGAAATTAAATTGTTGGTTGATTCTTTTAGAAGAAAAGCAAAAGAATTCGAACACGTGTTGAAAATGGGACGTACCCAACTTCAGGATGCCGTTCCGATGACTTTGGGCCAAGAGTTCGAGGCATATGCTTACACGTTGGAAGAGAATATCGAGCGTTTGAACGAGGCCGCTAAATTATTCTTGGTAGAAAACATGGGTGCTACGGCTATCGGTACGGGTATCAACTCAGAACCGGAATACGCTGAAATCTGCGCTCGTGAACTTCGCATCATCAGTGGTGAAGAGTTTGTTTTAGCTCCGAACTTGATTGCTGCAACCCCGGATACCGGAGCTTGTGTCACTTACTCTTCAGAATTGAAACGTTTCTGCGTTCAGTTGTCTAAAGTATGTAACGACTTGCGTTTATTGTCCAGTGGCCCGAGATGCGGTTTGAACGAGATCAATTTGCCTCCGATGCAACCGGGATCTTCTATCATGCCGGGTAAAGTGAATCCGGTTATCCCGGAAGTGGTTAACCAAGTATGTTTCCGCGTGATCGGTAATGACACGACCGTGATGATGGCTGCCGAGGCTGGTCAGTTGGAATTGAACGTGATGGAGCCGGTAATCGTTTACGCTTTGTTCAACTCCATGCAGATGTTGACCAAGGTTATGGATCGTTTGAGAATTTTGTGTGTTGACGGAATTACTGCTAACGCTGACCGTTGTAAAGATATGGTGATGAACAGTATCGGTATCGTTACTGCTTTGAACCCGACTTTAGGTTACGAAAATTCATCTCGTATTGCCAAGAGAGCTTTAACGGAAAACAGAAGTGTTTATGACTTGGTTTTGGAAGAAAAATTATTGACGAAAGAGGAGCTGGATAACGTGCTTCGCCCGGAATTAATGATTGCTCCGAAAAAATTCTACAAGAAAAAATAACAAAAAGTGCTTTAGTTTCGTAACAAAAAGCGTTACCTTCGTAAAACTAATTAAATTTAAAGCATAGGTTATGAAAAAAAGTTTTAATCAAATGATTGCTGTTGTGATGATCGCAGTGTCATCAGTGGCTTTCACAGGGTGTTACGGTTCTTTCTCTTTGACTTCCAAGTTACATAACTGGAACGGACAAGTGTCTAACGCTAAATTCGTGAACGAGTTAGTATTCTTGGGATTGTGTATCCTTCCGGCATACGAGTTGTGCTGCTTGGGTGATGTTTTGATCTTCAACTCTATCGAGTTCTGGGGTGGCCAAAATCCGGTTGCCATGAAAGCTGGAGATGTGGAAGAAGGTCAGGTAATGTACGCCGGACATCCTTACCATGTAACTAAATCTTTGAATAAGATGGTCGTTGCAAGTGAAGAGACTGATGCTGTTGCTGAATTCCAATATTTCCCGGAAGAAGAATCTTGGTATTTAATGGATGGTCAGAACAAGGCTAAGTTGATGAAAAACACGAAAAAGATGATGAAAGCTGTTGTAGCGATCAACTAATTTTTTTCGGTTCAGATAATGAAAGGACGTCTTCGGGCGTCCTTTTTTTTGTGTCCTTTTGTCGCGTGATAACAGGAATCTGCTCGCTGTTTTTGTATCGGCACGTTGAAGGTAAAGGGGGAATTCGTCGCCTGTAAATGGGGACGTGAATAAAGAATACATTTATACTAACTGATAAAATTCGGATGAATACCGAATATAGTATTTTAATTAAATTGTAAACATACTTTATGAACCTTATTATATATAAGGTTCATATAAGGTTTCTATAAGGTATCTATAAGGTTCATGACGGTATTCGTCCGGAACAGATCTATTCATTATTATGAAATATGCCATTGCTTGGTCGCTGACTCCCATCGTCTTAGGCTTGTTCTGCTTGGATTGTCGGGTTGAACGGGCGGGGAACTTGGACGATTGTGAAAATAGAGGCGTAGCTGTTTTTGGGAGGTTAACTGATATATCGCCAGTTGATTTTAGTTTTGAAAAGACGTTTTACTTGGGTGGCAAAGGTTTGATTCTCTTCTTTTTGTAGGAGAGGATCGTCTTCCAGAATGAGCGTGGCAGCTTGGGCAGCCTCGTTCAGGATGCGGCCGTCTTTCCCTAGGTTGGCTACCCGCAGGTTGCAAGTTAGCCCGCTTTGTTGTGTTCCTTCGATGTCTCCCGGACCGCGTAGTTTTAAATCGACTTCGGCAATCTCAAAGCCATCATTCGTGGAGGTCATGGTCTCGATCCTTTTACGGGACTCGTTAGACAGTTTGTAGGAGGTCATCAGGATACAATACGATTGTTCGGCTCCCCGTCCGACACGCCCGCGCAGCTGGTGCAATTGGGATAGTCCGAAACGTTCGGCACTTTCAATGACCATGATAGAGGCGTTGGGAACATTTACCCCGACTTCGATCACGGTGGTTGCCACAAGAATACGGGTTTCTCCCGATACGAAACGCCTCATGTGTTCCTCTTTCTCTGTCGGTTTGAGTTTCCCGTGAACGATGTCCGCCGTGTATCCCAAGGGGGCGAAATAACTCATCACGTGTTCATAGCCCTCTTCCAAGTTCCGGTAATCCATCTTTTCCGATTCGGAGATCATGGGGTACACGATGTAGGCCTGCCTGCCGAGTTCCAGTTCTTTCTGGATGAATTTATAGACTTGCAGGCGTCTTGCCTCGAATGCATGATGTGTGGTGATAGGTTTCCGGCCGGGAGGAAGTTGGTCGATCACCGATACATCTAGATCACCGTAGAGGGTCATGGCGAGAGTCCGGGGAATGGGAGTGGCCGTCATGACCAGCATGTGTGGGGGAATCGTGTTCTTTTGCCACAGTTTAGCTCGCTGGGCAACTCCGAAACGATGCTGCTCGTCGATAACGACAAGTCCCACGTTTTTAAAATTCACCACGTCTTCCAGTAGGGCGTGTGTCCCGATCAGGATTTGCAGACGTCCGTCGGACAGGGCCTCGTGAATGATTTCCCTTTCTTTTTTCTTGGTGGAACCTGTGAGTAGGCCGACGCTAATCGGGGTATCCTTCAGAAGCCCGGATATGGTTTCGTAATGTTGGGTGGCGAGAATCTCCGTCGGGGCCATGATGGCGGCTTGGTAACCGTTGTCGAGGGCGATCAGCATACACATCACGGCGACAAGGGTTTTGCCGCTTCCCACGTCTCCCTGCAACAGGCGGTTCATTTGCTTGCCGGAACCGCAATCGGAACGGATTTCTTTAATAACCCGTTTCTGCGCGTCGGTCAAGGGAAAGGGTAGGTGATTGTGGTAGAAATCGTTGAAATAATCCCCGACCGTGGTAAAGAGATGGCCTTGGAAGGCTGCCTTGCGGTTGAATTTCAGTTTCAGTATATTGAGCTGAATGTAGAACAACTCTTCAAATTTAAGCCGGTATTGAGCCTTGCGGAGCATGTCCGGGTTTTCCGGGAAGTGGATGTTGTGCAAAGCCTCGTGCAGGTAGATCAAGTTGTGTTTTTTGATGAACCATGCCGGGAGGGTTTCTTGAATCCTGCCGTTGATAGCTTTGAAAATATTCGCTTGTATCTTGTTGATCAGCCGGGAGGTCAGGTAACTTTTTTTCATCTTCTCCGTGGTCGGGTAGATGGCCTGGAACCCCACGAGTTGCTTGGCACTCGTTTCGTACAGGTCCATTTCCGGGTGGACGATGTTCATCTTGTGGTTGAAGATGGTGGGCTTGCCGAAAATCAGGTATTCCTTGTCGGGGGCGATCTGGCTGGAGAGGTATTTGTGGCCTGTGAACCACACGAGTTCTAACTCCCCGGTCCCGTCGTAAGCCGTGGCGACCATGCGCGTCTGTTTGCCTGCACCGACGGACGTGAGGTTCGTGATTTTGGCTTTTATTTGAATATAAGGAAGGTCTGAGGTGAGCTCTCGGATCGTATAGACACGGGTCCGGTCGATGTATTTGTAGGGGATGTAATAGAGCATATCCTCGTAGCTTTGGATGCCCATTTCCTGCTCCAGCAACGAGGCTCTTTTCTCTCCAACACCCGGTACGAATTTTATGTTCAGTCCTGCCAGTTCCAAAATACAAGTTTTCGATGGTTCATTTCTCGAACGAAAGTAAAAAAAATAGATGACTTTAGTTGAGCATATCAGGAATAAATTTTAATTTCGTGGAATAAATAATTTGGACAGACAGTTTACCGGGAGATGTATGATTATTTAAAACAACGATTTAAACATGCCGTTCGTTTTCGACATAAAAGGGGATACGGGGTACATTCCCCGTTCGTTTTTGATTTGATCACGAATGTAATAAAGGAAAAAGCGGTGTATTACGATTTCGAGCGGATTGAATCGAAGGGGCATATCCGGGAGAAAGAGCGGAAATTGTATCGTTTGCTCTTCCGGTTGGCAGAATATTTTTCTTACCGGAACGTGCTGTGTGTCGGGGTGCGGTCGCCGTGGGCTTCCATGTACCTGGCGGCTGTTTCGAAACAGATGGTGTTGTTGAACGGGGGACGTGCATGTCCGGGAGCCGAATATACGGAACAGGTGAAACCGGGAGATTTGAAAGGTCGCGAGATCGATATGGTTTTCTTGGGGAGAGCGTTCGAGGAGGATTGGGATGAAACTTGGGAAGAGGTTTTGCGAGTGCGCAGGCGAGGCCCGCTATGCATCGTGATTAAAGATATTTACAAGGGACGCTTCAATTCTTTGGCATGGAGACAATTGAGGCAGGAGGGAACGGTTTCGATCGACATGATGTGGTATGGGATCGTGTTCTTTGACGCGAGATTGCAGAAGGGAAAGTATAATGTAATAATTTAGAATTTAGAATGTAGAATTTAGAATGGAAAAAACTACCCCCTCTAGCTCCCCCTTGCACAGGGGGAGAAACAGACGCGAGAGGGCGCTGCAATGATTCAATGTAGCGTATCCTCCCCCTTGGAAAGGGGGAGTTAGAGGGGGTCAATCTAAAATCTAAAATTTAAAATCATTAAATCTAATTTAGTATGAAGGTTTACACGAAAACAGGAGATAAGGGGACGACGGCTTTGATCGGGGGAACCCGGGTGGCAAAGAATAACGTGAGGTTAGAGGCTTACGGGGGTGTTGACGAATTGAACAGTCATTTGGGGATGATTCGGTCGTACCCGATTGATGGGGAGAGCGTGAAACAGTTGATCGAGATTCAAAACGTGCTGTTCGTGGTCGGGGCAAACTTGGCGACGGACACGGCTGTGAGTAATATGCAGAAGAAGTTGCCTTGCACGGATGAGGACGTGGCTTTTTTGGAGAGGGCGATAGACAAGATGGACGAGGAGTTGCCGCCACTGCAGTATTTCGTGTTGCCGGGAGGGCGGCCGGAGGTATCGGCTTGTCATATTGCCCGTACGGTTTGCCGTCGGGTGGAACGCCGGATTATTGATATGAGCGAGGAAATAGAGGTGGAGGATATTATCGTGCGGTATGTGAATCGCCTTTCCGATTATTTGTTCGTGCTGGGGCGTAAGCTGGCAAAGGATTGCGGGTTGGAAGAGGAGAAATGGGTGCCGAGAAATTGAAAATTGAAAATGGAGAATTGAAAATGAGAGAACCTGTAACTTGTAACTTTTCAATGGCGGAGGTGTTCCGGTTTTTGGAAGAGTTGAGGGAGAATAATAACCGGGAGTGGTTTAACGCGCATAAGGAGTGGTATTTGGCTGTAAAGGCCGGACATGAGGATTTCATCAACCGGGTGATTCCGGTGTTGGCCGTGACGGAGCCGGAGGTGGACGGGTTGACGGCGAAAGATTGTATTTTCAGGATTTACCGGGATGTCCGGTTTTCGCCGAACAAGGAGCCTTATAAGACGCATATCGGGGCATACATGGTGAAGGGGGGTAAGCAAAGTCCCCGGGCGGGATATTACGTGCATATAGAACCGGGGAATTGTATGATCGGGGGTGGAATTTGGTGTCCGGAACCATCGTTGCTGAAGGCTTTGCGGAAAGACGTGTATGATAATATAGATGAGTTTACGGGAATTATCCGGGATGCGGAATTCCAAAAACATTACGTGTTGGAGGGGGAGAAGTTGAAAAAGGTGCCTGCACCTTTTCCTGCCGATTTTCCGGAAGGGGATTTGTTGAAATACAAATCTTACACGGTATCGAATTATGTTCCCGATTCGTTTTTCGAGGGGGAGGACGTGGTTGAACGGTGTGTGGAGCGACTTTTACTGATGCAGCCTTTTAATCGTTTTTTAAATTACACGGTGGAGGAAACGTGGAGGTGATCGCCAGAGGCGGTTACAGGTTGTTTGGTTGCAAGTTTCAGGTTAAAAAGAGGGGAATTTGTGACTGAATTGCTTTGATAATAAGGGGAAAAGTCGTATATTTGTAATATGGAAAAAATAAAAGAAAAGATGCCGCAGCTTGTAAAAAACGCCACGGTTCGGGAAGAGATTTTGCAAGGAATGATTACTTCATTCCAACTGGAAGGGATAAAAATTTCCCAAGAAACTGCTTATACTATTTTGGAACGGGTGGATTTGAAACTTAAAACGTGTAAGCGATAATCTGCTCCATTCTGGAGTAGTCTTTTCGTGCTACTTGCTGAACAGCGATAATATATTCATTAAAATCAATCCTTTTGAAGTTTAAGCCGGGGTAACCTTGTTTTCGTGCCATGAGGTTGGCGAGAATACGGGATGTCCTGCCGTTGCCTTCCCGGAACGGGTGGATGAAGAGTAATTCACCGTGTACTTTGGCGATGTCTTTTATCAGAGCTTGTTGGCTGGTGTAGTGATCAGGGAGTTGGGAAAGAATTTCTTCTTCGAAAATGCGCATACTATCTGGGATAAATCTTCCGGCCGGGAACACGAATCCGCCTTTGGAAATGTTGACGGAACGGAAACGCCCGGCAAAGGAGTAGAGTTCTTTTAGCGCCGTGCGGTGGATGTCACAGATGTATTTGACTGAAAATTTTGTCTTGGGCGTTAGCTTTTCCGTGAACAGGATTTCTGCCATCAGGAATCCCTCGAATTCCGCGTTGTGAAGTGTCTCATCGTCCGTGATTCCGAGTAAATTCGGGAGAATTTCTCCCTCTTCGCCATTGGTGGTGTATCTGTTCATGGCCTTGATTTTTAACAAAGTTATAGAAATCCGTCAATTACTCCAAATTTATTTGTGATTTATGATTTATGATTTATGCTAAAGCCTTATCTTTGTACATTCGGCAAGGCCGAGTTACAAGTTGACAGGTTGCAAGTTACAGGTTCTTGGGAATGATAACGCACCTGCCGATGAACGTGTCGGGATTCAACTTGTAACCTGTAACTTGTAAACTTGTAACTAAAAAAGGATGAAAGTATTATTATTGGGTAGCGGTGGACGCGAACATGCGTTGGCGTGGAAAATAAATCAGAGTGAAAGATTAACAAAGTTATATGTTGCCCCGGGAAATGCCGGAACGGCAGAGATAGCTGAAAATGTAAATATCAAGGTAACGGATTTCGAGGCGTTGGCAAATTTCGTGGAACATAACGCTATCGATATGCTGGTTGTCGGACCGGAAGATCCTCTGGTGGAGGGTATTCGGGATTATTTTGAGGCAGACGCTCGTTTTGCCCGACTGATGATCGTGGGACCGGGAAAAGCGGGTGCTATTCTGGAAGGAAGTAAGGATTTTGCGAAGGAATTTATGTTCCGCCACCATATCCCGACAGCCGGTTATTTGACGGTGACGAAGGATAATCTTGAAAAAGGGTTTGCTTTTTTGGAGACGTTGAAACCGCCTTACGTGTTGAAAGCGGACGGGTTGGCAGCCGGGAAAGGCGTGTTGATTCTGGATAATTTGGAAGAGGCGAAGAGGGAGTTGGAACTGATGTTGGGAGGAAAGTTCGGGAAGGCCGGGAATCAGGTGGTGATCGAGGAGTATTTGAAAGGTATAGAGCTTTCCGTGTTCGCGCTGACGGATGGGAGAAGTTATAAAATATTGGGTTCTGCCAAAGACTACAAGCGTATTGGTGAGGGTGATATGGGGTTGAACACGGGTGGTATGGGTGCCGTTTCTCCGGTACCGTTTGCCAATGAAGAGTTCAACCGGAAGGTGGAAGAGCGGGTGGTGCGCCCCACGATCGAGGGATTACAAAAAGACGGGATTGACTACAAGGGATTTGTCTTTTTCGGCCTAATGAATGTTGGTGGTGATCCTTACGTGATCGAGTATAACGTGCGTATGGGAGACCCGGAGACAGAGGTGGTGATGCCGAGATTGAAAACAGATATTTTGTCTCTTTTCGAGGCGATGGCCAAGGGGGAGCTGGAACAGGCGGCGTTCGAACTGGATGATCGTTTCTGTACGACCGTGATGCTTGTTTCTCAGGGGTATCCCGGGGATTACGAGAAAGGAAAGGAGATCACGGGTGTACCGGACGTGAAGGGGAGTATCGTGTTCCACGCGGGGACGAAGTTGGCAGACGGGAAGGTCGTGACGAACGGGGGACGCGTGATTGCCGTGAGTTCGTTCGGGAAGACTATGCGGGAGGCTTTGGCCCAGTCTTACGAGAACGTGGCCAAGATTCATTTCGACGGGATGAATTTCAGAAGAGATATTGGTTTTGATTTGTAAAAGGATGGATGATGAGATTTAACGCCATTTTAAAAACCAAGAGAGTTTATATGCTGTATTTGCTGCCATTTATTTTGGCAGCAATTGCATTTCTACGTTTTACTTTCGGACCGGATGATTTTTCCGTTTGTCCGGATTTGGGCGTTATTTCTATTCCAGCTTTTCAGGAACAGGGTGGTTTGTGGTGGAAGGAAATTGGGGTGCTGGCTTTGTTATGCTTGTCGTTTCTGGTATTTTTTGTTGCCGATCGGTATAAGTTTTTGTCCCATATCACGGTTCTCCCGGCGGTGGTTTATGCCTTCTTGTGTATCGGTGTGATTTGTCGTTACGGGATGAGTGATTATTTGGTGGCAGCCCTGTGTGTCGTGTTGGCCGTGGCTCGTTTGCAGTCGGCCATCGTGAACACGCAATCCAACTCGCCGGTATTTGGTTTCGGGCTTTTTTCCACGTTGGCGGTTTTGCTTTGCCCGAAATTGATCATGCTGATCGTCTGGGCGATCATCGTTTTGCCTTTTTCGGGAAGGGCGGCATTGAAGGATTTGGTGGCGCTGTTTATAGGTATCTTTTCCGCGTTATTCTTCACGGGGTGTTATTATTTCCTGACAGATCGGTTGGCGACTCTACCGGATGTGTTCGTGCAGGCGTTGACGAGCGGGCAAGTGTTTTGGACGATCATGCCGGAGAAAGTGGCGGCTTTTGTCGTGATCGGTGTGCTGATCGTCGTGTCCTTGTATAATGTCGTGGTGAACTACCCGATGGCGATCGTGGCGCAACGGCGGGGTATGTTGTCGATGTTGTCGATGTTGCTTTTCGTGGGGAGTTCGTTGTTTTTTATCCCGTTTAATTGTCACGGGATCACTTTGATTACAGCGATCCCGTTATCTTATATGTTTACTCAATACTTTATTTCACATCGGACTCGCTGGCTGGGGAACGTGTTGTTCCTGTTGTTCATAGCGGCCTGCGTGCTTCTTGTTTTGTAGATTAATAGAACGTCAGCATTTCCCCGCGTACGTCGTCATTGATCTTGCCATGATCGTACACGATTTGCCCGTTCACGAGCGTCATGCTTACCCGGTAGGTAAAGGACATATCTTCGAGCGGTGACCAGCCGCATTTGTAAAGTAAGTTTTCTTTCTTCACGGTCCACGGGTGTTTCTCGAAGATGGCGATGTCTGCCTTGTAGCCTTCCCGTAGGTAGCCTCTTTCTTCGACATGGAATATGTCGGCAGGGGCATGACACATTTTGTCCACGATGTTTTCAAGCGTGATCTGGCCTTTCTCCATGAGTTCTAGCATGACGGTCAGCGAGTGTTGTACCATCGGGCCACCGCTGGCTGATTTGGTGTACACTCCGGCTTTTTCTTCCGGGAGGTGGGGTGCGTGATCCGTGGCGATGATGTCCAAACGGTTGTCATTCAAGGCTTGTAACAGGGCTTGCCGATCCTCTTCAGTTTTGATGGCAGGATTCCACTTGACGAGGTTGCCTTTGGTGTGGTAGGCCTGATCATTGAACCAAAGATGGTGAACGCATACTTCCCCGGTGATGTGTTTTTGGGTGCGGGGACCTTGATCCAGTAATTCCAATTCTTCTTTCGTGCTTAAATGAAGTATGTGCAGGCGGCTGTTGTGTTTACGTGCCAGCTCGGCTGCCAGCGAAGAGCTGGTGTAACAACACTCCCGGCTGCGGATCAAAGGATGGCAGAAAGGAGGAATGTCTTCCCCGTACTGTTGCTTGTATAGTTCCAAGTTACGGTCTATCGTGGGCGAATCCTCGCAATGGGTTGCGATAAGAATGGGGGATTCGGCAAATATCTTTTCCAAAGCCTCCCGACTATCCACCAGCATATTACCCGTGGAGGAACCCATGAAAATTTTAATGCCGCAAGTCGTGTGCGGATCGACCTTTTTAATCTCGTCGATATTGTCAACGGTGGCACCGAGGTAGAACGAGTAGTTGACAGCCGCGTTCTCCTTGGCAATCTGTTGTTTTTCCCGGAGTAATTCGTTGGTTACGGTGGGAGGTTTCACGTTAGGCATATCCATGAAAGAGGTCACGCCCCCGGCTGCTGCCGCCCGGCTACCTTCCCGGATGTCTCCTTTGTGGGTGAGTCCGGGTTCGCGGAAGTGTACTTGATCGTCAATCACTCCCGGTATGACGTATTTCCCCGTGGCATCGATAACTTTGATGTCCCCGGGAACTGAATCCAATTCGCCTTCTATGATTTTCTCGATGCGATCGTTGTGAATCAAGAGATCCCCTTTGAAGGTTCTCCCCTCGTTTATGATGGTTCCGCCTTGAAGTAATATACGCATAGTAATTTTAGATTTTAAATTTTAAATTTTAGATTTTAGATTCCGGCCGCACGAGGCTGACGTTTTAACTACCCCCTCTGGCTCCCCCTGTGCAATGGGGAGTTAGAGGGGGTAGCTTAATTTTCCATTCTCCATTTTCAATTTTCAATTTTCTTACGTTTTCCCAAGCTCCGGAGTTTCATCGTGATGACACCCCAAAAGGCCTCGTTGAAGATGCCACCGCTCATTTTGGACGTGCCGAGGGTACGGTCTGTGAAAATGATGGGGACTTCTTTCAGCTTGAATCCCAAGGTCCACGCCGTGAATTTCATTTCGATCTGGAAGGCGTAGCCTTTGAAACGGATGTTGTCAAGGTCAATGGATTCCAAGACTTTCCGGGTGTAACAAACGAATCCGGCTGTGGCATCGTGTATTTTCATTCCCGTGATGAATCTTACGTATTTGGAGGCAAAATAGGACATGAGAACCCGTCCCATGGGCCAGTTCACGACGTTAACACCTGTGACGTAGCGGGAACCGATCGCCATATCGCCTTCCCCGCTTTCGCAGGCGTGATACAATTTGACCAGATCATCGGGGTTATGGGAGAAATCCGCGTCCATCTCGAAGATGTAGTTATACCCGTGTTCCAGAGACCATTTGAATCCGGTGATATAGGCCGTGCCGAGTCCTAGCTTTCCTTTACGTTCGATCATGTGAAGTTGTGGAAACTCGGATTGCAGACGTTTTACGATCTGGGCCGTGCCGTCGGGAGAGTTGTCCTCTATCACGAGCACATCAAACTTTGGTTCCAGTTTAAAAACATAACGGAGAATGTTTTCGATATTCTCTTTTTCGTTATAGGTCGGTATGATGACAACTCTGTCGTTCATGGTCTGTTGTTTTATAAGTATTCTGTAATCCTTTCCAGTTTATTTCCCCTCGAACCTTTTATTAGGATAAAAGCGTGGCGGATCTCGTTCGCTTTGAGATACTCGATCAGCGTGTCCGTGTCGGGGAAGTAATGCGTAAAGGTATTGTTATTTGCGATGGATTCAAAACTCGGTCCCACGAGGAATACCCGGGGAAAGTTGTTTTTCTTCATGAGTTCCACGATGTTTTTGTGGGACTCTTCGGAAATGGCTCCCAGTTCACGCATTTCCCCGATAATCAGTAATTTGTTGTCTGCTTTCATTTCCCCGAAATTGGAAATGGCGACTTGCATACTGCTCGGGTTAGCGTTGTAGGCATCCAGAATGATCGTGTTGCGTTCCGTTTTCAGTAGTTGCGAGCGAAGGTTAGAGGGGGTGTAAGCCTCGATGGCGGCCTGTATTTGTAGAGGATCGATATTGAAATATGTTCCTACCGTGGTGGCTGCCATGGCGTTGTCAAAGTTATATCCCCCGATGAGTTTCGTCCGGATGTATAGTTGTCCGTGATGGGTTTTCAAGGCATACACGAGGTAAGGGGTGGTCTGAACGATTTCCCCGTTCGTGAAATGTCCATCGATGCCGTAGGTGTATCTTTTTTGGCCTTCAGATAGTTGGCACAACAATTTATCCTCCCCGTTCACGAATAAAATTCCCGATTTCTCCTTCACGGATTCGTAAAGGGCTCTTTTGGTTTGGATGATATTTTCGTAGCTCCCGAACCCTTCCAAGTGGGCGTACCCGATGTTCGTGATGATACCGTAGTCCGGTTCAACAATCTTGCATAGTTCTTTTATTTCCCCCGGATGGTTGGCCCCCATTTCCACGATACCGAATTCCGTGGAGGCGTCCATACTTAACAGGGTGAGGGGTACACCGATATGGTTGTTTAAATTGCCTTTCGTGGCAACGGTATTATATTTTTTGGAAAGAACGGCGTGACATAATTCTTTAGTGGTAGTTTTGCCGTTTGTCCCGGTGATTCCCAAGATGGGGATGTTCAACTTCCGGCGGTGGTGGTTGGCCAGTTGTTGCAGGAATCGCAGGGTGTCGGGAACGAGTACGCATTGGGGAGCCGTGTTGTAGGCGGCCTCATCAATAACGACGTGTTTCGCTCCTTGGGCCACGGCTTTCTCTGCAAAGGTGTTACCGTTGTGATTTTCACCCTTTAAGGCAATGAATATATCTCCTGTTTTTACCTCTCGGGAGTCTGTTGTAATCCGGCTACCTGCCAGAAAAGAATTATATATTGATTCAAGCTCTTTCATCTTTTCATAATATCCGATCAGAGTGACAAATTTATAAAAATAAATGAACCATGAACGGTTTTTTCATTAATATTGCAGGATAATAATATTATTACAATGAAAATAAAAACAGGTATAGGGATCGATGTCCATCGGCTGGAGCCGGGACTGGACTTTTGGTTAGGAGGGATTAAACTGGAACATGAAAAAGGGTGCGTGGCCCATTCGGATGGGGATGTGTTGATTCACGCAATATGTGATGCACTTTTGGGAGCTGCCGGGCTGGATGATATTGGGGTATATTTCCCGGATACGGACCCCGCTTACAAGGGTATTGATAGTAAAATTCTGTTGAAGAAGGTGATCGATATGATTGAGAACAAGGGATTTGCTATTGGTAATATTGATTGCGTGATATGCCTGCAAAGGCCGAAAATTAAAATGCGGACCTTGGAGATGCGGGAGTGTTTGTCTGAAATTATGGGGATTGATGTAGATGAAATAACCATCAAGGCTACCACGACGGAGAAACTGGGCTTTGAGGGGAGAGAAGAGGGGGTTTCGGCTTACGTGACGGTGCTGATTATTAAGTTATAAAAAAGGGGAGTCCCGAAAGTCATTTTTCAAACTCCCTCCCGGCTTCGCCGTACTCCCTCTATAAACAGAGGGAGAGTTGAAATACTCCCTGTCTTCGGGAAGAGTCACCAGCTCCTCCTCTGTTTATAGAGGAGGTGGCACGAAGTGACGGAGGAGTTTTTTGAAATAAAATGACTTTTGGGACTATCCCTTTTTATAACTATTTCTTTTCATGTAGTTTCAATACTTTTCCGTCGGGGAGGGTGAGTTCTGCCTCTTTCCCTTTTCCCATCAGGCTTACTTGATCGTTTTTGTACATGTAGCCGGAAGCCATGCGTTGCTGCGGTAGCTCGTAGGTCTGGTCGTCAAGTGTCACGACTGCCAGTTCTTCCGCGGGATAGAAGGTAACTTCTACTTGGTATAGCATTTTGGTTTTACCGTCACCGCCTTGGAATACCACGTTAATCACGCTTTCGGGAGTTTCGGTGTACAATGTTTCACCGCGTTGTTCGATGATCCATTGTCCGTTTACCTGTCTTACGTTATAGGTGTCGTCATCTTCCACGTTCCAAGCGTAACCGCCTTTCGGTAGTTCACGTCTGTTTAGTAGCGGGTTGTTTTCCATGTTGGGAATAAATACTTCGGCCAACGTGGAATCGGTGGAGAACACGATGAAGGTGGAAAGTGTGGCTTGCGGATCGTTAACCGGGTTCATGCGAACACCGGATTCGAACAGGCGGATACAGTCTTTTCTAGCTTCAGACCAAGTGTAGCCTGCCGCGCCGTTACATCCGTGGGCGTCGTTTGCGACACCAACTTTTTCTTCTGTTTTAGGCACGAAAACAAGAGTTTGTTTCCGGTCTTTATCCGTTAATTTCAATTCTTTGTTTTCAATGCTGTACGAGGTCATGGCAGCCAAAGTCTGGATGTATTTGCTCTCGAATTGTAGATCCGGACAAGCCATCATGGTGCTTCCACCCGGTTCTAACTTGATGGTGTTACCTTCCGTGGAGTATCTTCCGAAAAATCGGTTACACCCGGAGAATCCGTACATCGTGTTGGTGTCGGTCAGCATGAGGGTGGGTACTCGTTGCGGAAGAGTGGTTTTCCCCTTTGTGGTTGTCATCTCTTTCAGTTGCCATTCGTTGGCAGTCAGTTGCGCTTTGTCTCCGCTGTTACTTTTACAGCCAGAGAAGCCAAGCGTCACGGCGATCATCATTAAAATAGTTGTTTTTCTCATATGTGTGTGAATTTTTTACAAAGATACGACCTAAAACAGGAAAAAGTTTATAATTGTTATAAACTTTTTCTTGCTTTGTCGGCGAGGGATTCATTATCTGAATCTTATCCTTGATTCATTTTTAGTAATTCATCGATGTGCGTGCGGTCGTTCCATAACTGTGGCACTTTATTCTGTCCACCGAGTTTCCCTTTTTCTTTCAGCCAGTCGTTGAAAAGGTTCGGACGAGCTGCATGGAGGATCAGACGCTGAAGTGACATATCTTTATAGCGTTTCGCCTCGTAGTCGGAATTTACTTTTTTCAGTTCTGTATCAAGGATATTGGCAAAGTTTTCCAAGTCCGCGGGGGGAGTCCCGTATTCGATAATCCATTCGTGGGCTCCTTTTTTACCATCCTCCATGAATACCGGGGCAGCCGTGAATGCCATCACTGTGGCTCCGGTTTTTTCGCAGGTCTGTTTTAGGGCCTCGATGGCGTTGTCGATAATTAATTCTTCCCCGAAAGCGTTGATAAATAACTTTGTGCGTCCCGTGATTTTGAATTTGTAAGGACGGGTAGAGGTGAACATAATCGTATCTCCGATCATGTAGCGCCATAATCCACCATTCGTGGAAATAACAAGAGCGTAGTTCACCCCGGTTTCTACTTCTTCCAATAGAAGAGCCCGGGGATGCGGTTTAGTCAGTTCGCTGATCGGAACAAATTCATAGTAAACGCCATAGTCCAGCATTAACAGCATGGACGAGTCGCCGGGATCATCCTGTAATCCGAAGAAACCTTCCGATGCGTTGTAGGTTTCCATGTATTTCATTTTCGGGTCGGGCAACAGGCGTTTGTATTGTTCCCGGTAGGGGGTGAAGTTTATGCCACCGTGAATAAATAGTTCAAGGTTGGGCCATACTTCGTGAAGGTTGCTTTTTCCCGTGCGTTCCAGAATCCGGTTGATGAGCGTGAGGAACCACGAGGGTACCCCCGCGAGACTACGTACATCTTCTTTGATTGTGGTGTCGCATATCTTTTCAATCTTTTCTTCCCATTCGCTCATGAGCATGATCGATTGGTCGGGGGTCTTCATCATGTTGGCCCAGAACGGGGTGTTGGAGATTAATATGGCGGACAAGTCTCCGTAGCGGCAATTGTTGTTTGTCTTGGATATTTCGCTACTTCCCCCCAGAGCCAAGGTCTTCCCGTTGAATACTTGTGCATCCGGGTATAGTTTATTGAAAATAGAGATAACATCCTTACCGCCTCGGAAATGACAGCTTTCCAAAGATTCTTTGCTGACCGGGATAAACTTGCTTTTTGCCGCTGTTGTGCCTGACGATTTGGCAAACCACGTGATGGGTTCCGGCCATAACAGGTTTTGCTCGCCGTTCATTAATCGCTCTGAATAGGGGGCCAGCTCTTCGTAGTGAATGATGGGCAGGCGCTCCCGGTATTGTTCTGCCGTCAAAATAGAGTCGAAATCATATTTCAGTCCGTACTCCGTGTCAGCGGCTCTGCGAAGTAATTCAACCAACGTGTCTCGTTGCACCTGAATCGGGTTTTCTTTGAAGAAATCGATTTGTGCCAACCTTTTGGTCGAGAACATGGATATGATGGAATTGATTACGGGCATAGGATTAAGTTAAAAATTAAAAGTTAAAAACTAAAAGTTAACCTCTATTGAGGGGTAACAACTATCGTACCATTTGTTATTTTTAGTGATCGAAATCTAGTTTTAGTTGCGGGTCGAGCAACGTGAAACTTTGTCGATGATAAGGGGTAACTCCATGGAGCAAAATGCCTTCCCGGTGCTTTTTGGTCGGGTAGCCTTTGTTGCTGATCCAGTCGTAAACGGGGTACTCTTCATGCAATTTTTTCATGTATTCGTCCCGGTGTGTTTTGGCCAGAATGGAGGCTGCCGCGATAGCCATGTATTTCCCGTCCCCTTTTACGATGCAATGGTGTTCGATGTTCCGGTAGGGTTTGAACCGGTTGCCGTCAATCAGAATATGTTCCGGAGTGACACTTAGTTGTGCCAGTGCCCTATGCATCCCTTCGATGGAGGCGTTGAGGATGTTGATTTTGTCGATTTCGTTATTATCCACGCTGGCCACGGCCCACGCGAGGGCTTCCCGTTCAATGATCGAGCGCAATTCATCCCGTTTCTTTTCAGAGAGTTGTTTCGAGTCGTTAAGCATTTCGTTGGAAAAGTCTTCAGGAAGGATTACCGCTGCCGCGAAAACCGGTCCTGCCAGACATCCCCTCCCGGCCTCGTCACATCCGGCCTCGATTTTATCTTGATAGTATTTTAATGTCAACATAAATAATGGGTTTATAAAGTTCATAAAGTTCATAAGGTCTAAAGTGACGGGTGTCCTTCGGACGGTGTTTAACGGCAACTTGGACTATCGTGGACCAAACGCCCGCAAGGGTCCATTGACTTTATAAGCCTTATGGACTTTATGAACCTTAAACTTTATCACTCCCGCAAATATATGAAATACTTTGTAATTTTTGCTATATTTGCGGGGTTGTCCCTGCATACTAATTTTAATTTATCAGAGGTGTTCACGAAAGAAGAGGCAAAAGAGATTCGGGTGAAATTCTGGGAAGGTTTCAAGCGCTATTGCAAGCGGAAACATATTTACCGGAAATGGGTACTCACGGGGGTGAAGATACGATCCACGCAATTGAAATTTTACGCGGACCGGGAGAAGGCTCTCGTGTTATTCCAAATAGACCATAAAAATGAGTTACGTCGGTTCGAGGTGTACGAGTGTATGTTATCTTACCAGACGTTATTTCGGGCGGAGTGCGGTGACGAGTTGAAGTGGGAAGAGGAGTATTCCGGGATCGAGGGGCAGGAGATCAGCGCGATTTATTTCGAGTTGCGGGGGGTGAACCTTTACCGGGAGGAGGATCACGAGCGGATTTACGCTTTCTTTGCCGAGAAGATGCCTTTGCTGGAAGACCTTTATTACGAATACAGGGATTTGATTAACGAACGATTGAAACAGAACGATAATTAAAAACGCTGGATTGCGATGAAAATAAACAAGAGTGGGGCCGCTCTTTCCCGTATCGTGCAAATCGGGGAGACGCTGAAAGAACTTTCCCAGAAGAGCGGGAAGGAGTATTTGCCCTTGAACCGGGGTGTGAATCAAGTGGTAAATATCGACTTGACAGAAGTCGTGAAATCAATAAACTTTAATTCTCCGGAGATACAGGTGTACCCGCATGGAGCTGGGCGTCCGGACTTACGAGCGGCAATTAACGAGGAGTTTTTTGCCGGAAAGTCTTCGCCGGATAATATATTAATTACGGCAGGGGGAATGCATGCCCTTGATCTCGTGGCACAGACCGTGAATATCGGAAAGTTATTCCTGCCCTCGTATTATTGGGGATGTTATTTCAAAATGCTCAAGATTCGTTCCGTGGAGAGCGAAGGATATGACAGTCAATCGGATTTACTCCCGATGATCGATCGTTTGCGGGGAAATGCCGTGTTAATTAGTGATCCGAGTAACCCGCTGGGAGACAAACATGATGACGAGGAACAGTTGAATATTATTCGGGCGTTGAATGATGCCGGGGTGGTGATTTTTTATGATTGTCCCTATCGTCGGTTGTTTATGGATGCTTCGGATGATTACTACACGCGTCTGATGAATCTGGATAACGTGATTATCACGGAGAGCTTTAGCAAGTCGGTCGGGTTGAGTGGCCAGCGACTTGGGTTTATCCACACGTGTAACAAGGAGTTGCATGATGAGTTGGAGGTGAGGGTGATGTATAACACGAACGGGATTAACGGTTTTGCACAGGAACTCGTGTTACGCTTGCTGACAACGCCGGAAGGGAAAAAGGCCGTGACGGCATTTAAAGAGCGTACTACCCGGGATATAGCTTTGAATATCGAGTATTTACGAGCCAGAGGCTTGCTGGCGGAAGAATTTTATCATGGAACCACGCCACGAGGCATTTTCGTGATCGTGAATCGTGGTGAGGAGGAGTTGTTGGAACACTATATCGGTGCCGTATCACTTTCTTTCTTCACGAAAACCCGGCAGGAGTACGCGAAGAATTATTCCCGTATCTGTGTTTCCGTGCCTCATGATAAGCTGGTGAAATATTTTGAAGCGATTTGATGATTGATGCCTTGCCATTGCCCTAGGGTATGGCTAGGGATGGGCTAGGACAAATACCAAACAATTACATCACAGGAACACGGCAAGTACATGGAAGATTGTTCTTGCTATGTTCATGCTATGAAGATGCTATGTTTTTGCCCTAGTCTATCGATAGACTAGGGGATAATCACGGGCGAACAAATGGGCTTGATACTCCGGATGGGGCTTATAAACTTTATGAACCATGAACTTTATAAATAAGTTTTTCGTAACTTTGCCTAAATAAAAGTAAAGAGAACGTTCATGAATCAAATATTATCCCTTCCTCGCAAGATGCCTATCGGCATACAGAGTTTCGAGTACATTCGTCAAAATGACTTCGTGTATGTCGATAAAACAGAGTTTGTCTATCATCTTGCGACTATGGGTAAACCTTATTTTCTCAGCCGCCCTCGGCGCTTTGGTAAAAGTTTGTTGCTTTCCACGATGGAGGCCTATTTCCTAGGCAAACGGGAACTTTTCAAGGGTCTTGCCATTGAGCGGTTGGAAACGGAATGGAACGTCCACGCTGTGCTACACCTAGACCTGAATGCTGAGAAATACGATTCACCCGACCGATTGCATGATATGTTGGAGCGGCAGTTACTGTACTGGGAAGAGATTTATGAAACCGGGGGGAAGGGTATCACTCACTCCGGTCGTTTCATGGAAGTCATTCGAAAAGCGTATGAGAAAACCGGACGGGGTGTTGTTGTCTTGATTGACGAGTATGACAAACCCTTGCTCAACAGTTTTCATGACGAGACTTTGCAGAAAGCCTTCCGGGACACGCTGACCGCATTCTATTCCGTGCTAAAAAGTGCCGACCCGTGGTTGCGTCTTGTTTTCATCACCGGGGTGACTAAGTTTGCCCAGATGGGAATATTCAGTAATCTCAATCAACTTAAAGATATTAGTCTCGATCCCCGATACGCCACGCTTTGCGGTCTTACCGGGGAAGAGATCCGTGAGAATTTCGCCCCGGAATTAAAGTTGTTGGCTGAGGCAAATCGCCTCGACGGGGAGGCTTGCATGGAACGTCTCACCCGTATGTATGACGGGTATCACTTCAACTACCGAGATCTGGTGGGTGTCTATAATCCGTTCAGCATACTTAACGTGCTTGACACGACCATGTTCGATAATTTCTGGTTTGCTAGCGGAACTCCTACCTTCCTTGTCGAGATACTGAAGAAGACTGATTTTGACCTGCGAGAACTCGACGGTATAGAGGTTTCTGCCGCATCACTCACCGACGATCGGGCCGACATCAATAACCCTGTTCCTATGATCTACCAGAGTGGTTACTTGACTATCAAAAAATACGATAACGAATTTCAAATATACACATTGGGATTCCCCAACGAGGAAGTAAAATACGGGTTCCTCAACTTTGTTACCCCGTTCTATACCCCGATTAAGGAAACGGACACGAGTTTCTATATCGGTAAATTCATCCGGGAGCTACGGGAAGGTGATCCCGATGCCTTCCTCACCCGCCTGCGAGCTTTCTTTGCCGGAATCTCTTACGAGCTGAACGACCGCACGGAACGTCATTATCAGACCATTTTTTACCTCGTCTTCAAGCTCATGGGACAATTCTCCGAGGCTGAAGTGCGAAGTGCCAAAGGACGAGCCGATGCCGTCGTGAAAACTGCTGACTACATTTATGTCTTCGAGTTTAAGCTGGACGGCAGTGCCGAGCAAGCCCTTGCGCAGATTGACGATCGGGGATATCTTATTCCTTACACCGTCGATGGGCGGAAACTCATGAAAATCGGTGTTAACTTCGACCCGAAGGAGAGAAACATCGGGGACTGGAAAATTTATTGTGGATAATATCCTTGGGTTATGTTTTTTAAGAAGATCATAAAATCATCATTGAGCATGACTGTTTTATTTTTGCATGCAGCTAAGTTGTACAATTGGTAGAATTTGTATGGATTATAAAATGATTTTACCATTTCTTTCTTGTATCCGGCTTTGATAATTTGGTTTGACATATAAAACCCAATAGCGTGTCCGTTGTATTTATATATTTCGAGAAGTTTATCTATACACAGTTTCTTATCTATTCGTTTTTTTGAATATTGAACGATAATTGTTTGAAGCTGTTTTATATCATTTTCTGCATTGTTATACAACGTTGTAAATATTTCTGTTTCTTCAGGCGATGTCAAGACGTCAGAGAAGTATTTCTTATACCCCATGTATTTGTCTATTTGGTCGGCTATTCCCTCATTTTGTATCATATCGAGCATGAAGTTTATATCATTAGCATAATTGAATTCATGATTTTCAAAATGCGTCCTGTAATTATGGAAGAACTCGTGTGCAAGAAAATCTATCCTCTGTTGCTCTGTTAGTTTATATATTAAATTAAAGTCTATGAAGAGTGCGTTATCCATATCCTTGCCGTCCGCGCTAAGGAAGAAAAAATACACGGGTTTCCATTTGATAGAGGAATCCAAGGTATCACAACAAAGAAATGAATTTAATCTTTGTTTTGCTTTCATTAGCAAGGTGTTGAAATCATAATTGTCACGAAACGATTTTATGGAGAGATAATTGTTGTTTATATCTTGATAATTCGTCAATACGAGTTTCTCCAATAGACTCGTTTTATCATTGGGAATTTCTTCGTTTGTAACTTTATTACCAAAGACTTTTTGAATTGAAGACTTTATTACATGGATGATTTTCTTGTTTTTGTTTTGAGTGAAAATGGCATAAGCACTTGAGCTATCAAATTGTTCCCATTGTTTTTGACTGATTTCCTTTCCCGCTTTAAGTGTTGATGTTACTTTGAAAAATTCATCTACTGATGTCAAATCTACATCTTGAGCAACTGAGATGGAATAGTTTGATATTAATAGAATTATCAGAAGAATATTTTTCATTGTCTTGAATTGTATGTTGTTTCCTCTGTGAATGGGAGTCGGAGACGAATTAATTCTAGATTTATGATTTACGATTTTAGATTTTCTTCCACAAGTCAACGCTTTTTTTCAATTATAAATCATAAATCTAAAATCAATTCGTCACTTCAATCATCTCTTGTCAGGCTAAATTCCTTGTCTGCAAATAATTCTGCCAGTCCGGAGATTTGTTTTAGGCGTAGCAATTCGTCTTTATCCATTCCGATATTACGCATGATCCAAGTGTCGGACATTCCGGCTTTGGTCAGTTCGGCCACGATTTCGGTCATTAATTCGATGCTATGCGTGCCTCTTGCCCGGTTGTGCCGGATGGTAGAGGCCATGCGGTTGGAAATATCTTTGTTGATGACGACTACGGGGAGCAATCCCTTTTCTCGTTCGAATATCCGTTGGGATGTTTTCATGACTTTGTAGCGGTGAAAACCGTCCACGAGTTCATAAATATCCTTTTCCGGGATGTAGTAACAAACGCAGGGCATCGTGTAGCCGTCTTCCCAGATGGATAGTTCCAATAGTTTCATTTCCGGGGGAGCCACTACGTTCGGGTTGTAGGTGTTGGCAACCACCTTATCAATCGGGACGGAAATAACGTTGTATACGGGACTTTTATATTCTTCCATAAGATTCCATGATAGATTTATATTTTTGCATCACCTTGGCCCGGCGTTCCCGTTCGGCTTTCGAGGGGGCGAACCCCATGTATTTACAGGCATGATCGTTTTTCAGGATACAAATGCAGATACGTTTGAACGTGGGGAGTTCTTTGAACTCCGGAATACGTACATCATCCTGATAATCCATGCGCACGGGCTTTTTATCTGTCTTGTAATTTGTCGTTTCGCTAACCGTGATCGGGATTCCCATTCGTCGGAGTTTGGCGATGGTCTCTTCTGCCAGACAGCCGCCTTTGTTTCGCCAAAATTCCATGCTCACGGAGAGTTTGTGCAAGTAGTTTTCCCTAGCCTCGTCCGGTAGGGTGCAAAGGAGAAATTTAAAGTAATCCGACCAAGTCATGTTCTCCGGGAGGGTGATGGACTGCCAGCCCATGGCGGAAGTTCCCCCGTATAACCCGGTAAAGTTGACTCCGTTGACCCGGTTAATCATTTTGCCCCATGTGTCCGGATCTATGGCCCGGTAGAGTTTCAAGCTGGAGAGCGCCTGTGAGATAAACGGGCTGGCTACGCGTTGCCTTTCAAGAGGAACTCCTGCCTGATAATAGAGATCATACAGGTGGTTGTAGTCCCATTGAAATTTTCCGTTGGCGGTCCAGATGTCCGTGGTAAGCCAGTCGTATATGGGGTAGGCGTTAAAGATATTTGCTGTTACTTTGTGAGTCCATTTCAAGTGCTTGTAACTGTGGTAATTCCTGTCCCGGTGGATGGCTTGCCAGCGATGGTAGCTTTCTTGCGTGCGAATCCCGATGAGGCAACAAGTACGTTGAGCGTTTTTCTTCCGGTGATACCATTCTGCAAATTTGACTTGAAAATCGTAGTCCCACATCTCTTCCGAGTAGAAATCAAAATCTTCTTTGCGGTAGCATATTTCGGGCATATCCCTGACCCACAGATCTCGTAAATTATCTTCCCACGGGCGCCAGAAACGCTGGTACATGGAAGTACACGTGGAGACTTTGAACGGGATGCATACTCGGTAGACTTCCAGTAAGTCGGCGTTATCGGCGAGCGTGCGGTCCACGTACCGGATCGTCTCGTTATACTGCACCTCGTAGTCCATGTGAAAAACGCCTAGTTTCCGTTTGAGCTTGTGCTGACGGATATAGTCGATGCACAGGTTTAGTAAAACCCCGCTGTCTTTGCCACCGGAGAAAGACACGTACACGTTATCAAAATCAGAAAAAATTCGTTCCAGTCGGTTTTGCACGACATCATACACACTTTTTTTTATTCTCATAAGTTGGAGGATATACCATTTTTATATACAATTTCCACTCTTTTGAAACTATAAAACCGTTTGTCTTGAAGGTTTCTGCATCTCGGGTGTGGGAAACGGCAAAAAGAGGTTGTTCCCCTGCAAATTCTTTTTTTGCGAAGTCAATCAAGGCGGATAGTAACAAGGAATTGCCTCCTGATACGTAATAATTATCAATACAGGCGCCCGTACTCTTTATGTCAATAGGCATGAAACCTTTCACCACTCCCTTCTCTGTAGCCACAAGCCATTTGTGGTGAACGGAGGTCTTGAACGGATAGTTATTATTGTACCGGAGTACGGGAATACTCATTACCAACGGTGCCACGAGTTGGTATAACCGAGGGTCCGTACCATGTAATTTTTCTATGTCCATTACCGATCGCTTTTTGCAAAACTAATAAAATTAAGCAATGATTCAAAAGAATAATAAATAAACCTTTTAATATAGGCTTTACAAAGTAAATGTCGAACGTGTATATTATCATCTGTTTCTTATGTGAAATATCGGGAAAAGTAATTTGTGTTCTCTTTTTCATTTGTTTGCAGCTCTTGTTGTCGATTCCTGTATTGTGATTATAACCTAACGGCTTGTCTTGACGTTTATAAGGTGAATATTTTAATTCTAACTAAACTGAACTCGATTTATGGCAGATACTACAACAACAGTCTCCAGTAAAGGGGAGAAGAGGAAGATTATATTCCTGATTATCTTTATCATCGTGGCAATCGTGGTTGCCGTTTTGTGGTGGCTGGATTACAGGAAGTATATCCGCACGGACGATGCGAATCTCGATTCGTTCCGGGTGAGTGTTTCGGCTCCGGTGGCGGGACAAGTGACCCGTTTGTACGCGATGGAGGGGGATACCGTGAAACAGGGTGACACATTGTTTATTCTTGACGATAGCGCTTGTACGGTGATGGCTCCTGTTGATGGCGTTGTCGGAAAACGTTGGGTTCTACCGGGAGATCGGATTGAGGCGGGACAGACTGCGTTTACCCTGAATCGGGGAACAGATATTTGGGTAGCGGTTTACTTGGAGGAAACGAAGTTTAAGGAGATTTATCTCGGGCAGAAGGCTCAATTCACTTTGGATGCTTACGATAAGCTAACTTTCGAGGGACGGGTGTATTACATCGGGGACAACACGGCCTCGGAATTCGCTCTTGTTCCTCCGAATAATGCATCCGGTAATTTCACGAAAGTAACCCAACGCATACCGTTGAAGATCTCTATTGATAGGGTTGAAGGTGATGACGGGCAAAAGGCTCGGGTGAAGTTGGTTTCGGGTATGTCTGCAACGGTTAAAATCGAGAAGGAGTGACCATGAATGTCGTTACCGCAACACCGATCGGAGGAAGAAGTTACAAGTGGCTCGTGCTGTTTAACGTCATGTTGACCACGTTTATGGCCGTGCTTGATTCCACGGTAGTCAACACTGGTTTACCCGTGATTATGGGAACGCTTGGGGCGTCCATGAATAGTGCCGAATGGATACTGACGGGCTACATGCTTTCCATGGCAACCATTCTTCCGGCTGCCGGGTGGTTGTCTGATCGTTTCGGTTACAAGCGAATCTTTATTTTCTCGTTAACAGTATTTACCGTGGGTTCGTTCATGTGCGGCAATTCTACGACTATCGGGGAACTGGTATTCTGGCGTATATTTCAGGGAATCGGGGGTGGTTTGCTGATGCCCGTGGGGATGGCTGTGGTAACGACTGTTTTCCCGGTGGAGCAACGGGGTATGGCGCTCGGGTTCTGGGCGATCGCCTCGGCTGCCTCTGTTTCCTTTGGTCCGCTTATCGGTGGCTATCTCGTGGATAATCTGAATTGGAATTATATCTTTTTCGTGAATATTCCTATCGGGATATTCAGTATCATATACACGATGATCGTGCAACAGGAGTACAAGACGGGTATGAGGCAGAAGTTTGACATACCGGGTTTTATCACGTCTGCCGTGTTTTTGCCCGTTTTCCTGTATGGTCTGTCCGAGGTGACCTCAAGTACGAACACGAAAGGGTGGTCCAGCCCGTTGGTGTTGGGATGTATGTGGGTAGCAGTGGTTAGTTTCGTGTTATTCCTCTACACGGAATTGATGGTAAAACATCCTATGATTAATCTCAAGATATTCAGGGACCACAATTTCTCGCTGGCGAACCTGATCGTGTTTATATTCGGGATCGGGATGTTCGGGAGTACTTTTCTGATTCCCTTGTATATGCAGGATTCGCTGGGGTATTCGGCCTACCAGACGGGTTTGTTCTTCCTGCCCGTGGGATTTCTACAAGCGGTGGCATCCCCGTTGGCCGGAAATGCTTCCCGGTGGGTAAACCCAAAGGTCGTGATCGTGTTGGGATTGTTCTTGTTATGTACCAGTTTTTACATGAATTATTCTTTCTCCTTTCTGACCGATAAGTGGTACATCATGATCAGCCTCTATTTGCGGGGAGTCGGGTTAGGGATTCTTTACCCGCCCTTACTCAACGTCTCTTTGCGGCAAATCAGTAACCAACAGATGGCTCAAGCGTCGAGCGTGACGAACATCGTGCGGCAAATCGGGGGAAGTTTCGGGGTGGCCATGTTCAGCCATTTGTTGAGCCAGCGACAGACGTATCACACGGAACGTTATCACGAGGCCATTGCTTACACGGGAGAGACTTACTCGAACGTGGTGGATGGGTTAAGCCGCTTTTTTAGTTCGAGTGGTGGATTGGGACATACGGAATCCGTGTCCTACGCGAAACAATATATACTTGAACACGTGGACATGGAGGCCTATATTAGTGGGATTAACGATGTGTTTTTCGTGGCATTCGTTACCACGTTGCTAGCCGTGATCCCGATGTTCTTCTTGAAAACCAAACGAAAATAAATCTATCGGTTTATCCCTCGGTTTCGTCCTCGTAGTCTTCTTCCACGCTGATACAGTTGAACGAGTAGATCGTTTTGTGAAGATACCGTTCGCCCGGGTTCAAACGGGTGGAAGGAAAACAAGGATGGTGGGGACTGTCTGGGAGCATTTGTGTCTCTAGGGCAATTCCCGAATAGGGACCGTAATGCTTTCCGCCTTTCCCGTTGGCCACGTCGATGTATTTACCCGTGTAAACCTGCAAGCCGGGGTAATCCGACAGGATGGTAACCGTGATCCCGTTTTTCGGGTGGGACAATTCGGCCATGAGTTGGGGTTCTATCGGATCTCCGAACGTGTAGCAATCATCCAACCCGTCTTCCTGCAAGGCGAGGAAAAGCGGTTTGTTGAAATCGAAAGCGTGTTTTTTGTCTGTCGAGAGGACGGTTCCCGTTGGGATTAAATCAGGAGTCGTTTCCAGATAGTGGGAGGTATAAAGCCGTAGTTCGTGATTCCCGATATGCTCGTCGGTCGGCCTTAGATTGAAATAGGGGTGTTGCGTGAGATTTACGTGTGTCGGTTGATCGCAACTAGCCTCGTAAATCATTCGGAACACGTTGTTTTCAATGGAATAACGAACCGTGACGTCCAATGTACCGGGGAAACCGTTCTCCCCATCCGGACTAGTGTAACGCAGAATGAGATGTTCGTTGTCCGGTTGTTCCGCGTCCCAAAGACGTTGATCGAATCCGGGCGTTCCCCCGTGGAGGGTATTTTCTTTTTCATTCTTGTTCAACACGTAAGTCTTGTTGTCAATTGTGATCTCCCCGCCTTTGATGCGGTTACCATAGCGTCCGATGAGCGCCCCGAAATAAGGGTAATTCTTCCGGTACTCCGGGTCAATATATTGTTCAAGGGTATCAAATCCTAAAACCACGTCTACAAGTTTCCACCTGCAATCGCGTACAAATATGTTTTTTATAATCCCGCCGAGATTACATACGTGAATTTCAAGGCATTCATTCTTGAGAATATATTCTTTCAGTTCCATGATCCATGATTTTAATCGACTCATAAAAATAAGCAATAGAATGTAATTTTCATTCGTGTTGAACATGAAATTTTAAAGAAAATACTTTAACTTTGTAGACATACGGGTGGCTAAAAAGCCTATTTTGAATTTTAAACTCTAAATGGTTAACATGGATACAGGCGTGTTGGAACAAAGATTTGAAGAGATTTACGGGACAAAGGTTGAACATCTGTACTTTGCTCCCGGACGGGTAAATCTAATCGGGGAACATATTGATTATAACGGGGGACGGGTGTTCCCGTGTGCGTTGAGTTTCGGGACTTATCTGGCCGTGGCTCGTCGGGATGATCGGAAGATTGCTTTCGCCAGTATGAACCAAACTTTTCAAGTGGAATGTGATCAAAGTATTTTTGAGAATAAACCTGATGAATGGGTGAAGTATCCTTTGGGGGTGGTGAAGGAGTTCTCGGATCGAGGACTTGACCCGTGGGGTTTTAACATCCTGTATTTCGGGAATATTCCGAACGGGGCCGGGTTATCCTCGTCAGCCTCGATAGAGGTCGTGACGGCGTTTATGCTAAACGATCAGTTGAATGCCGGGCTGGACGTGGTGGAGTTGGTGAAAATGTCACAACGGGCAGAGAATGTTTTCGTGGGTATGAATTGCGGGATTATGGACCAGTTTGCCGTGGGTATGGGAAAGAAAGGACACGCTATTGCGCTGGATTGCAGTACTTTGTATTATGATTTGATCCCGCTAAACCTTAATGGATATAAATTGGTAATCACCAATTCAAATAAGAACCATGATCTGGTTACTTCCGAGTATAACGTGCGGCGGAGCCAGTGTGAACAGGCTTTGGCCGATATAAATCAAGAACTGGACGTGAAACATCTGTGTGATTTGAGCGAGGAAGAATTGGAGAGGGTACGTCATCTGATTTCCGATGAAACTGTTTATCGCCGGGTTCGTCATGCCGTTACGGAGAACGAGAGGGTGAATGAAGCCATTGACGTGTTGCAAAAGGGGGATTTGGTTCGTTTCGGGGAATTGATGAACGCGTCGCATCGGTCATTGAAGAAAGATTACGAGGTTACCGGTGTTGAGATGGATACGCTGGCGGAGGAAGGGCAGAAGTTACCGGGCGTGCTGGGGTCCCGGATCACGGGGGGCGGTTTCGGTGGTTGCACCGTGAGTCTTGTGAATGAGGATAACGTGCAGGAATTTATCGAGAAGTTGGCTTCCGTGTATCACGCTAAAGTCGGGTTGAATGCCGAGTTTTACGTGGCGGATATTGGTGATGGCGTGAGGAAAATTTACTAAGTATAAACCATAACAATTGGAAAAATGTTGAACACGAGTTTTGAGTTCTGGGATTATTTCATCTTCGGGGCGTATGCCTTGATGATTATCGCCGTGGGATTATGGGTGTCAAGAGGTAAGAAAGGTGTGCAGAAGACAACGGAGGATTATTTCCTTGCGAGCAAATCGTTACCATGGTGGGCTATCGGAGCCTCGTTGATTGCGGCGAATATCTCTGCCGAGCAATTTATCGGGATGTCCGGATCGGGGTTCGCCGTGGGACTGGCCATTGCCTCGTATGAGTTTATGGCAGCCTTGACCTTGATCATCGTGGGTAAATTCTTTTTACCTATATTTATCAAACAGGGGCTTTACACGATCCCCGAATTCGTGGAAAAACGTTTCTCGACGAACTTGAAGACCATTCTTGCCGTTTTCTGGATCGCCTTGTTTATTTTCGTGAACTTGACTTCCGTGCTTTTCTTGGGGGCAAAAGCTATTGATACGATTATTGGTACGGGTAACGGGGAGTTATTCATTCCCGCTATCGTCGGGCTGGCCTTTGTTGCTGCGGCATATTCCATTTACGGGGGACTATCGGCAGTGGCTTGGACGGATGTGATTCAGGTGGCCTTGTTGATCATCGGGGGCGTTATAACCACGCTTATCGCTTTGGATAACGTGTTGCCCGGTGGCGGTGTCGTGGAGGGATTTAAACACGTCGTGGACACGGCGGGCGATAAGTTCCATATGATTATCTCGAAGGATAACCCGGAGTTTAAAAACCTGCCGGGTATTGCCGTGCTTATCGGTGGTTTATGGGTGGCAAACCTCTATTATTGGGGGTTCAATCAATACATCATCCAGCGGACGTTGGCGGCCAAGTCATTGAAAGAGGCTCAACGAGGTATTGCTTTCGCGGCGTTTCTGAAATTGATCGTGCCTTTGATCGTGGTTATTCCGGGAATCGTGGCTTTCGTGATGTACACCGAGTCTAAAGACCCGTCCGTGACGGCTATGTTCGAGATGACGGGAGGAAATGATAAAGCCTATCCGTGGCTGATCGGGACGTTTGTTCCCACGGGTTTGAAGGGTTTGGTGCTGGCGGCATTGGCTGCGGCTATTGTTTCTTCGTTGGCCTCCATGCTGAATTCGACTTCTACCATATTTACGATGGATATTTATAAACCTTACATCAACCGGGAGGCCTCGCACAAAAAATTAGTGAGTGTGGGACGGATCACGGCAGCCGTGGCGTTGGTGATTGCGGGTTTGATTGCACCCATGATGGCTAATTTCGACCAGATGTTCGTGTATATTCAAGAGTACACGGGGTTAGTGAGCCCCGGTATTCTGGCCGTATTCCTGATGGGTTTATTCTGGAAGAAGACAACAAACCGGGGGGCTATAATCGGAGTGCTGATCTCTATTCCCGTGGCGTTGTTGCTGAAGTTCCTGCCCATCGAAATGCCGTTCCTCGATCAGATGATGTATACGTTCTTGTTGACGATGGTAACGATCGGTATGGTTAGTTTGGCTACCTGCAAGACGGATGATGATCCGAAAGGCTTGGTGTTGACTTCTGAAATGTTCAAAACCGATAAGGTATTTAATATTTGTGCTTACGTGATTTGTATTTTGTTAGCCGTGATTTATACGGCTTGTTGGTAGAGCGTGGATAGAGAATGAGGTGATGTTTCGGGGGTTAAAGGGGGTGATGAGCCTTTACCCCCGATTTTTTCTCTTTACACGGTCGGTACACGGTCGCTCGTGAGCGGCTTTGTACCGGCTTTGTACCGAGAGTGTACCGAAGTTGATCCCTGTCTTCACCCTCACTTCATCCGATCTTGTCGGGGATGTGATTTACTATAAGTTTATATCACAAATTTTCGTCATAAATAAATTTTGCCGAAATATATTGTTGTTCAATTTTTGTTCCATGTAAATAATTATAGCTATGAAAACATACATTAAATTTTTATTCATTGTTGTTGGTATTAGTTCCGTACTCATGGCATTCATTCCGACATCAACAATCAATACGAGTAGAATGTTAATCAATATTGATTGGAAATTACAGGACGTTTCAAATAATGGATATTCCATGATTGAGAGATTTAACGAGGGAGAATTAACAACTAAATTTATTCAAGGATACGACACGACGGTCTCTATAGCATCTTATTATTTATCAGATACGCTAGTCAAGATATTCAATCCTAGGGAAGTTCGAGCATTGAGAAGAGGTGAATACAAGTATATTGTCGTAGAAGATGGGGAAAAAAGTAGAGAACCAAAAAATCCAACACTGATATATGAGATTTTAAATTTGAATAGTGATTCTTTAGAGATTCAATACATACCACGATATGGCGAAATAATACGTGAAGGGAGACCAGTAACATACAAACCATTGAAAAAATAAAACGAATTGTTTTGAACTTGATCCCTGTTTTTTACCTTATATTTCCTATGTTACTAGGGACATGGTTAATTATAAATAGTCAAGTTTAATAGCTGGTTTTCGGAAACCGGGTTATGTCTGTGCGGATTATGTTCTTCAGCACATTTTGCCCTCCCAGAGCAAGATAGTGTCATTAAAATTGTTAAGGGGGTTGTATCTAAAGAAAGAAAAGATTAACTTTGAAATCATCTAAAGTAAGTGTTTCTTATAATTAGTACTTATTGTTTTGACGAAATCAGAGGATGTTTTAATAAAAAAGTTCCGTGCTGGAAATGGTGTGATTTTCAAGGAGATTTTTGATCGATACTATCTCCCCGTGAAGTCGTACGGTTTCCAGTATATCGAGGACGATGAGATTGTTGAAGATTTCGTGCAAGATGCTTTCCTGAAGGTGTGGGAGAAACGGGCGGACTTTTATTTTGTTGCGGCAATTAAAAGTTTCCTGTATATGAGTGTCAGAAATGCTTGTTTGGATTACCTGCGTCACCAAAAAGTGCAACGTCGCAATGAGCCGGAATTAATCCTGTGGCTCACGGAAGAGGGAGAGGAAGAATTTATTCTTGAAGAGGAAGTTCATGCGATGGTGTACGATGCGATAAAGGATTTGTCGGAGCGATCCCGTCGGGTCGTGATTCTGACGATGGAGGGCCTTTCCAATCCTGAAATTGCGAAAGAGTTAGGGGTTTCCGTGAACACGGTGAAGACGATTAAATTGCGTGCTTACAGGGTGTTGCGGGAACGGTTGAAGGGTATTCAGTGGTTGTTATTACTTCTTTTGGGCGTTTAAAGAATTTTTTTTTACAAAGGGTGTCACCCTGTGGGGAGGTGTTCACGTTTTAGGGGAAATTTTTGAAAAATGGAGAAAATTGATCCTAGGATAGAGCTTGTTATTTATCGTTTTTTACGTGGGGAAATCTCCGTGTCTGAACGGGAAATGCTCGAATCTTGGTTACGTGAAGGAAGGCATAGGGAATTGTTCGAGAAAATTTGCAACAAGGAGAATATGCTGGAAAAGTCGTTCTATTTTGATCGACTGGATAAAGGGAGGGAGAAAACGTGGCTCCGTTTGGAACGGGCTACCGGGTTGCGTCGTCGTCTTGTGATGCGTCGCTGGGCGGTGGCAGCTTCATTAATGGTTCCTCTTTTGATCGGGATAATGTACTTGAATATACGGCAGGTAGAACCGGGAGTGCCGGAGCTACGGCAAGAGCGAATTGTTCCGGGAGTATCAACGGCACAGCTTTATTTACCTGATGGCAAAGTGGTCGATTTGGGTAAAGACAGTATTTGTGACTTACAGTTGTTTGAAGGTGGCCGATTCGTGAATGAACGAGGGACGTTGACCTACAAAAGTGATAGTGCTAAAATAAGTGCGGCCCAATACAGCGAAATCCGGATTCCGAGAGGGGGAGAGTATAAAGTCGTGCTGCCTGACGGAACGGTGGTATGGTTAAATGCGGAATCGTCTCTTCGTTTCCCGACCGTGTTTACAGGGAAGGAACGGAAAGTGTACGCGAAGGGGGAGCTTTATTTTGACGTGAAACATGACGAGGCGAAACCTTTTATCGTGGAGGTGGAGAAAGACTACGTGGTTCGGGTACTCGGAACCGAGTTTAATCTCCGGGCGTATGGCGAGTCTTCTCGGGCGACAACGCTGGTGAAAGGACGTGTGCAGGTGAAAGGGGCGGATAACACGGTGCTGTTGAAACCGGGTCAACAAGCCTTTGAGGCTCCGGGTACAAATGATCTTGAAGTGCTTGACGTGGATGTGGCTCCTTACGTGGCATGGCATGAGGGAAAATTCCATTTTGTTCATGTTTCCTTGAAAAATATCATGGAGGAACTATCTCGCTGGTATGATGTGCAGGTTATTTTCGAGAATCCGGCAGTGATGGACGAGTGTTTCACGATCGAGATGCAACGATTTGATGATTTTAATAAAGTATTGAGATTAATTGAACGAACAGGTATGGTGACTATCTCCGTGGATGGCCATACGGTGACTGTAAAATAGAAAAACGGGAGATCTGGACCATCCCCCGTTTAAGTAAGGTGCCTGAGGCACAATGTGAAATTTTAATGATACAAAGTTATGAAAAAAATCAGAACGAGTGGGTTTTTTAGGCGAGCCCATGGGAATTTTTTGTTGATGATGAGGCTGACAATGTTGTGCCTGTTGATGACGTTTGTCTCGTTTACGGCCACGGCGCTGGGTCAACGAACGACGATTAAACTGGACAACGTGGAATTACAAGTTGCTTTTAACGAAATTAAACAGAAAATGGGGTACACGTTCGTGTACAATGATCAGGTGGTGAAAAGTGTGGGGAAGATTTCCGTGAATGTCACGTCTTCTGATATAAGGCAGATTTTGGCGAAATGCTTGGAAGGGACATCTCTTGATTTTTATATCGAGGATAATATAGTTGTGATCAAGGCGAAGACGGAACAATCGGTTCGCGAGACGGAGAAAAAGCCCGTGACCGTGAAAGGAAAAGTGGTGGACGAGAAAAGACAAGCCCTGCCGGGAGTTACTGTTTTGATAAAGGGTACGACCTTGGGGGTAACAACCGGGGTTGAGGGTGATTTTTCGATCGTGGTCACCGACACGACGAATGCCGAACTGGTGTTCTCGTTTATCGGGATGGTATCTCAAACAATTCCTTATAAGAGCATCCCGAAAGGAGAGTGGACCATTGTTTTGAAAGATGACGTGCAGGAGATGGATGAGGTGGTGGTTACGGGTATCTATTCTCGTAAAAAAGAGAGTTTTACAGGATCATCGACAACCTATACGGCTAAGGAATTGAAAACCATCGGTAACACGAACGTGTTGCAGAGTCTGAAGACGATGGACCCTTCTTTTGCCATCATGGAGAACAATCAGTTCGGATCGGACCCGAACCGCTTGCCGGATATTAACGTGCGAGGTAAGACCAGCGTGATCGGCTTGACACAGGAGTACGAGATAGACCCGAATCAACCCTTGTTCATTTTGGACGGGTTCGAAACAACGTTACAGACGATTAGTGACTTGAGCATGGATCGGGTGCAAAACATCACGGTCCTGAAAGATGCGGCGGCCACGGCTATTTATGGTTCGAAGGCGGCTAACGGGGTGGTTGTGGTCGAGACGAAGGCTCCGGCTCCGGGAACGTTGAGGTTGTCATATAGCGGGAATATGAATCTTTCTTTTGCCGATTTGTCGGATTATAACTTGATGAATTCGTCCGAAAAGTTGGAGTTTGAGCGATTGGCCGGTTATTATGGCGATTTGGATGAGAATGGAGAAGTTGAATCGGAGAGTAAACAACGGTTGTACTACCAGCGTTTGGCGGAGGTTACCAGAGGAGTGGACACTTACTGGATGAGCGAGCCTTTGCGTTTTGCTGTTTCCCACAGTCATAATCTTTTTGCCGAAGGTGGAGACGACCGGATGCGTTACGGTTTGGGGTTCAGTTATAATAAGACGCAAGGTGTGATGAAAGGTTCCGACCGGGATGTGATAAATGGTAACGTGCAGTTGCTATATCGGTATAAAACGTTGTCTTTCAAGAATTACTTGAACTTGGATTACACGATGTCTTCCCGGGAGAAGGTGGCTTTCTCGAAATTCTCCCAATCCAATCCTTACCACCGGAAAAAGAACGAGTTCGGTGTGGTGGAACAGGTGCTGGAACAGTATTGGGATTCGGATTCTGATTCTCCGACTTACTTGAAGGATTTAAATACATATAACCCGCTGTTTGATATGAATCAAGGAAGTTTTGACGAGACCACTTCTTTTGGTTTCAGGAATAATTTCGAGATTGACTGGCAGGTGATGGACGGTTTGCGGGCAAAGGGACGTTTCAGTATTTCAAAGTCATCGGCTCAAGGCGAAATTTTTAAATCACCCAAGTCATCGGATTTTGCGGAAGCTGCATCAACCGAACGAGGCTCTTATCGGGAAACGAGGGAAGAGAATTTAAGTTATGACGGGGATTTTAACGTGACGTATGCCAAGTTGTTTAATGAAGTACACATGGTGAATGCCGTGGGTGGAATTCGTTTGGCCTCTAGTAAATTGCAAACCAGTGGTTACGAGACGATCGGTTTTATCGATGACCGTTATTCGAATCCGTCGTTTTCAACGGGTTATCCTAGTGGGGCAAAACCTTCTTACTCCACGAGCGAGAAACGTTCCGTTAGTTATTACCTGAATGCGGGTTATGCTTATGACGATCGGTACCTGTTGGATGTAAATCTTCGTTCGGACGGTTCTTCCGTGTTCGGTTTGTCCCAGCAATTCACAACGACATGGGCGGTCGGAATCGGATGGAATGTTCACAAGGAAAGGTTTTTTCAGAATCAGAACTGGTTGAATTATTTGAAACTGCGCTTCTCTGTCGGTAATCCCGGTAACCAGAATTTTGATGCCTATATTTCCATGAATGTGTACAAGTATGCGACCGATTTCCCGAATCCTTTTGGGGTTAGTGCGATTGTTTCGACTTGGGGAAATAACAACTTGGACTGGCAGAAAACGATTGATCAGAACTATGGTATCGACTTGGCTTTTCTGAATAATCATTTGAAGATCACCGTCGATTATTTCTTTAAGAACACCGACCCGTTACTGGTTTACGTCCAGACCCCGACTTCCACGGGAACCTCTACTGTACCCATGAATCTGGGTAAACAGGTTTCTCAAGGGGTGACGGCCACGTTGAATTATATGATCCTGCAAAGAGAGGGCATAAGTTGGAACTTTAATTTCAACGCTCGTCATATCACGTATGAATACCGGAATATCGGGAATGCACTGGATAAGTTTAATTCGGATAACAGAAGTTCTAATTTAGTAAGATATTATGACGGGGGAAGTCCTTCCGATTTGTGGGCAGTACGTTCCGCGGGAATTGATCCGGCCTCAGGACGGGAGATCTTCATCAAGAAGGATGGCACGCAAACGTTCGTGCATGACTATGCCGATGAGGTAGTTGTCGGGAACTCGGACCCGAAGGTCGAGGGAGTTATCGGTACTTCTTTCTATTACAAGGGATTTACGGCATCTGTCAATTTGCGCTATCGCTTGGGAGGCCAGATATTCTTGTCCACGTTGTATAATAAGGTGGAGAATATTTCGCAGAATGCCTTGCAATACAATCAGGACAAACGGGCGCTATACGATCGTTGGCAGAAACCGGGAGACGTGAGCAAGTATAAGGCTATTTCGTTGACGGAAAAGACCCCGATGTCTTCTCGTTTCGTTGCCGACGAAAATACGCTGAGCGGGGAATCCATCTCTTTGGGATATGAAACTCAGGCTAGATGGTTACATCATATCGGGGCCTCATCGATGACGATCCGGGGCTATATGAATGATATTTTCCGTATATCCACGGTGAAGAATGAACGTGGATTGGATTACCCGTTTGCTCGCACGGTGGCATTTTCTCTGGGATTAACGTTTTAATGACTTAAAGGAATTAGTTTATGAATATGATTAGAAATATAAAATTAGGACTGATTGCAAGCGTGATGCTGTTATTCGTGTCCTGTAATTCATGGTTGGAAGTTGACCCTGACGATAGAATAATGGATAATTCTTTGTTCAAAGACAGGGAAGGTTTTCTTGCAGCTTTGAATGGCGTGTATTCGGAAATGAATACCCCGAGTTTGTACGGGGCCAATTTGTCAATGGGAATGATTGACGTGATGGCACAATATTATAACTGTAAATTTCAAGAGCATAACTACTCGGTTTATGCCAACTATTCGTACGCGCAGAAGGATTTCAAGAGTACCTTGGATAAGGTTTGGTCCGGGTTGTACTCGATGATCGCGAATTGCAACGCGATTCTTGAACATTGCGGGGAAGGGAATGCTGTTTTGCCGGACCAATATTATCGTTTGATCAAGGGGGAAGCTCTTGGACTGCGGGCCATGATGCACCTTGATTTGTTACGTATGTTCGGACCTATTTACACGGAGGAGAATAAAGGAGTGAAATGTATTCCTTACATGACCCGGGCGGACCGGGTGGTGCAGCCTTTGTTATCGGCTGATAGCGTGATGTATTACATTATCAAGGATCTGGAATCGGCATCTTCTTTACTTTCAACGGTGGATCCGGTGATCACGGACGGACCGAGAAATTATGATCCGGGGATGAATTCCAGTGATTTGTATTATAGACAATACCGGATGAACTACTTTGCCGTGAACGCTCTGATGGCGAGGGCTTATCTATGGATGGGAAACACGCAGAGGGCCGGAGAGTGCGCCCGGACCGTGATCGAGAAGGTGAGTAACGAGGATAAACCTTTATTCCCGTTGGTTGATGCCGACTACATGGCGAAGAATTTGCCGGACGGGGTGTTCTCTCCGGAAGTGCTGTTCTCGCTTTATAATACTTCTCGCGAGAGTAAGGTGTATAAGGAGTTCTTTGATCCCACTTTATCCGTGGCTAAAATATTGACCATGGCCGGAAATCTCACGTCGGGGCGGGTAAATACGACATACGACGATAAGGATGATTATCGCTACCGGATGTGGGCATCTACCATATCCAATAGTAAGGAGGTGACTTATTTGAATAAATATATTGACGAAACGGAGGCCGATTCGGCGTATCATTATCGCTATATGATCCCGTTAGTGCGTGTCAGCGAGTTATACCTGATCGCGGCGGAGTGTGAGACGGACGTTCCGACGGCTCTTGAGAAGTATTTTAATCCGTTACGTTTTTCCCGAAATTGCGTGAATCAGAGCGCATCCACTGCAGAAGAGATGAAGAGTTTGATTCGGGCTGAATACGTGAGAGAATTTGTAGGAGAAGGTCAGCTATTCTTCTATTACAAACGGAACGGGTTGCAGACGATCCCTGACGGGGCAACAGCGAGTGGCACGATGAACGTGCAATTAACAGATTACGTGTTCCCGTTGCCGGACAGCGAAACGAGCCAACGGGCAGAGTCACAGGATAATGTTTCACAAGAATAAGTTATGGCTATGAAAAAGATATTATATATGATCGCTCTCGTCTGGATGGCTTTTTGCGTGGCGAGTTGTGAAAAAGAGGTTAAAGACTATGACGGGCAGGAAGGCGTTTATTTTTACGTGCAATACGGTGCGGCACACGGTGATACTACGATTTGGGCCAGCCATTCTTCTACCCCGGTGGCATTTGCGAATGTTTCGGGTGATTATTACGATGTTAAATTGCGGGTGATGACCACCGGGAGGATAAAGGATTACGATAGGACTTTCCGGGTAGTTGTGGACAAAGATTCAACTACCGCCGTGGAAGGTATAAATTACGAGCCTTTTGACGAGTTCCAAGTGGTGAAGGCAGGAGTTCATTATGCCGATGTGATGGTTCGTTTGAAACGGGATGTGAGTATCCAAACGGAAGAACGTGTGTTGGGGTTGAAGTTGGAACCTACTGATGATTTTGGAATTGGAATTAACCAATGGGGGAAACTTGATGGTTTGTGGTCCAGCGACGGGGGCAATGATTTTGACGCATCCATACATAAGGTTACCATGAATGATTTTCTTGTACGTCCGGCTCGTTGGATTCCGGCAAAAGATTACGCTGTAGGAGAGGCTGAAGGAGGTTTATGGGGAGCTTTCACGAGAAAGAAGTATGAGTTGATGTGTGAGAAATTTAATTTGACTTATGAAGATTTCGAATCGGAGGCTACGATGCCTAATGCGAAGCGGACGATGATAAAGGATTATTTCGTGAATTATTTGCAGGATCTTTACGACAAGGGAACTCCCGTGCTGGAGGATGACGGACGTGCCATGTGGTTCATGGGGGTATCGTGGAAAACGGTCGTGGGACAACCTTGGATTCCGGAACAATAATGGTTGAACAATGTAAATCTGATAATTATGAAACGAAATATAGTATTCTTTTTAACAAGCGTGTTCATCTGTTTGTCGGTGGCCTGTTATGATGACAAGGGGTCTTACGACTACAAGGACGTGAACGAGGTTGAGGTGGATGGCCTAGGGACATCGTATAACCTGATATTCAAAAAGGACACGTTGAAAATTACACCGGAACTAAAGTTCACGCAGGATAGTTTGAGTTTGGATCGTTATGGTTACGAGTGGATCGTGGTATCGGGAATTTCGGGTTCTGAAGAGACCCGTGAGGTGATCGGTACGGAACGCAACTTGAAATACTTCGTGGAGTTGGAGCCAGGAACTTATACCCTGTATTTGAAAGTGAGGGATAAGCAGACCGGATTGTTATGGATGAACTACACCTCGCTCACAGTTCGGACAGAAGTCGGATTGGGGTGGTTATTGATTGGTGAAGATGCCGAAGGATATGTAAATGTCGATATGATTGCCATGCCGAATGATACGATCGTGATAAATAATTTGTTGTCAAATAACGGATTGCCTAGGCTGAAAGGTCCGAAAAGTATCATGTACACGGGAAGTCCATACGCGAGTTACTTGGCTCCTTACGAGAAGTTGTGGATTGCCACGGAAGACCGTTCTTATTACGTGAATACATCAACCTTTGAGGGAGAGCTGACGAATGTTTTCGAAACGATGGTTTACTCGTATCTTGATATTCCGGAGCAATTGAATCCGGTACATTTGCTCTCCCAAAGAACGGGAGGTTCGATGAACACAAGTAGATCGGTGGCTTGTGCTGAAGGTTTCGTGTTTAATATATCATCCCTTTTGAGTGGTGGTGACTATGCTAATCCTTTGAACCGTACGGCTGATGCTCCAGAAAAGTTGTTTAAGGCTTATCCGTACATCTTTGCCTCTTTAGGGTATGTTTCCGGGGGAGTACTTTATGATACGGACAATGGCCGTTTCTTGAGATTCACGTCTTCCGGTTCGACCTCAACGGCATTGCTTGATAATAGTGGTGAGGCGTTCCCGTGGATTCAGCCGGAAGGACGGACTTTGGTTTACGGGGAGAACACGATGGACACGGAAGGTGGTAGCCGGGGAAATTCGTTCACGTTGATGAAGGATGCGGGAACGGGCAAGTACTTCATCTATAAGTTCTATGCTTACGGTAGTTCTGCACAAAAACGTGCGGGTTACGAGGTAAAGAGTTCGCTTGCCACGGATATTGATAAAGCTGAATTTTATGCTTTTGCATCCAATCGTTCGCTCCTTTTATATGTGGTGGGAAAGACCCTGTATGCTTATGATTATAAAGTAGGCTACGAGAAGTTGTATTCCATGGATTTACCGGATGAAGTTTCGATGATGAAGTTTGATGTGAAATCGGGATATGGAGATTATAATGATCTTTATATTGCAACTTATAACAGTACGACGGGAGGAACGTTACAAAAATATGTGCTGGGAACCGATCAAAATAAGTTTGAGTTGAAACCGGATGAAAGATGTTGCTGGACAGGGTTAGTGAAAGTGAAGGACATGGAGTGGAAAAATAGTGCACAATAAATATGAAGATAAATTTAATATTATACTGGATGATAGCGGTAGTTTTACCGCTGTCATCTTTTGCTCAGGGGGTTGATTTTAAGTCGTTGACGATGCAGGAGGCGCAGGCTGTCGCGGAGAAAGAGAAGAAGATGATATTCATAGACTTCTACACGACATGGTGTGGACCGTGTAAGATGATGTCTTCGGAGGTATTTACCCAAGATCAGGTGGGGGAGTATTTTAACCGTGCGTTCGTGAATCTGAAAGTGGACGCAGAGAAGGGTGAAGGGGTGGAGTTAGCTAAGAAGTATCAAGTGAAGGCTTACCCGACATTCGTGGTGTTACGGGCGGATGGGACGGAAGTTTACCGGACGGCAGGAGCCCGTCCGGCAGACGAGTTCGTCGATAAGATTCGGAAAGGAATTGATCCCAAGTGGTCGCCCGAAGGTTTGACTCGTCGTTACGAGAAGGGGGAACGCACCCCGGAATTAGTGAACGAGTATGCCCTGTTGCAAATGGAATCGGGAAACGGGGAGATCGGGGGAAAGGTCGTGCAAGAGTATTTTGATAAACTGTCGGATAAGAAGAGGGTGAAACCGGAAAACTTCTTTCTTTATACCCGTTATACGTTGAGTTACAAGGATCCGAAGGCCGATTACGTGTTTGCTAACAAAGACCGTTTTATCAAGTTAAATGGACAAGAGGTTGTTGAGTCTTTGTTGTATAATTGGCTACGGCAAGAGATGATCCCTTTCGTGATGGCGAAGGGAGTTCCGGATACGGGAGAAAACTTAAAGGCTTTGCAGGATTTGGAAACAAAGATTCAGAAGGCCGCTCTGGCGAATCCCGGTTGTATGTCTGAACTGGATGAGATTGCGAGGGTACGTTGGGAAGGTGATTTGAAGGCTTATCTGGATATTTGCCGGGAAAAATTTGCCTCGCTGGAATCTAAGGATCGTTTTTCCATATTACTTAGTTTGGGGGCCTTGCAAGAAGAGAATGATGCTATAAAGACTTTGGCAGCTGGGTTACTCCGGGATCATTTGGATGAGTTTGAAAATACGAATCGGCGAGTGCTTTATATGACGCTGTTGAATCTTGAGGGAAAGAAGGAATACCGCCTGCGGGCCTCCATAGATGGGGTGAAAAAAGGGAAAGTGACGGTTTCTTACTTCTTGCGTGGAAAGTTTGAACGGGAAGATTACGAGTTCGATAATCACATGATAGATATTAGCCTTGCGGGACGGGACACGGTGGCCGCGAGTGTACGTTTGTTGTGTGAAGAACTAGCTTGTCCCACGGCAAGAGGGAATGATTATTATCCTCATTTTAACTTTATCGTTGTTCCGGGAGAGGCTGCCGTGGTGAAGGTTAACGCGGAGAAAGGGAAGGTTGCCGAGTTGGAATGGCAAAGAGGGGGATCGATTTCTCATGATTTTGTTCGTCTGAATTATGATCTGTTGGAGGCAGACGAGCGGGATTATAACCAACTGGTGATGGATAATATTATTCGTGGTGGTGATATTCGGGATTACCCGGACGAGTTCCAAGCGTCATGGGATGCGGGGAAACGTCGGGTCATGGCATTTATCCGGGAGAATCCGAATAGTTTTATCTCGGTGATGGAGTTGTGGGAACATTACATCTGGTTTGACGAGAACGAGGCCGAAGATATTTATAACCGTTTCCCCGCAAACTTGAAAGTAAGTCCCTACGGGCGGGTGATTGCGCAGCGTCTGGAGCGGAGTAAGGATTCGAGAACGGGGCAATCGGCAAAGAATTTCGTGAAGAAAGATATGAATGGGAAAACGGTGTCTCTTGAAAAGTTACGGGGAAAGTACGTGTTGCTGGATTTCTGGGGAAGCTGGTGCGGACCTTGCCGGGCATCGCATCCTCATTTGAAAGAGTTGTATGAAAAGTACAAGAAACAGGTCGTTTTTATCAACGTGGCGCAAGAGAACGTGAAAGATTTGAACGAGGCCCGGAAGCTTTGGAAGACGGCAGTTAAAGAGGATGGAATGACGTGGACTCAAATATTGAATAACGAGGGACGGGACGAGTATGACGTGGTACGTTTATTTAATATTTCCTCGTTTCCGACGAAGGTATTAATTGATCCCAATGGTGTCGTGGTTTCACGAATGGTCGGGGGAATGGTTGATGCGGGGGAGATTCTAAAGAAAGTGCTGGGTAAATAAACGAATAACCCCGCCTTCCGGCGGGGTTATTTACTTTTATAGTTGGTTAACAACTTCAACGCTGTTCATTCCGGTCTGGATGGCCTCGATGTTCATCGGGATCATCTTGTGATGACGAGGGGGTAAAGATTTTTGCAAACCTTTTTCCACGTTGTCAAGTTTCACGATCGGTTTTACCTTCAAGAATCCACCAAGAACGATCATGTTGAACACTTTCGGGTTACCTTGCTCTGCGGCAATGGCGGTTCCCTCGATCTTGTAGATATTGATGTCTTTTCTCGTCGGTTCGTGAGTGATACCGTTCGGGTCATAGATTAAGGTACCACCCGGTTTTACCATGCTTTCGAACTTGTCCATAGATTGTTGGTTCAAGACGATAGCGGTATCGTATTTCGTTAAGATCGGGGAGCTGATACGCTCGTCGCTCAGGATAACGGTCACGTTGGCAGTACCACCACGCATTTCAGGACCGTAAGAAGGCATCCAAGCAACTTCCTGATCTTGCATAATTCCGGAGTAAGCAAGAATCTTTCCCATAGAAAGAACTCCTTGTCCACCGAATCCTGCTATAATGATTTCTTCTGTCATAATTTTAGAGTTTATAAGGTTTATAAAGTTGTAAAGTTTATAAGGTAAGTACAGAGACTTTATGGACCTTATGGACTTTATGAACTTTATGAACTGATTAAATGTCTTTGATGTCTCCTAACGGGTATTTCGGGAACATGTTGTCTACCATCCATTTGTTGGCTTCTACCGGGGTTACTTTCCAACCGGAGTTACATGTACTAACGATTTCCACGAAAGAAGTTCCTTTGTCTTTCCGGGTGTTCTCGAATGCCTTGCGGATAGCGGCTTTTGCTTTACGCACGTTAGCCGGGGTGTGAACTGACTGACGGGTTACGTAACAAGTTCCATCCAATTGTGCAAGTAATTCAGTTAATTTCATCGGGAATCCGTTCAATTTAGCGTCACGTCCGTAAGGAGTGGTAGCGGTTACCTGTCCCAAAAGGGTGGTAGGTGCCATCTGTCCTCCGGTCATACCGTAGATTGCGTTGTTGATAAAGATTACCACGATGTTTTCACCACGGTTACAAGCGTGCATGATTTCCCCGCATCCGATAGATGCCAAGTCTCCATCACCTTGATAGGTGAACACGTAACGATCGGGATGAATACGGCTGATACCGGTTGCAACGGCCGGTGCACGTCCGTGTGCTGCCTCTGCCCAATCAATATCCAAATAGTTGTAAGCGAGTACGGAACATCCTACCGGAGAAACACCGATGGTTTTGTCTTGGATACCCATTTCTTCAATCACTTCCGCGATAATTTTGTGAACCACGCCATGGGAACATCCCGGACAGTAGTGCATCACGTTATCGGTAAGCACGGGAGTTTTCTTGTAAACAATATTCTCCTCTTTTATTATATCTTTTAATTCTACTGACATAGCTTATGCTCCTATAATTTGTTTTTCAAGTGCTTCAACGATCTCTTCCGGTGTCGGGATTACTCCTCCGAAACGTCCGAAGTGTTCTACCGGGATGTTATTGGCCACGTTCAAACGAACGTCTTCTACCATTTGACCGGCACTCATTTCTACTGTCAAGATACCCTTAACTTGTTTAGACAAGCGTGCAATTTCTTTCTTCGGGAAAGGATAAAGGGTAATCGGGCGAAGGATACCTACTTTGATTCCTTTTTCACGGCATAGTTGTACTGCTTTTTGGCAAATACGAGATGCTGATCCATAAGCCACAAATATGTATTCCGCGTCTTCACATTGAATTTCTTCGAAAAGAACGTCGTTTTCTTCCATCGCTTTGTATTTCTCTTGAAGTTTGTGGTTGAAAACCTCTTGTTTGTAAGAGTCCAGTTCCAATGAAGTTACCGTGTTGTGAGAACGGTGTGCTTTCTTACCGGTTAAAGCCCAGCTATCAGACATCTTGTCGATTTCTTCTTGTGTCCAGCGGGGTTTATATTCGCTCAATTGAACTTTTTCCATCATCTGTCCGATAACACCATCGGCAAGGATCATGGCCGGGTTACGATATTTGAATGCCAAGTCAAAACCAAGTCCTACGAAATCGTTCATTTCTTGAACGGAAGCGGGAGCAAGTACGATCAAGTGATAGTCACCATGACCACCACCTTTGGTTGCTTGGAAATAGTCACTTTGTGCCGGTTGGATGGTTCCCAATCCTGGACCTCCACGTACTACATCGATCACCAAGCAGGGAAGTTCTGCTCCTGCCAAGTAGGTTAAACCTTCTTGCATCAACGAGATACCGGGGCTAGATGATGATGTCATTGCCTTTTTACCGCAAGCAGCGGCACCGTATACCATGTTGATAGAGGCCAATTCACTTTCGGCCTGCAATACGACCATTCCTGTTTCCTCCCACGGTTTGCGTAACATGAGAGTCTCCATGACTTCGGATTGCGGGGTAATAGGGTAACCATAATAAGCATCACATCCACAACGGATAGCAGCTTCGGCTAATACCTCGTTCCCTTTCATTAATTTTACTTCTGCCATTTTCGGTAGTTTTTATTCTTATTGTACATTCATTTTGTAAACGGTGATCACCGAGTCTGGGCATACCAACGCACAGCTGGCACATCCAATACATGCTTCCGGGTTTACCATCTCGGAGTAGTGGTATCCTTTACCATTCACTTCTTTCGCCAAGTCAAGAGTTTTGGTAGGACACGCAACCACGCAAAGGTTACATCCTTTGCATTTTTCTTTGTCAACGACGATAGCGCCTCTAAATTTTGCCATAATTGAATTGATTATGATTTATAAATAAATTCTCTTTTTGCCTTATATTTTGTAACACATTTACGGGATAAAATTACAAACTTAAATTGAATCATGAAATAGTTTCCCTGTATTTTAACATTGTTTTACTTTCATGTTAAGACCATTCCACTGGAGCTTTTCCCGATTCAATTTCAGTAAATTGAAAACTTGAAGTTGAAAATTGAAAATGAGATTTTTGCAAGACATTTTCAATTTTCAATTCTCCATTTTCAATTATTTCGTGTGATCTGCCGCGAATCGTTTCAAACGTTCTTCCAGTTCCGGCATCCGTTCCAGTCCGGTTTGAGAAACGCAAGCGCGGAGACCTTGTTTCTTGGAACCCGTGTCACGCAACGGGATCGCTGATATGCCGTAATACAGAATTTCTTTCGTGAGGTCACCACCCGTGAATCCCGGGTAGATGATCGTGAAATAGAACCCGTCAGCGATAGGTTCTTCCAGATCCCGGTCATACACGATCTCGAAACCGTATTTGGTGAACAGCTCTTTCATGGCGTGGGCTCTCTCCGCGTATTCCCGTACGCCGTCGAGGATATTGATACGTCCCTCGTTGGCGGCTTTCAAGATGGCAGCCATGGCGTACTGGCAGGAGTGTGTGGTTCCGGATGATAGCGTGTAGATGATCCGGTTCACGATAGTGTAACCCAAGGTACCCATTCCCCCGAAACGATCGTGCAGGTTGTCGTATTTCCGGTTGTATAAAGCGTCTGAAATACACATGATTCCCAAACGTTGTCCGGCGTAACTAAATAGTTTGGAACCGGAGATCATGACGATGTAGTTATCCGTGTATTTGCCAACTGAGGGTTGGAACGGGGCTTTACCCGGTACGGAAAGATCCCGACGGAAGTCCATGGCAAAATAGGCCAAGTCTTCCAGCACGATCACGTCATACTTGGTGGCCAGTTCCCCAACGATTTTCAGCTCCTCGTCCGTGAAACATATCCAAGCCGGGTTATTCGGGTTGCTGTACAGGATGGCAGCGATGTTTCCCTTGGAAAGATGCTCTTCCAGTTTCTCCCGTAATTTTTCGCCCCTGTAATTATAAACGTCAAATGACTCGAACGGTTTTCCGATGACTTGCATTTGTGTTTTTTGAACGGGGAATCCCGGGTCGATGAAAAGAACGGTGTCTTTTCCTTTTTTACATTCCGTTACTGCCATGAAGGCGGCGAAACAGGCCTGCATGGAACCTACGGTCGGGATGATGCCTTCCGGCTTGATGTCGATGTCCACGAAGTTCTTCACGAACTTGGAACCTTCTTCCTTGAATTCCTTGTGGCCTTCGAGCATCGGGTAGAATTGAGCGCATCCGGCACGTAGCGCCTCGATCTCGGCGTCGATACCTATTTTAGAAGGGGCAAGTCCGGGAACGCCCATTTCCATACGGATGAATTTTTCCCCGCTTTCGGCTTCCACCATATTCACCACTTTCACGATGTCGCGTATCGTGGCATCTTCCATGTCACTGATCCCGCAGGCTGCCAGTTTCTGGTCAACGATCTTTTTGTCAATTAGATTATTTTGCATGACTACTTTATATGATTTATTCTATTTTTTCTCAGCATGTACGCGAGTTTAATAAAAAATTGTCATTATATATTCCGAAATCGTTTTAAATTTGACGTGAAGTGTCTAATTTAGTTTGATTCTGAAATTGATTTTATCGGTTAAAAGCTCTATCGGATTTCAAAAGAATCGTTTGTGGAGGAATCTCTTTTTCTAATAAAATGTGCGGACTAAGAAATTTTCTCACAGAGAGGATAATATTTAGTATTATTTAACAAATTGAGGGTGATTGGGTGCTTTTGTCTTGGTGATGTGACTATATCTCCTTGGTGATGTGCCGTACTCTCGTTAATAACTTAACGGGAAGTCAACGGGAAGTCAACGGAAAAATAATGGCGTGAGGGGGAGAATTTTTGGGAGAAATTGTATTTTAATATAAAGGAGATATGAATGAGAGTACGGCACATCACCAAGGAGAGTGTAAGTCGTGTGTAGTGAAGAGAGAATGGATTGTTTAATAATTTAAAAATTGAAATGATGGATGTATTTTTTCCGGAACAGAGAAAGAGACGAAAATGGACGATGAACGGGATCACGTATTATTACAAGAATGGGATGCTGTGTCAATGTATGAGCCATCGACCCCGGTTGAGAACGGGAAAGAAAAAGAATGGGAAACCTTTGATCCCGACGCCGGAACAAGTGAAGGCACGGGCGACGTTCAAACAGATGAATTTCTTGAAACGTTATTTTTTTTCAGCGCAAATAAAGGGAATTCCAATTTGGGATCTGGCTCCCGGGATAGTGGGGCAGGACCGGATGGCGAAATTTCATCGGGCAAACGCGGCGGCTTGCGGGGAACGGGGAGTTGAATATTACTCGATTTTCAAGTTTAGCGAGGGTATTTTGTTTCCGCCGATTAATATGCACGTGGAGCGGAATGGGTGGATGGTGACCATGACTTGGGAGAACCGAGAAGAGCGGGAACTATCATTAGCGTCGGATTGGTTGCGAGTGGGGTATTTTTATGATGCTTACCCTTTTGCCCCGAGGTTGTTGCCTGAAATTGTGGCCAAACGAGGGGATTGTCAGGCTGTTTTTAGAATACCGGATTCGAAGTTACCCGTCTCGATGGTATTACATTTGTACCCGTTTTTCTCTAGGCAGGACAAGTATGCTTTTTCTACGAGCTGTTATTTCCAAGTTTAAGTATTGGATAATTTTTGTAGCATTCGAAAGGGAGGTCTAAATGTACTTTCTTGTGCTGTCCCTTTTGAATCTCTTTTTGTTTTCGTAGTTTTGCATGATAAAACCGGGAAATTGGAGTATTGAAGTGATCGTCATTTTCAATTTTCAATTTTCAATTTTCAATTGTTATGAATCTGGAATGGTACATTGCGCGTAGGTTGTTGAAAGGAGACGGCACGAAATCCGTGTCGGTGCCGATCGTAAAGATTGCGATTGTTGGGATCGCCTTGGGGTTGTGCGTGATGTTATTGTCGTTGTTTATTATCACGGGGTTTAAGTACGAGATCACCGAGAAATTGTCGGGTTTCACGGCTCATTTGAGCGTGGTGCCTTTTGTCCCCGGTTCGACGAGTGAGGGGGGAGTGGTCCGTGAATCGGAGAGTCTGGTGAAAAGCTTGAAAGAGGTGGAAGGAGTGAAGAACGTGTACGGGTATATTGAGAAACCCGCAATTTTCAAGAGTAAGGAGGAGATTCACGGGGTGGTGTTGAAAGGGGTAGATGTGGGGTATGATGTTGTTTTTTTCAGGGAGAATCTGAAGGAGGGGAAAATGCCTGATTTTAAAACGGAACGGGCGTCAAATGAAATATTAATTTCTGCATCCGTGTCGGATATGCTGGAAATCGGTGTCGGTGGAAAAGTCACGGCCCATTTCGTGCAGGACCCGCCGAGAGCGAGAGTGTTTACCGTTGCCGGAATTTACGACACGGGTTTCAAGGAGTATGATGACGTGATGGTGTTGGTTGATGAACGACATCTGGCGAAATTGAATGATTGGGGACCGGGGGCGGTTTCCGGGATTGCTATCGAACTGGAGAATGTGGAACGATTAAACGAGGTGGTAGAGGAGGTGGAAAATGTCGTGTATGATGCGAGTGGAAATTACGAGGTACAGACGCTTGCTGACGTGGCTCCGCAAATTTTTGACTGGTTAGCGTTGTTGAACATGAACGTGTGGGTGATCCTGATTTTGATTGTCACGGTGGCCGGTTTTAATATGGTGTCGGGGTTATTGATTTTGATTCTGGATAAGACTACTTTGATCGGGATATTGAAAGCGTTAGGCTACAAAAATGTTTCTTTGAGAAAATTGTTCCTGTACATATCGGCCGGATTGATTATTAAAGGAATGTTATGGGGAAATGTGCTGGCTTTTGTTTTGGCAGGAATTCAGGCGATATTCCGTGTGATTCATCTAGATCCTGTGACGTATTATATGGACACGGTTCCAATTAATTTTAGTCTCGGATACGTGATATTATTGAATGTAGGAGTGATCGTGATAACCGTTTTAATGTTGATTGTCCCGACGATGCTGATTTCCAAGATTAGTCCGGTGAAGGCGATTAAATTCGAGTAAAGTTATGAGCGTGAAAAATGATATATATGCTATTAGAGATTCTCTATTGGATTGGTTGAAGGAACACCGACATGGTGTGATGGGTACGGTAATTTTTCATCTCGTGCTTGCTATCTTTTTGGTTTGTGTCGGAATTTCACGTTTGGATTCGCAACAGAGGATGGAAATCGAGATTGATATGCCGGAACCGGAAATCGTTCAGCAAAAGCAAGAGGAGCAAAAAAAGAAGGAGCAAATTCTCCAACAAAGCGCTGACGAGGAGGTGAACGAGATGTTGCGTTCGTTGGCGGTGAACGAGGATGCCGTGAAGAAAAATGCTGAAACCCAGCCTCACGAACGAGTAGAAGAGTATATTGAACAGATTCAGGAGGAGATTGATAGTGATTATGGGGGACGTTACCGGGCGAATAAAAACAAGCATTACAAGGAGGATAGTATTCGTGTCCAGCGGGATAAGAAGGAACGGATGTTGGATTCACTCCAATCCACGGTTTACGTGGGGAAAAGTAGCGTGTCATATAATATAAAAGGGCGTTACAAGACTTATCTGCCGATTCCTGTTTATAAATGCGAATTCGGTGGAAAAATCGTGGTAGCGGTAGTCGTGAACCGGCAAGGACGGGTTATTAAGGCTGAGGTGGTGGATGCGGAGTCGAATAAAGATGATTCTTTGCGGGAGGTGGCAGTAGATGCAGCCTTGAAGTCGGAATTTAACGTTGACGAGAAGGCCCCGGAACGACAGACGGGAACGATCACGTATAATTTTGTCAAACAATGACACGGTTTGTTTCTTCTATTTTTTCCCGCTTTTTCAGATTGTTATATCCCCGCACGTGCGTGGTGTGTGGCGATGTTCTGGTTGATGGTGAGCTTTTTTTGTGTTCTGCTTGTTTAAGCGGTTTGCCTTTGAACGAGGGAGTTGATGAGGAGGCGGACAAGGTGCTTGCGGATGATTTGGGAATCGAGCATTTATACTGGTTGTTCCGTTATGACCGGGCAAGTGATTTTCATAAATTAGTGTACGCCATCAAGTATCGTTCCAACCGGGAATTGGGCGTGTGGACCGGGAAAATGTTGGGAGAGCGGATGAAAGATGTTCGTGGGATTGATTGTATTATTCCCGTGCCGCTACATCCCGAAAGGGAGAAGAAACGGGGTTTTAATCAGGCTTTTCTGATTGGCACGGGGATTGCAAGTGTTTTAGGAGGACGGATCGAGCCGGAAGTGTTGAGGCGAGTGGTAAACACTCCTTCGCAAACAGGTTTGGAACGGGGACAACGGGCTGATAACGTGGCCAAGGCTTTCGAGCTGGGAAATACTACTCGGGTGGAGGGATGCCACGTGTTGCTGGTAGATGATGTCGTGACAAGTGGAGCCACGATCCGGGCGTGTATGATGGAATTGAGTAAAATCAAGGGAGTACGGGTAAGTGTTGCTTGTTTGGGGAAGTCCGGCAGCATCTAAAAAAACTTGAATCTTAAATCTAAAATTGAAAGGATTTTAGCTTTTTTTCCCTAGTTTTGTAAAGTTAATATTTTTGAGGACTATGAATAAATTTTTTTGGAACGGATTCTGTTTTGTCGCTATTATCGTGGCGTTGATTATATATGCCTGTGCAAACAGGGGTTACCCGCAGGGAGGAGAGAAGGACGTGACTCCCCCTCAGGTTATCAAGGAGGTTCCGGAATCTTTTTCAACGAATTTCAAGGGAAAACAGATTGATATTTATTTCAACGAATATGTTCAATTAAAGGATATTAACAAGAAATTCGTGATGTCTCCCCCGATGAAGAAGAAAGCCCGGGTGAGCTTGCGGGGAAAATACGTGCGGGTGACGTTTCAGGATTCTTTGAAACCGAATACGACTTACACGCTGGACTTTGCCGACGCGATCGTGGATAATAACGAGGGAAACCCGCTCGGTTTCTATCGGTACGTGTTTTCCACGGGGCCGCAACTGGATTCGATGGAACTCGGGGGACAGGTTATTGATATGCAAACGCAGTTGCCCGTGCTGGGTGCTACCGTGATGTTCTACCAGAATACCGCGGATTCCGTGGCGTTGACCGATTTGCCGAGTTACGTGGCTAAAACGGATAGTGCCGGAATGTTTCGGGTGACTAATATTAAGGATGATACCTATCGGGTAATGGCAATCGATGATGCGAGAGGAAATTATTTGTTTGTGCCTTCAGAGACAAAAGTGGGTTTCATTGATTCTTTGATTCAGACTATATCGTTCCCCACGACAGTTTATGATACGATTCACCCGGACACGACGGTTGTCGAGGGACGGAGAACGAAGAAGGGAATGGAGTTCAAAGTGGTGTCAAAAGACACGATTGTCCGGCGTGATTTCACCATGTTCGGACCTACAAACTTGTTTATCCCGATGTTTGACGAGGAAAAGACTCAATTGTATCTGGTTGATGAGGCTCGTAAGGAGCGGGAACGATTGGATTTTACTTTCAGTATACCTGCTGATAACCAGTTGAACGTACGATTGTTAGGGATACATCTGTTAGATAAGATTGATCAGGATGATTGGTATATCGAGGAACGTTCTGCCGGGAGGGATACGATTCAGTTGTGGATAAAGGACTCTTTGGTGTACAAGATCGATTCGCTCGTGGCAGAGGCCAGTTATTTGCGGACGGATTCGCTTGGTAAACGAGTGTTGCTTGCGGATACGATTAAATTCTATTACAAGGACAAACCGGAGCCCAAGGGTAAGCGTAAGAAGGAACAGGATTCCATTCCGGCAATTAAGTTTATGGAGATTAGCGCGGGGGTTGGTAGTACGGTGGATTTGAATAAGAATATCACACTGGAATTTGATCGTCCGATCGTGGAGGAGGGGTTGAAGAATATCCAATTGTTGGAAATGGTGGATTCCGTTTTGACCCCGGTTGACTTTAACTTGAAACATGATAGTCTGAAAATTCGTAGGTATTACGTGGAGAAAGAATGGAAGCCGGAAACGGAATATCAGCTGTTGATCGATTCGATGGGAATATATAGTATTTACGGGTTGTATAACAACAAGCTCGTGAAGGATTTTAAAACGAAAGCGATCGAGGATTACGGGAATATTATCGTGAACGTGAAGGAGGCTACAACCCCGATTATCTTGCAACTTTATCAGGGCGATAAGGAGATCAAGGTGCTGGAAGAACGGACGATCAAGGGAGATGGGAAGGTCATCTTTGATTACTTGGGAGAGGGAACTTATATGATCCGGGCTATTCTCGACCGGAACGGAAACGGGAAATGGGACACGGGTAATTACTTGAAACATTTGCAGCCGGAAGAGATAAAATATTTGCCCACGGAGATAAAATTGAAAAAGAATTTCGATGTCGAGCAAGACTTTGACATGAGTAAAACGTATAAGAGAGAAGATCCGAGTAAAAAGAAGAATACAGAAGGAGATAAAAAAAGAAATAGAACTAATCGATGAGAACGATTATATTGATAGTTACATTGTTTGTGAGCCTTCCTGCCATATCGCAGAAGAAGTTGCCTAACGTGATAGAGAAACTGACTTACAGGGGCTATTACAACTGGAGCTTTATCTGGATTAACGCGGGTTCGGTGGAAATGACCGTACAGCCTTCCGACAAGTATCCGAATGCCCAGTGTATATTTGCCGTGGGGTATTCGAATCCTTCGTGGGACTGGGTGTTCAAGCTGAGAGATACGTTGATATCGCATCATGATAGCATGACCTATAAACCTTACGAGTTTTCGAGAAAAGCGCACGAGGGGAATTACCATAAAACGTTCGATTACGTGTGGGATTACGATAGCGGGGTGATCCATGCTGATATACACCGGATCGGAAAATACCAACGTAAGGACACGATTAAATTGTTGCCGGACACGTACGATATGTTGTCCGTGGCATGGTATGCAAGGGAATTGGATTTTGATAACTATAAGAAAGGAGACCAGATCCCGATACGTATTCTATTGGACGATAAAGTATACGATTTATATGTTCGTTACTTGGGGAAAGAGAAAGTGAAAACGGATAGCGGGCGGCGGATGTGTCACGTGTTTTCTCCCTTGCTCGTGGCCGGGGACGTGTTTAAAGGGGGAGAGAACATGAAAGTGTGGGTAAGTGATGACGAGTATCGTATTCCCGTGATGGTTGAGGCTAAGATTATCGTGGGATCGGTGAAAGGTATCTTGGATGAGGCCAATAGTAAGTTTTAGCAATTGAAAATTAAGAATGCAGGATTGAAAATTATGCTGTATTTTTGATTTTCGACTATATATATCGTTAGGAAGGAGTTTAATTAATATTGTATTGGGAGTGAGATTCATTTTCAATTTTCAATTTTCAACTTTCAATTCTATTATTATGAAGAATATTGTATTTGTTTTCGTGATGGTTTTGATGTTAGGTTCTTGTAAGGATGCCACGAAGAACCTGATGCCTGCCGTGACAGGAAAAATCAATCAGGTATTGATTATTGCCGAGAAGAACACGTGGGATGGTCCCGTGGGTGATACGATCCGGGAATTCTTTGGACAGGAACAGGATGGTTTGCCACAGGCAGAACCGATTTTTGATGTGCTTAACCTGCCGGAGAAGTATTTTGATAAGAATATGAAGGGACACCGTAACGTGTTGCAAGTCGTGATTTCTCCTTCTATTGACTCTGCTTACGTGCAGTATGCAGATAGCCCGTGGGCCAAAACACAGAAGTATATAAAGATTGCAGCCCCGGATAGGAAAACGTTTTTCAAGTTGTTTGATGAGAATAAGTTAAGAATCCTTGGTATCTATGCTAAGGCTGAGCGTGATCGGCTAATATCGGTTTATAAGCGGACTGCGGATACCCGGATCTTTAATTTGTTCAAGAAGAAGTATAATATATTGTTGTATTGTCCTACAGGATATTACGTGAACAAGGATACAACGGATTTCGTGTGGATGTCGAGTGAAACGACCAAGAACAGTAAAGGTATTATATTCTTTACTGAAAAGTACGAGCATGAGAGCCAGTTTAATTATGCCATTATTTTTGATCGGGTGAACGAGGAGTTGAAGAAACATATTCCCGGTCCGCGTGAAGGATCGTATATGGCATTGGATCTGGAGGTGCCTTATACAGCCGTGCAATACAAGTATAACGGGCATTATGCCGTGTTATTCCGCGGCTTGTGGATGGTGGTGAATGATTTTATGGCGGGACCGTATGAGTTGAACGTGGTGTTGGATGAGGAACATCAGCGAGTGATCTATATGATGGGGTACGTGTATTATCCGAACGAGGAGAAACGGGATATGATGAAACAAGTAGATGCTATCCTGAACACCATGGTGATTGATTATAAAGATAAGGAAGAGAAGACGAAGTAATCAATGAGATATTTAATATTATTTTTGGTGATAGCATCCGCGTGTACGGATGCTATTTCCGTGAATGTACAAGACGGGATTGAACGGTTTGAGGCTTACCGGAGTCTGGTAGAGGGTAAGCGGGTTGGGATTGTGGCAAACCACACTTCCCGGGTAGACACGGTGCATAGTGTGGACTTCCTGTTGGAAAAAGGTATTCACGTGGTACGAATTTTTTGTCCCGAACATGGATTTCGGGGTACGGCTGATGCCGGGGAGACCGTGGGGGATTATATTGATACCGGGAGTGGTTTGAAGGTGGTGTCCCTGTACGGGAAGAAAAAGAAACCCCAGCCGGAGGATCTGTCGGGAATAGACGTGATGATTTTTGATATACAGGACGTGGGAGTACGTTTCTATACTTATCTATCCACGTTGCATTACGTGATGGAGGCTTGTGCGGAACAGAACATTCCATTGATCGTGATGGATCGTCCTAATCCGAATGCTTTTTACGTGGATGGCCCGGTCTTGCAAAAAGAGTTTAAGTCTTTTGTCGGGATGCACCCGGTTCCGGTCGTGTACGGGATGACGATAGGTGAATATGCCGGAATGATTAACGGGGAAGGTTGGTTGAAAGATAGCGTGACCTGTGATCTGACCGTGATCCCTTGCGAGGGATGGAGTCGGGAACAACCCGTGGCGTTACCTTATGCCCCGTCTCCGAATTTGCCGGATTCTGTTTCCATCATGCTTTACCCGTCAACTTGTTTTTTTGAGGGAACAGCGATTAACGAGGGCCGTGGGACTCTACGTCCGTTTCAGGTGTTCGGGCATCCGAGCTTGAAAGGTATGCCCTATTCTTACGTGCCTCGCCCGATTAAGGGAATGAGTATGCAGCCCAAATGCAAGGGGCAAACTTGTTACGGCATGGATTTGCAGGGAGAATACCACACTATTTTAAAGATGAAACGTCTGAATCTGGCTTGGTTATTGCTGGCTTATCAAGAGTATAAAGGCACGGAACCCTTCTTTAATGCTTTGTTCAACAAGTTGGTGGGAAATGATAGAGTGCAGCAACAACTGAAGGATGGAGTAACGGAAGAAGAGATTCGTGCCGGCTGGCAGGATGAGGTTGCGGGGTTTATGAAGGTGAGAGAAAAGTATTTGATTTATGATAAAAAAAATGTTGGTTAGCGGGAGGGAATCACTTAATCTAAAATCATAAATTAAGAAATTAATCAGATAATTAAATCTAACATCGTGATGTGGCGTTTATTAAAGTATTTCTTTATTTCACTGTTAGTATTGGTGATATTAGTGTGTGCTTCGATAGGCATCGTGTTGAATTTTATTTTTACCCCGGAGAAGTTGACTCCTATCGTGGAGAAAAGTGCCAATGAGTTTTTGAATGCGGAAGTACATTTTGATGCGATCGAGTTGACCTTTTTCTCGACTTTCCCGGAATTCGGGCTTGAGATGCGAAATGGTAGCGTGGTGACGAAAGTCTTTCAGGATTCGTTGAAACAGGAGAATGTTTATGCCGCTACTGATTCATTGATGAGTTTCAAGCGTTGTCGGCTGATCGTGAACCCGATGGCTTATCTGTCTCGAAAGGAAGTTATCGTGAAAGAATTGCGTTTGGAAGAACCGCAGATTTACGCTTATATTGACACGAACGGGGTTCCCGGTTGGAATGTAATGCGGGAGTCTGCTGAACAGGATTCAGTGGTCATGGTGGAGACGGATACGATTCAAGAAAAATTGATTGAAAGTATTGATATTCGTAACATTCGTATTGAGGGAGGAAAACTCGTGTTTGATGATCGTGCGAATGAACTTTATGCCCGATTGGAGGGGTTCGGTTTGAAAATCGATGGAAATTTTATGGAGCGGAAGGCGGACTTGCTGTTGGATGTGAAAGCAAAGAATATTCTTTTCTGGCAAGAAGGTAATTTACTCGTGAAACGCTTACGGTTTGGTCTACAAACAGGAATGCGTCTGGATCGAGATTCAATGCTTTACGTGTTGGATAAAGCTGTTATGAGGGTGAATAGAATGAAATTCGGGGTAGGAGGACATTTACAGGCAGATACATTGAATCGTTTGTTGGACGTGGACCTGACCTTTGGGATAAAAGTTCCTTCTTTGAAAACCCTGCTTGACCTTGTTCCGGAAACAGTACTAAAACATGATGAAAACGTGACGGTATCGGGAGAGGTGTTATGCCGGGGAACGTTGAAGGGGAAATATGGAAAGGATCGAGTTCCCGTGTTGGATGCTCGTTTCAAAATAAATGAAGGCTCCGTGAAATACGCGGGGATGCCTTATTCGTTGGATAAATTGGATGTTGACTTGGAAGGTGTCGTTGATTTACAGAAAGAACAACCTTCGTTTTTGAAATTAAACCGGTTTTGCGTGAAGGGAACAGATGTGGATGTGGATTTAAATGGCCGGGTGGATCAATTACTTTCCAATCCTTTGATTACCGCGAGCGTGAAGGCGGATGTCGATTTCTCTATATTACCCAAAATATTCCCGATACAAGAGGGGGGGACATTGACGGGAAGTTTGAATGCTGGGCTAAAAGGAAATGTTTTATTGGCTGACATAAAGAATAAAAACTATGGAAAACTGGATATTCGAGGGGGGTGTCAATTAAAGAATGTTTTGTTAGCCAGCGAAAAGGATAGTTTGAGATTACGTTCAAAATCTGTGATATTGGGATTCGGAACCAACATGGAAGATAAGACTATCTTGCAGGAAAAGAACCTATTGAATGGGATCTTTGGTTTTGATAGTGTCGATATACAGTGGAAGAATGCTTTAACCTTTCACATGGATACTTCTTACGTGAAGGTAAAAACTTCTCCCTTGCGGGATACCACGGCAGTCGCCTCAATGTCGGCAGACATTCGTTTCGGGTGGATTGACTTGGTGATGGGTGACTCCCTGCGGTTCCGGATGGGAAATAGCACGGCTAATTTTGCCTTGGCTCCCTCTCCGGAAGATAAAAAGCTCCCGTTAGTAAAAGCGAAGGTCAATATGGATAGTTTACGGGTAAGAGCTAGAGGGAATCGTTTACGACTGGCGAATGCCGGATTTGATCTTTCGGGAGTTCCGGACCGGAAAAATAAACGTCAATGGCTCGCCAGTGGGGTGGTCGGCTTTAAGGATATGCGGGTATACACCCCCTTGTTTCCTCTGCGGATGCGTATGCCGGGGACGAAGATTACTTTAAGTCCCGGACATATTAAATTGAATGGTGCAAAGTTGAAGATGGGACGTTCTGATCTTTTGTTAACCGGGGAAGTGTACAATTTGGCGGGTGCATTTTTGCGGCAGGAGGATTTGAAAGCTAATTTGAAGGTGAGATCGAATATGATTAATTGCAATCAATTGATGAAAGCCATGGAAGTTGGGGCTGCCAATCGAATGAACATGAAGTGGGGGACAGAAGAGGAATTGAGTGAGGATGAATTGTCTGATGTGGATTTGGCGGCAGATTCCACGTACGTGGCTGACTCTACCATGTCTGTTTTTGTTGTTCCTCCCGGTGTTGATTTCACGTTTGAGACGAATATTAAGAAGGTGTTGTATGGAAAGTTGGAATTGGATAGTATTCACGGGAAAGTGGTGATGCAAAATCAATGTATCGAGTTGTCGGATTTGAGTATGCGTTCCATGGCGGCAGATGTGAAGACCACGATGTTGTACAAGGCTTCCGGGAAAGAGAAAGCGTATACCGGTTTCGATTTACGAATGGATGATATTGACGTGGGGGCGTTGATTAATTTTATGCCATCTTTGGATTCGATCGTTCCGATGCTACGCTCTTTCGATGGGCTGGTAGATTTCCATATGGCGGCGGAGACAGATCTGGATTCTACAATGATGGTTGATTTACCGACCTTGAGGGCTGTGGCTTACATTGATGGTAAGGATTTGGTGTTGATGGACGGGGAGACGTTCTCGGAGATTTCCAAAATGTTGATGTTTAAAAACAAGGAGCGTAATCTAATTGATAGCGTGGCCGTGGACTTCCGCATCAAGGATGGTATGATTGAAGTGTTCCCCTTCCTAGTGGAGGTGGATCGTTACAAGGTGGCCGTGGGTGGAGAACATAAGATTGACATGACTTTTAATTACCATATTTCCGTGTTAAAATCACCCGTACCCTTCAAATTGGGAGTAGATATTTACGGGTCGATGGAGAAGATGAAATTCAAGATTACGAAGGCTAAATACAAGAACCTATTTATCCCTTCCAAACGGGCGAAGGTGGATAGCGCCCAGATTAATGTACGTAATCAAATTCGACGGATATTGCAGTCAGCGAGGGAATGATAAAAGGATGCCAACAAAGGCACACCCTTTTTTCGGACACAACTTTTGTGATTAGGAAAAATAGTTGATTG